>JBFRWJ010000226.1:0-12066 GCA_051439525.1 Spirulina sp. | reverse complement strand
GCC
This sequence comes from Spirulina sp., assembly GCA_051439525.1. GTDB lineage: Bacteria > Cyanobacteriota > Cyanobacteriia > Cyanobacteriales > Spirulinaceae > CCY15215. The sequence continues at coordinate 12,063 of JBFRWJ010000226.1, read as the reverse complement.
TTCCTGATTGTCGTGGCAATTCTGGGTAAAGTAGTTACGGGATTTACCGTTGTCGGCCAGCCCGATTTGAAAAAATTGGCGATTGGTGTGGGCATGATCCCTCGAGGCGAAGTAGGATTGGTATTTGCTGGGGTCGGTGCGGCGAGTGGCGCACTGTCATCAGCAACAGAGGCGGCTATCATTATGATGGTGATTACGACTACCTTTATCGCACCGCCTTTATTGCGGGTCGTTTTTCAAGAACCGCAAGCCATTTCAGAAGAATCTTCTGAAGCCTAACGCCAAATTGCAAACTGTCAATTGAGAGCGAGGGATGGCGAATCCCATTCGCCCTATCCAATCGCTCTGTTGAGGTTGAGGGATGGCGAATCCCATTCGCCCTATCCAATCAACCTGTTGCAAATTGCGAATTGGTAACACGCCCTCGTTCGTCGTTCCTTGGTGAGGAAAGAGGATTTTGAGAAAATATTGGTTACTCCTTAGCCTATTGAGCGTTTTGCTCTCTTGCTCTCCCGCAGAAGCCGCCCGGCTTTTGTTTTGGCGCTTCGATTCTTCTCAGAATCGCTTGGTTTTTACCACGGATAGCGACGTGCGACCAAGCGCCCAACTTGTCGATAATCCCACGCGCTTGGAGATCGATTTGCCGGGAGTTCAGTTGGATCGGCCCTTGACTCCCCAGCGCATCGGTGGCGCGATCGCTGCGGTGCAGGTGAGGCAGGAGACTCCTGCTTCGGCGCGTTTGATTATCGAACTCGCTCCCGGTTATACCCTCGATCCCCGAGAAGTCAGTTTTACGGGGTCATCGGCAACCCAATGGTCGGTACAATTGCCGAACCCCGAACGGATCGTCTCCCCGGCTTTTGCGCCGGAACTGACCCCCATCGCCGATGTTCCGACCCCAAGGCCAATGCCTACCCCGGCTTTGAGCAAAGGCGATGGCCAGCGCTTTCAAAGTACCCGCAATGGGTTTTTCGTGCGCTTGGAGGATGCCCGAACCGGTCGCGTCAGTGTCGGTCGAGGGGAAGATATCCGACAAGTGGAGATCGAGCTCGAAGGCATCCTTCTCCCTAACGATCTGGTCTCTCGCTCTTTTGCAGTGGAGCGTCTGGGGGTCAATCGGGTGGCTTTTGCCCAACTCAGTGCTTCTCCTCCCAAAGCGAGAATTACCCTCGAAACTACAGGGGAACACCCGGATTGGAATGCGGCTTTAGGTCGCAACGGACTGGCGATCGTGCCGATGGAGGGGGCTGAGGTTCGCAGCGAAAATTTACGACCTCGCGAAAGTCTCCAGCCCGAGTTCGTTAATAATCTCGTTCTCACTGAAACCCCCGATCTGGAAACGCCCGATCGCAGTTCTCGATCCGAGTCGAGAGATCGTCCCGTTCTCGCCGATCCCCCGGACAACAGAGCTCAAAGCGAAGCTGCGGTAGAATCACCAACAGCGATCGCTCAAAGCGATCGCCTGATTATGATTCGTTCGGTGGATTGGGGATTGGGCAATCAGCTCTACATTCGCGCGAATGGCAAAGTTCGCGGTTCGGTTCATTGGGATGGCGATGCGGAAGTTTATGTGATTACGATTCCCAATGCTCGCTTAGCAGAAGGAGTTCGCGGTCCCCAATTGCGGGCTAACGGTCCCATTACCGAGATGCGCCTGCGCCAGCACGATCGCCAGCAAACGGTGGAAATCACGTTAAAACCCGATCGCGGCATTGTGGCGGGAGAACTCAACGAACTGAGTTCTACTCTCCTCGCCCTCGAGCTGCGTCGCGAACCTATCGCTTCGACTCCCGTTCCGTCCCGTCCCGTCCCGCCGCCACGATCGACAACGCCTCGCACGAGCACCCCCCGTCGTTCTCTACCACGTCCCACAACCTCCCGAAGACCGAGGCAACCGAGAACGACGACCCCACCTCGTCGCATTAACGGTCGCGTTTTAGTGACCATCGATCCGGGCCATGGCGGCAGAGATCCCGGAGCGATCGGGATTGGCGGATTGCGGGAAAAAGATGTCGTTTTGCCCATTTCTTTAGAGGTGGCTCGCATTCTGCAACAAAATGGCGTGCAGGTGGCGATGACGCGCAATCGCGATTATTTTGTGAGTTTGGCGGGACGCGCGACAATGGCGAATCGCGCTCGTTCTGATATTTTTGTGAGCATTCATGCCAATGCCATTAGCATGCGCCGCCCCGATGTCAATGGTGTAGAAACCTTCTACTATTCTTATTCGGGACGGCGTTTGGCCAGCGCCATTCAGTCGCGAATTCTCCGCAATATTCGCATTGGCAATCGAGGTGTTAAACGAGCAAGATTTTACGTGCTGCGTCATACCTCCATGCCCTCGGCACTGGTAGAGGTAGGTTTTGTGACCGGGCGCTACGATGCACCTCGCTTGAGAACTTCTGCATTCCGATCGCAGATGGCTAGGGCGATCGCGGAGGGAATTCTCGACTACATTCGCGCAACTCGGCGCTAATTTGTTATTTGTTGTTTGTTATTTGTTGTTCGTTGTTTGTTGTTTGTTGTTCGTTGTTTGTTGTTTGTTGTTCGTTGTTTGTTGTTTGTTGTTTAACTATCGCCTGTTATCCAAGAACCAATAACCAAGAACCAATAACTCATAACCAAGAACCAATAACCAATAACCAAGAACCAATAACCAATAACCGATAATATTTGAATATGAACGAACTCCAAGACAAGTGCATTGGCGTTTTTGATAGTGGTGTGGGGGGGTTAACCGTTCTCAATGAACTTTACCGACACTTACCCGGAGAATCGATTCTTTATTTTGGAGATACGGCAAGGTTGCCCTATGGAACGCGATCGAAGGCAGAAATTCTCCAATTTGTCCGAGAAATTTTAACTTGGATGGAAGGCGTGGGGGTCAAAATGGTAATTATGGCTTGTAATACCAGTTCTGCTCTTGCGTTGGATGAAGTGCGATCCCTCTTCAATTTTCCCATTCTCGGTTTAATTTTACCCGGAGCGCGGGCTGCCGTCCGACAAGGCCAGCGCATCGGCGCGATCGCAACGCCGGCGACGGTGACAAGTAACGCCTATCCTCGAGCCCTTTTAGAAATCGATCCCCAAGTTCGCGTCTGGCAGGTGGGTTGTCCGGAGTTTGTTCCTCTCATCGAACAAAATCGCATTGGCGATCCTTATACGCATCAAGTGGCAATGCGCTATCTTCAGCCGTTGCTCGACCATCAAATCGATACTTTAATATATGGTTGTACTCACTATCCCCATCTGGCTCCTGTTTTGAAAACCATTTTACCCCCTCGAGTTCGTTTGATTAATCCGGCTTATCATGTGGCCAAGGCGGCAGTTCGAGAACTCAAACTGTTGGGATTGGAGAATGTCCGAGGGAAACGTCCGACGCGTTTTTGCGTCAGTGGCGATCCGCAATATTTTTCTCAATTGTCCCGACAATGGCTGCCAGAAAGCCCTGACGTAGAAAAAGTCTACCTTTCATCCGCACGACTTGCATCAATGCCTCTGAATTCGGTAGACTTATAAAACTCAGTTTGAATAATCCGGGATTTTTACCCCCCGGATTCTATCCGGCGCGGTGCTGGCCGTTCGGTTTTATTCTTGCGTCCGGCCAGCGCTAATAAACAATAAACCAGTAACAAGTAGCCTGTCGCTACCAAGAGAATCATCATAAACCCACCTCCAAACCAACGCGAAACGGCTTCTTTGACCCTGCTTGTTTTAGTTTTGCGATCTTTGGGTTTGCGACCTTCACTCTAAGACTTTCACTCTAAAGTGTGTCTTTGCAAAGTGCGTACTTCTGGATTCCCTCAGTCAGTATCACAAAAATGATATCAAGAGGAAAACCCTTATGGCACGTCTAATAGATCGCGAAACCACTTTTAAGTTCTGCTCGAAAGAATCTAGCCAGAAACCGATCGCGGGAAACTGAAATTACGCCTCCAGTTCGCTCCTCTTCCCAACTTCTACATTTCTACATTGATGTCGATCCGATCTTCTCCGAATCTTCAACTCATGCAGATTTGGGCTGTAGGCGCAATGCACCTCTTCCATCATGCGTTCTTTGAATCCTACCCGAGCCGAGTGCAAAACTAATATGCAGAGTTAATCGAGGCAAATCGAGATCAAAAGTAGATCCAAACAGAGAGATACCTTTGTTCTCGGTTTTTGCCTTAACCCTCCTAACCCACAACCCAGATATCTACTCGAGATATCTGCTTAGATGTATTTCTCAAGAGTTCATCCGAACAGGAGAGAAAACTTTTGACCTTAACTTTTATTTCTGAGAATTTAAAATCCCACTTTATCTAATAAACCTAAATTAATTAGCTTAAGTTTATTAGAATTAAGTCAGGCAGAACTAAAACTCTCTCACCAATCCCTCTGAAAGAACTACATCTTTTTGTAACCACTCCAGGCAAGACAGAAATTCGTCTTCCCGAGTGCAGTTATGGGTTATTTTTTCTCATCTTGCCCAGCACTGCAAACGAGTGTAGGAAATCTTGGAAACCCTTAATATAAGATTAACACAACTTATCTCACTCGTGAAGGCTCGTGTCAAATTTTTTTTTTATTTTCAGGGCGGAGCGATCGCGGGGACAACGAGAAGCGATGAGGAGAATCGACAGGAAGATGAGTCGGCAAGTAGATTACCCCAATTCCCGAAAAATAGACTACAGTTCCTTTCAGAGAGCTAAAGCGAAATAAAGTCCAAGCGATCGCATCTCCAACAACTCACAAAAGGCTATCAGAAAAAGTGACGATACATTTCTCGTCGATGCAACACTCTAGCAAAAGTAATCGTATCTTTTTGGATAAACACGCCAATCCGATAATCTCCAACTCTGATACGGTAAGCATTGGCTTTTCCCTTCACCTTTTTCAAATTTCTAATTTCTTCTTGAGAATTGCATTGAGGAATATCTCGTAATGCAACTCTTCTAATTGTTTTATAACTTGGCGCACTTTTAAGGGCTTTTAAATCTTTGATAAAACTAGAACGGTATTCAGTTTTCACTCTTCCTCCAGCGCAGCGATCGCTTCTTCTAAACTTAGAGTAGGTTCGCCTTCAGTTTCCATCATGGCACGATACAGTGCTTCATCTTCAAGGATTTCTTCAATTTTTTCAAATTCGGCGATGGGAATTTGTACCGCGATCGCTTTTTGGTTTTCGTCGAGAACGTAATTTTTGTGAATTTCGAGCATGGTAGGAGATGGCAAAATTAACAACTATTTCAATTTTACAAGATCGAAGGAGCAGGCGATCGCGTTAATTAATTTTTAATTAATGATAGCCAGCACATCCCGATCTTCTAACTCACTTGGAGAATGCAGCACTTTTTGCAGTTTTTCGCTTTTGAGAATATTATTAAATGGTAGGAGCGCGATCGCAAAAATCAATTTACCTTATTTCCTGTTGAACTTCAGTTAACGGTAAATCCAGCGCTTCGGCAATTTGTTCGGCAGTCAATCCTAATTTTACTAATTTTGGGATGTTTCTTAATTGAATTTCGTGTTGTAAATTGTCAACGGCTTTGCTTTCATTATTTGCAAATTGAGTAGAATTTTCTGTATCAACATCGTCTAAATTTTCAATTTCAGATATATTTTTATTTTCAGGCGAAGGAGGACAAAAGTTAATATCTCGAATACTACCGCTATTTTCAAAAAGAATCGAGTTGGTAATACCTAATCTTTCAATAGTTGCACGAAAATTAAACTTGTTTAAGTCTTCTCCTAAAATTTCTGATAAGATTTTCCAGAGTTCATATCCCTCATCTTTCACATGACCTTTGAGAACACCTTTTAGAATTGCCAATTGCAGATCGTCAAGGTGTTTTCCCGTTTCTGTAAAGACTAACTCATCAAAGGACACGCCGTTGGAGTTGATGTCGGACTCGAAAAATTTCTCGCAACCAGTGATGGCAAACTCGTAAGAGCGCCTAAGTTTTTGGCAGAAATGCAAAGCAAGTTGAGATTACTGCAATGCAGATTAAGTCGGAAGCAAAAAGGTTCTAAGAATTACGAAAAAGCCCGAATTAAAGTGGCGAAACTGCACCACAAAATCGACAATACGCGCAAAGATTTTCACTACCAACAGGCTCATATTCTTTGTAATGAAGCGGATATGGTCTTCATGGAAGATTTAGATTTCCGCATCAATGCCAAGGGCTTTTTAGGCAAACAAATGCTTGACGCTGCTTTCGGTCAATTCCGAAGTATTGTCAAGTATGTTTGTTGGAAACGGGGAAAATATTTTGCTGAAGTTGATAGTCGAGGAACGTCTCAAGAATGTCCTCGGTGTGGCGGAAGAGTCGAAAAAGATTTGTCCGTCCGGGTGCATGAATGCCCTCACTGCGGTTTTACGACCGACCGCGACATTACCAGTGGTTTGGTCATCCGAAATCGAGGCCTTCAGTTAATAGGGACTCCCGGACTGGGAGGAAAAGAAACTGTCTGTGCAGGCGATCTAGCGGGGACAGGTGAAAACCTGTCTAGCCAAGTGCCGAAATCCCATGAGCGGTGCGACCCCGGCGAGGTTTCCTCGCCTAGGGAACGCGCACCAAGACAGGGAGTAACCAGAAATGCCCAGTCGTGAGATTGGGAAGCCTGCACCATAATCTTTGATTTGGTGCAGGAGGATGTCACTGACAAACGATCGCGAACTTCAACGGCATCTGTCCGGGATCGTTCAATCGCACCTCGAGTAAATATTGCTGCCCTGCTTGCCAATCCGATAATTCAACGGTTAAATACCCTGCATAAGTTCGTTGTGCCGTAATGGATTCTCGATCGGCCTGTAACGTTAAACTCCCCCCTTTGGGTAACTGCACCCTGACGCGCAAGGGGATGAGACTGAATAAATCCTCGCGATCGCGATCGCGAGGATCGTAATCGACTAAAAATCTGACAGTGCCGAGGGTAGTTTCCCAAAGTCGTTCGATGCGCGTTTGGCGAGGGGAAAGAGTGAGAGATAAGGTTTCTAAAATTTCCTTCGCCACTAACAGCGAAATCGCCATTTGTTGTTCCAAGGTCGCCTCGTCGTAAGTTCCCGGTAAAATTTTTACCAATTTTTGTCGCTGTCGCTGTTGCTCTTCGTAAGACAAGCGACTGTGGGCAAAAATGGGAGAGAGGCGAATGCGGCCTGCCATATCATTGAGCTGGCGAGTATATTCGGGAAATACTGCCTTGACTGCATTGACCATTTTGGCATTTTGGGGGCGAACTAACCCCATGGCCTCGGTACAGGTATCGAGAAGAACCGAAAGGACGCGATCGGGTAGAGAAAAAGGCATCAATGCTGCCACTTGAGGCAACCATAACCGACGCGAAGGCAACATTTCCGCCACCGTTTCGTCAGTATAATCGGGTTCGTATTCGGTGAGTTCCGTTTCCCACGGAAAGAGGGGGGGGTTGCGTTCGATCTCTGTCTGGAGTTTGCGCCGCAACAGCGCTTGAAAGCGTTTTTGCACGATGGATTCTCCCATAGCGAAAGATTGAGGGGTTTGCGTGGATTCGTCAAAAGTGGAAGATGCCCAATTTACCTCTTCTTCCTCCCAGTCCAAGGGATCTAGCGATTCTCTATCCCACTCCCGCGTCGAGTGATCGCGTTCTGGGAATTGGGATTCCTCGCTGGTTTCTAAGGAGGATGGATGTTCGGACTCCGGGTTGAGCCAACTGAGAAATTGACTGTATAACGAGTCCCAGTTTTGATTCATTTCATTATTCATCGACCGATGCCCCCGATCAGGATACAGAACGATTGCGAATCTCCCAAGCGAGTTCGAGTAATTTATACCATTGCTTTTCCGTTCGCGTCTGCGTTAATTCGATCGCGCTGGCAATTTCTGCGATCGCCATGCCTTGACGCTTGAGTTGCAGGATTTGTTGTTGCTGGGGAGTTAATTGATTTTGAAAGCTTTGCCATTCTCGGGCGGTTAATCCCAAATTGCGATCGAGATCCGCTTCGAGCCATTGATGGACGAGTTCCCAACGATGGGAAAGGGCAAAGCGAATTAAGTGATAGCGAAAGCGCTGCTGGAGATAGTCCCGCTCTCGAGGGGTTAACCCTAAAATCCCGTCGATCTCACTGGCGGTCAGATCTTGCAAGCGGAGAATGAAATAATCGGCACAATCCCTCTGCTTGCGACTTTCCAGATATTGGATGACTTCTTCGATCACGGTATCTCGCAAATTGGTATCGCCGGGATTATTGTCATTATTGGCGAAGAGGGTGCGGAGTTGCTGCACGATGGGATCGCCGCGATCGGACGAGTCGGAGGTGCTTCCTTCGGCGGCGCGATCCATATCGACGGTGGTTTCGGGAGGCTGTTTTTTGGAAAACGTTTGCGCTCGCAAAATAATCAATTGTTGGCTGCGACGACCGGGTAAGGAAATGCGCCGTTTGGCATAGCGCTCGCAAAAGGCCATGTATTCTGCCAGTTCGAGAAGCGATCGCGGGGAATAGGTCAGGGGAAGTTTGGTTTCTTTACGAAAATTATGGAGGGCTTCGACGTAAAATCCTTGCAGGAAATCTTCGATGAGGATAATGCGCCCTTGATAGGTCGAAGAGCCATGGAGAGGGGAAATATAGCGGTAAACCATCGCACTGAGGAGGCTTTGCAGTTCTACTCTCCCCCGGGCCGAACCGAGTTTATAATAGCGTAGGCATTGTTTAAAGCGATGATTGGCAAGGGTTTTCCCCCAATTTTCGATTTCTCCCGAAGCTTGAATGCGCTGGCTCTCATTGCAGATGCGCTGCACCTCGTCAGTAATGCGTGCGGCAACATGGCGGCATTGACTTTCAGATGCTTTGGTGTGCTGCCGCAACAGGATCAGTAGATGTTGTAAAACTATCTCCACGTTCGAGTAGAGCCCCTTGCCCAATTGTGAGTCCTCTAGACAATATTGTAGAGGCTAGCACGGGTGCAATCCAAGGTTAAACTCGAGATCGGCGACAATTTTTTCACCCCAAACGCAATTCTTAATAAAATATACAACATCTGGGGTTTTTAACGATCGCGATCGTGACAGAAATTCAGATCTAGTTGTGTTGTCGGCCGTTGAAAGATTTTAGCAGTTATCATTTTTTTCGATGCCATTGGGCATGAGAGTGTGGCAGAATTTTGACTGACTCAAGTTAGCACCACTGAGATCGGCACCGCTAAAGTTGGTATTCCTTAAATTTGTATGACTCAAGTTAGAACCGCTTAGGTCTGCCAAACGAAAATAAGCACCACTGAGATCGGAGCCGCTCAAGTTAGCACGACGCAAGTCAGCCAAACGCAAGTAAGCATCACTCAGATCGGCATTGCTCAGATCGGTATTTTTCAAATACCCTCCACTGAAGTTTGTTAGGTGAAAGAATCCTTCGGATAATTTACTGTTATTTAAGTTTGCCACGCGCAGATCGCTGCCACTTAGGTCAGCTCCAACCAAGTTCGACTCGGCTAAGTCAACTCCAACTAAGTGACACCCAGAACAGACACGAGATTCTAACAATTGCTGCAAGCTATTTTCATCATAAGCAGCAGTCGCAGCAGGAGCAAATCCTGCCCAAGCAAGGATAAGACCGAGTATCACCGCTAGAATTTGTTTTTTCATCGGTTGTTTCTTTCTGATAACTCCTTAGAAATTATCATCTTTTCGGATTACCGACATGAATTGATAGATAAAGAAGGAGAATATTTTATGATAGAGTAAAGTAAAAACATTTGTTTTTGAGTTTTCTGTTTAAGCAATTCATTCTTTTTTGGGAATGTTTGCTCGGCTTCTTTTTCTCAACCTCGAAAATACTATGTGGAATATTGGCGAACATTTGTTCGCAACCTTGCCTTCTTGGTTGCAGTCGTTACTTCTCTTATTTTTCCCTCTGTTCGATCTGCACAGCCGTCTTGCCTGGTTTTATGTTCTCGGCTTTTTCGGGATAGCGATGTGCAGTTACTGGCTATCTCGAGGGAATCCGAGCGATCGCTCTTGGGGAAACTTCTGGGACTACACTTTTCCCAAGTCTTTATATACCTCCCATTCGGCAAGTTTGGACTGGCAGTGTTACGCCATCAACGGCTTATTAAAAATTGCAATTAATTTAGCGGGACTGTCAATAGCAGCCTCGAGTGCGATGGTTTGCCAGCAAGTACTCGAGTCAACCTTTGGAGTCACCGACTTTCAAATAGAAAGCAGCCTTTTGCTCGTTCTCGGCCATGCTTTTTTTAGCGTTGCTATCTATGACTTTGGTACTTTTTTAGTCCATTATTGGCTTCATAAAGTTCCTCTACTCTGGGAATTTCATAAGGTTCATCACATTGCCGAAGGATTGACTCCGATAACGGGATTCCGCGACCATCCCATCGAAGTTGCCTTCAAAAACCCAATTAGAACTTTGTTCCTAGGCATCTATTTGGGAGGTTTTAATTACATGACAAACAATCACATTGAAACCTTGACTATTGGCGGAACTCTGATATTTATTTTCTTATTTGATTTTACGATTAATTTCCGCCATTCTCACATCTGGATTTCCTATGGTTGGTATTTAGAGCATATTTTTTCCAGTCCGGCGATGCACCAAATCCATCACAGTCAAAAAGAAACTCATATCGATAAAAATTTTGCCGTAATCTTTTCGTTTTGGGATTATCTATTTGGAACGATCTATATTCCTACCCAGCGAGAGCAACTGACTGTCGGAATTCCGGGGGAACGAGACTATAAAAGTATTTGGCAACTCTACTATCAACCTTGCGGGAGAGCTTGGAAAATACTAAGAAATACACCGATCGCGCATCGAAAAATCAAACTTTGGGACAATCGTTAAAATTTCCCTGTTGTCGAACGTCATCCTACCATTAATATCTCCTGCTTTTGTTTAATCCCTCTTAAATGCGGTATAACTTGCCTGTAAGGAGCAATCGTGCTTACCTGCACGCTGTATACTTCGATCGCATCTAACTTAGGTTGGCTTTTCAAGCATCAATAACTCGTCTATGGAAAAGAATCTAGCCTCGAGTCCGCCATCAAACATGGCTCTCAGAAATTTGGGTCGAGATACCATTCTTGCCCTCTTTCTTCAAATCGCTGGGGTTCTCCTAACCTACCTCGTTCAAATTTGCCTCGCGCGTTGGATGGGAAAAGTTGAGTACGGACTTTATGCCTATACCATGGCTTGGTGTTTGACATTAGCCATTCCCACGGGACTGGGATTGCCCCGTGCCGTACTGCGCTTTGTGTCAGAATATCGAGTGCGAGAAGAATGGGAACAAATGCGAGGAGTATTATTGAGCGGCTGGCAATTTACCCTCGCTTCCGGTCTCATCGTCGCGATCGCGGGAACGATAGGGTTTTCTCTCATCGATCGCTATTATCAACCCACTTATGCCCCAGTCCTTGCCATTGGTGTCTGGCTGATCCCCCTCATCTCGCTCCTGCAACTCCAAGAAGATATGGGCAGGGGAGCGAAAAGTTTGCTGCTCGCTTACGGGCCGTCAAAAGTGCTGTGGCCGATTTTACTCTTAGTGGGTGGGTTTATCCTCGTCCAACAGGGAGATCGAAACATCGCTAGCCTTCCCATGATTGATATCGCTATTGCAACTTTATTCGGTGTCGTGCTGTTTCAACTCGTATTTATTTGGTTGGGTTATGCGCCTGAAATCGCTTCAGTATCGAGTGTTTATGTCTATCGTCAGTGGTTGGGAGTGGCACTGCCATTGTTACTGCATCGTGCCTTTCGAGAAATTCTCAGACAAGTTGACGTGATTATGGTAGGCTCTTTAATTGGAACCGAAATTGCGGGGATTTATAACGCTGCCGCGAGTACGGCATTGTGGGTTAGCTTTATGCTCGCAACGGTTAATTTAGTCGTCGCGCCTACCTTTACCAGCCTCTATACTCAAAAGGATTCTGAAGGATTGCAACAGGTGGTTTCCGCATCGTCTCTATGGATTTTATGGCCGTCATTAATTATTTCTTTTTTTTTACTCCTCTTGGCAAAACCGATCTTGGGTCTATTTGGGAACGAATTTGTCATTGCGCATTGGAGTTTAAAAATCTTAGTGATGGGGCAATTAACCA
>JBFRWJ010000225.1:0-20953 GCA_051439525.1 Spirulina sp. | reverse complement strand
CCTTGATAGAGAAATGGCGAAATGAGGAAGTTATGAAAACTCTGTAAGTTAAGGAGAACGGGTTCAGATAGATCGAAGGTTTCTCGATACATGGCAGCAATCAGATTGCTATCTTTATGGGTGCTTAAATAGCGATAGGATGAAAGATACGCATTGAGTAAACCCTCGCGAATTGTTTCGGACTGTTGTAAGAGAGTTTGACGTTGAGAATCCGTAGACGCAGGATTTTCTAATAATTTAAAGGCTTGCAGTTGTGGTTGTTGGGATAGGGCAATAAAAATTGATGTCCATGCGGTTAAAACTCCTAAGACAATAGAGAGAGTTAGAATGCGTCCTTGACGCGCGATCGCGGTTCTTAAAATGCGCTGTCCCGAATGCAGATATAATGCGGCAAAGGTTGAAGGCATTACCAGAAAAAGCATCGCCGAAAGACCAAAGAAAATCGCAAATGTGGGAATCGTCCACAAAGTAGTAAAGAAGTAATGGGTGAGGTTATACCATAATTCACCGAACCAGCGTAAAGAGATAATTTCTTCTGCGATCGCGACAGCAAAAGGAGTGACATAAAAAAGGAGTAAAATACCGACATACAATCCGGCAAAAAGCATTAAACCGTGTAAGGCAATTTGCAGCCAAGATAAAGGTTGCGCGAGCATTTTTAGGGATTGATGGCGATCGCCGAATGCGCCAAAATATCCGAATAATAATTCTCCCCCAAACGCCAAACTGCAAGCGATCGTCGTCCCGATGAAAAGGGTACTGGCGGGAGTCAGTTCTCGCAGAACAAAGAAGCGAATAATACAGAGGAGAAAGAAGGGTGCTTCTACCCCATAAAATAAGCGGATCAGTTCGAGAGGACGCTTGCGAAAGCGCATCCAGCCGATAATCGTACAAATCAGAGGGATGAGAAGCAGAGCAAGAAAAGTGACGAGAAATTCTTGTTCGATTTCCCCATTCAGGACAGCTTGAGTGAGGGGAACGCCGATTTCGGGTAAAATCCCGACATAGACGACGAGGAGAAAAACCAAATTCCACAACCAAAAGATTGTGTGGTAAATTCCGTGCAGGATGTTTTTCATAACCAGTTCGAGAGATAGGCTGTTATATCTCTCTCGAGGCGATCGCGGAGATTTTGGGAAATTTAGAGCAGATTTTTTACAAAACTTTACATTGCCAGTGACGGACAGAAAAAGATTGTTTCACGTTTGAGCAATTTTAAGAGGTAGAAAAAAGAGAAAGATTAAACGGACTCGATGTAATTCTTACCTTTAATAATTGTGTTCGATACGAATCGCATAAAAATCTTCTGTTGTTTTTAGATTCTCGAAAACATCAGAGCATTTGAGCATTTCGACAAGCCGATCCATTGCTAATCCATATTCGCTATTTTTCTGCTCCTCATCATTCAAATTATAGTGTTCGTTGTAAGCATTAAGGTCAAATCCCACTTCGTCATCCATTTCAGCAAAACCTTGATAGCACCAATCTCCTGTATTGTCTTTTAATTCGGTTAGATCCTCCCATTTCTCAATATATTTGTGTCTTTTTTCCCATTGCGATCGACATTCATTCAATGTTTTGGTTAGTTGTTCGAGAGAATTAAAACACAGAAGATTTGCATCAATTGCAAAACCGTAAAAAGTTTCTTCTTGATGATTTTGAGAAAAATCCTCGATTGCTTTTTTGCAATATTCAAACAATTTGTCTAAATCGAATGTCATAAATTATTACTTCCTTAGCGACTTGCGATCGCGCCTTATTATTAGGTGCGATCGCACTAAAATTAAGGTAGGAAGGGCAAAAACAACTCTTGAAAAAGTTGCCTGCACTGCTGCTGACTCAAGAGGAAAGAAACACTTAGGTTTGTGTTAAGCGCTTCTTTCTTCGCGCGATCGCAGAGCGAACTCCAAAGATGAACGCACCAAGTGAGAAAACACCAACAAATGAGGGTTCGGGAACTGCCACAATGATACCCATTGAATCGATATCGGGGCTAGTATTTCCCGACCCTGTTGCATTGATTGTTACGGTAAAGTCGTCAGATGCGAGATCGAGACCATCTAAATCAAAGAGCAGGAAGGGATTATCGCCTCCGGGAAAAGGATTGGTGAAGCCAAAAAAATCCGCGTAATCTTCATTGGCGATATTTCCCAAAGCTACAATACCATTGTTGGTCGATGGGTTGTTAAAATCATGAAAGATTTGAATTGAATTCGAGCCGTCATCAAACGTCCATGTTGCGGATTCAAACGCTGCATTTGCAGTCCCATTATGTTCAAATGCGATGAAATCTGCCTCAGATAATGTAGCTTCTGAGATGCCGAGCAAGGTAGCAAGGCTACTCGAGTCAGTCTGCGAGATACTGCCGTCACCAAATCCAGAGAAGGTTCCGGTGGTGGGAAACTCACTCAAAAACCTTGCTGTCGATCCATCAGGAGCGCCCAATACATTAGTGGCATCTGTTACGTTTGTACTGGATTCCAAGGTACTTGTCCAGTCAAGGTTAAGTGTTCCAGCTTTTGCAGGTTGTGCGGCAACAGCAACCACAGTTATCAAAGTGAAGAGTGTCAAGTTTGCGCCAAGTTTCATGGAATGTTCTTCCTAGTTGAGTCGTTTCCTGACTTAAAATTTTAATTCAGGTGCAATGGATTTGCCAACACTTTCAATTGTGATTTAGATCACTTATATATCTATATTTTTAATGCTTATCTTTTGCGCGATCATCTAAGTCTCTTTTATTTAACTCCACAAAAATAATAAAGCCACAGATCGGAATTGACAGAGGGATTCCTTGTATCTCGTATTTTTCTTCCTGTTTTCCATGAGTAGATTTCAATATTATTAAAGTTAGATTCTAATTGTTTAACCTGTGCTTCGGGTCGGATATAATAAGTTTGCAGGCGAAAATTGTGGGATTCGTCTCTAATGGTTAGATGGCTGGCCGTTTTGAGACGATCGCGGTTAATGGAAGGATTAAATAATTTCAGCAGTGCCAACATTACCAAATTAACATAGGTCTGAAAAGGATTCCAACTCATCCGCGTTTTATAATCAAACATTCTTGCCATACTCTGAAGATTGTGACTGGAAAAGAAAACATAACAACCCGATTTTCCCACCCGTCGTATTTCTTGCAGAATTTGTAAGCGATCGCCATGAGAAACATAGTCAATACCATTAAAACTAAACAAAATAAAATCAAAGGAATTATCGGCAAACCTCCTATTTCTTGCGTCGCCGACTTCTAGGGTCAGGGGGTGAGAAAAATTAGCAAATCTTTGCCGACAAGCGGCAATCATTGCAGCAGAGTAATCGATGCCCGTATATTCTGCAACGAGGGGAGCAAAGTGTTGCGTCGTCCTTCCTCCTCCAATGCCAATATCTAACATTTTTAGAGTCGGCAATTGCGCTTTGAAGCGATCGAGAATTGTCTTTTCTGCTGCTTGCAGTAGACTAAGTTGTGTATAGTGCCAAACAATACTGGCAGCTTGATAAGTTTGTTGGTTTTTATCAGTCATTATAATTTTGGAGAATATACTTTATAAAGAGAATCTAAAAAGAATGGCCGCAAAATTAATCGAGAAGTAAGCTAGCTAAGGTTGAGTGAGGAATGAGAGTGACCGATCTAAAGCAAATGTATTTGAGAGAAGCTCGGCAGTTTTCCGGGAGATCGCAAATTAATCCCGATGGCTCTACCTTTATGGTGACACCTTTTAGTCAACTGGGACAAAAAGTTGATGAACTTCGGCAAAAACTGGGACTCGAATCATCCTTTGAACAGCAATACGATCGCGATTGGCTCTCGATACCGAATCCTCAACCTCTTGCTTTAACAAACATAGACCGTTTATGCGATCGACGCTATCTGATGAAGCCCTTTGCCCCTCGAGATCTCGCTCATTTTCCTGCGGATACTTTGGGAGGAGCTTACGTTCAATACCGATTTGATGCCAAGTTTTACGACTTTGATAAAGATCCGCTACCTACCGATTCAGAAGTGACTTGGCTCATGCGATTAATTCGTCAGACTCATGACTTTTATCATATCGTATCGGAAATTTATCATTATGGATGGGATGGAGGCTATCTCGTGTTTGACGATCCATTACAGGATGCACGAGATCGGCTCGTGTTTAGTGAAGAATACTGCGTAATTGCGTTTCGATTGGCTCAATCTCGTCTTTTAGAAACCATTCCCATTATCGCCGATCTTGCTAATGCCTATCGACGAGTCGCGATCGAGCCGAGGGTGCAAGATATTCCCTTGATTGTAAAGCAGTACGATGGGCTATGCGAAGAGTTGATGTATGTATCTTTTAAACAGGGATTCTTGGCAGGGGAAATCTCAGTCGATGATTATCTCGACCAACTCGATCGCGATCTATTGCCCTTATCAAAAGATGCGTCTGAGGATGAATTCCTATTTCGTGATATGATTCTTGAATGCTTTGAACAAGGATTGAGGGCAAAATCTCTGATCTGTTTTGAATGGGATCGCTACTTGGGGAATTCCTTAAAGGAGGTTCGAGAATTTCTACAAATTCCTCGTCGGAAAATCTTCAAAGCAGGGAGTCACTATCTCGAAGCCGATCTCTATTAAATTGCAGGGTAAAGATAAGGGTTTGTAAGAGTCCCGAAACAATCATTGCCAGCCACAGCACGCGATTATCCTGTAAGATTAAAGCCGCGATCGCAATGGGGAGAAAACCGAGAAAAGCACTGAAAAGATTCGCGTTACGAACTACATCACCCGCAGCTCGTCCAAAAAAATAGGACTCTTGAATTGATGCGATCGAGGTGAACCCCAAAAGAACGGCGAGCCATGGGGTATATTGACCCATATCCTGCAACAATTCTACCCGATCGGTTAACAAACTAAATATCTGTTGCGGTCGTATCCAAACAGTCGCTGCAATCCCTATCCCGAGTAAAAAACTACCGATAAAAGCGAACTGTAACTGAGGGAAAAAGTCCTCTAATCTTCCCTTCCCTTCAAATAAACCCGTCAGGGTTTCCACCGCATACCCCAGACCCTCAAACAAAAACAGAGCCAAGAGGAGAACTTCCAACACTAAAGCATTTTCCGTTAAAATCTTCGGCCCCAATGTCGTTCCTACCTTAGTAAAGACTAAGAGAACTATCATCTTAACCCAAGAACGAACTAAAATATTTCCATTTAAGGTCACTAAAGAACTGAACCCAGCCGGATCGAATATCTTAATGTTTCTGAGATCGATATCTTTGAGCGATAAAGTCAATCCGGTTACGATTAATCCCAAACCTAACATAACATATTGACTAATTACCACCGACCAGCCAGCCCCTGCACTCGCTAATCCTAACTTCAAGATCAAGAGATAATCCAACCCAATTTTGAGACTGTTAATAACAACAGTCAGCCCTAAGACGCGATCGCTTTTTCCTTGACCCAATAACCATCCCACGAGAACAAAATTCAATAAAGTTGCCGGGACTGCCCAAATGCGAATTTCTAAGTAAGTCCGACTAATTGCTTCGATATCGGGAGTCGTTTTCAGGAGGGATAAACCTAATTGTTCCAAAGGAACTTTTAGTCCCAAAATGATGAGTCCTAAGATTAACGCAATGGCGCTATTTCTCAAGACAATTGGATATAAGTCTCGTGTCGGATCTCGATCCATTGCCCGAGCGGTCAGACTTGTCGTACTGATGCGCAGGAAACTGCAACTGTAAAAGAGACTATCAAATAAGGCTAAGACTAACGCAACGCCACTGAGATGATTAGTATTGCTTAAATGACCCAAAAAAGCAATATTAGAAAAACTGGCTAAGGGAATGGTTAAATTGGAGAGAACGTTGGCGATCGCTAATTTTGCCAACGAAGTCGAACTAGGATTTAATCTTTTCTGCTCGTGCTTCATGTTTCTCTAAGGTTGTGTTACGCGATCGCGGGATATTTAAGCCAATAATTGAGCAACTCGAAGCGCGGCAACGATCGCCCCTTCATGCAGACCATCTCCCAAGTAAGCGCCTGCATGGTAAGTATGATTTTCCCCATTCGTTGCTGCAATTTCGTCTCTATACTCAAAAGCAGCAGTCGTATAGAAGGGCGTGTGATGTTCTTGAATATGAATCATTTTGTCTGGAGGAAGCAAATGCTCGAGGTGAAAGGCAAGGCTGTATTGTTGAGGGGAGGAAATGCCGCAAAGCTGATTGAGATAGGCATTATATCCCCAACTTTTGTTCGTTTGAAAAAAGTCAAATTCCGAAAAATTTTTAATGCCATAGCGATCGTACATTGAAGTCTCGCAATGGATAATGGTTTTCGCATAATTTGCCTGCCAACGAGAAAACCGTTTGATTTCTGCCTCGGTTGGATCGGATAATAACGAGAGAACGCAATCGGGAGGCGTTGCAAAAACAACCTTATCAAAGCTCTGAGTTACGCCATCCGAGAGCCGAATATCGACCGAATCGATGGTACGAGAAATTTCCTTAATTTTAGCCTCGAGCCAAATCTTACCCCGAAAGCGATCGAGAATTTTTTCGACATAAGAATACACCCCACCTTTAACGCGCACCCAACTCACAAAAACATATTCTCGCAAGGCAGGAATTGCTAATTCTGCCGGAAAATCATCGATCGCTGCAAAGGGCATCGAATAACTATACATGGTCAGCAATTTTAGCCAACAATTCCGGACGCACTGTCGTTTTAAAGGTTGGGACATGGGCTGATTATAAAAATCCTGCATTTTTGCAAAGCGAGTTTTCACCCACAATCCCGCCGAGCGAGCATAAAGGGTATCGAGGCGCAGATATTCAAGTAATCTCTGAATCCCGGTAAAATTCTTGCGGATCGTGCCTCCAGACATAAAATGACGGCCATCTTGAAAAAATAAAGCCGAGCCAATTTTGACAGGTTCTAATTCGACTTCTAATTCTTTCATTAAGTCGAGAAAGAGATAAAATTTAACGGGAAATTCAAGAACGCCACATTCTAAAATTTCCTGACAGTTCGATTGATTGGGTGACACATTTTTATTTAACGTGCGAATATGTCCTCCCAAAACCGTTTCTTTTTCAAAGAGCGTCACCTGATGGCCTTGTTTGTCGAGCAAGTATGCCGTGACTAAACCGCTTGCTCCGCCCCCAATAATTGCGATTTTCATCGTTTTATTCAACCGTTGATTTGGATAAAATTAAATCTCCCGACAAGTTTTGATATAACATTGCCCCCGTCCAAAAGGTCGGCGCAAAACCGGGATATCCTGAAGAAGCATTACAAAAATAGAAATTATTTAAAGAAGTTTGATAATCGAGCCGACCGATTCCCATGTTCTGAGGGGTTAAACTCGAACCATAAGAATTACCTTGAGGACAGCCACAAAAATGCTCGTTTGTGGTGGGACTGCCTGTAATTTTGAAAACCAGATGTTTTCTTAAATTGGGAATATAATCTCGTTCCATTATATCGAGAATAGAATCGAGAATTTCTGTTTTTTTCTGCCGATAAGTTTTTTTATCTTTCTCTTGCAACTGCTTAAAGTAATCATAATTCGCAACGGTTAAAAACTCGATAATTTGACATCCTTCCGGACAATCTCGTTGTTCTTGAGTTAACAAACTCGGCGTTGTAATCGCAAAAGATAGCTGAGAATAGTCGTGCTTTTCATACATTTGCTGAAAGGCTTCATTCAAGTTTTTATGTTCCGTATGGAAGGTATTCCAAGCGCCAAATCCATAGTCTCGCAAGTCGATATCTTTAACAACGCAGTAGGCGACAAAATTAGAGGGGGAATAATCATAAGCCAGCTTTTTCTGGACTGTTTTGGAGAACTTTTCCCATCCGATCGCTCTGGCGGCTTTTTGCGGATCCATATTACAGATAATCGTTGCGGCGGTAAATTCACGAGTCTGATGGTTGAGGCGATTTACGGCGCGAACTCCCGTCACAGTTTTCCCTGCAAGGATAAATTCAGTGACTTCATAATTATACAAAATCTCGCCACCATTGTCTTCAATGACTTTAACCAAAGAGTCGATGACAAATTCAAAATGTTTGCTCGGGTAAAACGCGCCTTGTTGATATCCTGTAAATAAAATTACCCAAGCATAAAAAGAAAGTTGTTCTGGTGGTAACAAAAAATCCGGCCATTGTAACGCTAAAAGGGTTTGGGCTTCTTGCGGGAGCTCGAAGCGATCGAAAACATCTTGAAGGGTCGCGTACAAATATTTTAAAGTCCCGAAAACTTTGCCGAAATTGGTTACTAAATCGGCAGGTCTGCGGGGAGGCGATAAGATTTTTAACCCTTCGCTGGTTCTTTGTATCTCGGCAATAAATTGACGCAAGCGAGGGGTTGCAGCAGGAAATAAAGTTACCAAACGCCGAACGAGTTCGGAGGAACTCGAGGGAATATCGAGGGAATAACCGGGCATTCTCATGCGATCGAATCCATTACGATCGTATTGATTGAAAGTCACGATTCGCTCTAAATCGAGCTTTTTGAGAACCCGATTGACGCTGCCTCCTTCTCCACAATCCCAAACGTAATGAAGTTGGGCATTAAATGTATATTTTTTAGCCATAGTAAACGTATGCCCAAAACCTCCCGGATGCTCGTGAGCCTCCAAGATTTGAACCCGCTTGCCAGACTTAGCCATCAACGCTCCAAATACTAGGGCGGATAAACCACTGCCTACGATCAGATAATCTATTTTCATCCAATACCTCCTGTGGAGAAATCCGTTAGAAAATAAGGGGAATCCTTAAAATTACTATTTAAAGAGAAATATCTTCATAGAGATCGGAAAATGATACAATTAAATTGAGACTCTGTAACGTAAAAGTTTCTTCAGTGGGGGTATGGGTTTGGAATATCCATCCTCCTTGTTCGTTGCGTCTAAAGATTTCAACGCGTTGATGTCTGCTATTCACCAAAACGTATTCTTCTAAACTGTCTAAAGTTTGGTAGTCGTTAAATTTATCGCCTCGATCGAAGGCTTCGGTACTGTCGGAAAGCACTTCTACAATGAGTGTGGGAAAGCGTTTATAGGTTGGTGTTTCTCGATCGCGGGAGTCGCAAGTTACAAGGAGATCGGGATAATAAAAAAGGTTTCGCGATTCGATCCTCGCTTTGAGATCGGCAAAATAAACGCGACAGTCCGTTCCTCGCAGGCGATCGCGAATGAGGAGCGCAAAATTTAAAGCAATCGTGTTATGAGTATCCGTCGTTCCTGCCATTGCATAAATTTCTCCATCGATATACTCATGCTTGATATCGCTTTTTTCCTCGAGTTCGAGGTATTGTTCTGGGGTTAGAAGTTGGCGATCTGATAGAGCAATCATAATTTGTTGTTGGTTATTGGTTATTGGTTGTTGGTTATCCCCCCTAACCCCCCTTGCTAAGGGGGGAAAAGAAGGGGGGATTGGTGATTGGTGACCCTTCGGGGCAGTGCTTAAGCCGGAACCTGAGTCCGGCTTAAGCACTGCCTGGTGAGGTGGTGACTGATTATCATCCCGCTACAACAACATCGCGAATGCGCAAACTGGGACTACCGCACCCGACGGGCAAACCGCTTTGTCCTGCCTTACCGCATCCCCCGGACTCATCCCAGTAAAAATCATCCGCGATCGCTTCAATATTAGCTAAAGTTTTAAACACATTCCCCGAAAGGGTCACGTCTCGCACTTGTTCGGCGAGTTCTCCATTGCGAATCATCCACGCTTCCCCAGCACTAAAGGTAAACATTTCCCCATTGGTCATGCCCCCCAACCAATTGCGAGCGTAAACCCCCTCCTTGATATCCTGAAATAAATTGGCAACGGGAGTTTTGCCCCGTTCGATCCAAGTGTTGGTCATGCGGACGATGGGAGGATAGTGATAGTTGAGACAGCGAGCGTTTCCCGTCGGTTTTTCTCCCAATTTCCCCGCCGTTTCCCGAGAGTGCAAGCGTCCCACCAAAACTCCATCTTTAATGAGCTGTGTCGTGGTTGCAGGGGTGCCTTCATCGTCATAGTAATAACTGCCTCGGTGTCCCTCCGGTGCGGCACCGTCAAAAATCTGTAATTCCTCGCTGCCAAAACGCTTGCCCATGCTCATCACCTCCAACAAATCCGGATTTTCATAGGCCATATCGGCTTCTGAGAGGTGTCCGAAAGCCTCGTGAACGAACAAACCCCCCAAAATGGGGTCGATGACCACCGGATAGGAATTCCCCCGAACGGGAGGCAGAGAGAGGGATTTCACCGCTCGTTTGGCTGCCCCCCGCACCCGTTCGTCCAAATGAAGTAAATCTTCATAGCCTTGGCGCGATCCCGTGGTTTCTCGCCCTGTTTGTACCGTTGCCCCATTGCGCGCCGTGGCAGAAAAGCGCATTTCCAGATCCGCCCAAGATTGCTCGATCGCAGTCCCTTCGGAGGTAAACAGGAGAATGTGTTGATTGCGATCGCTATAGCTGACGGAGGTCGTGGCAATGCGCTCATCGGTTTGACGGAGAATGCGATTGTAGCGATCGCACAATTTTTTCTTCTCCATCAGGGGAACTTGACGGGGATCGGTACCGAGGAGGGGAAGCTGGCAGGAGATCGCAATGGGAGCGACGGGGGCTAAAATCGTTTCGTCTTCCCCCACCAATTTCGCTGCCGAGAGTGCTTCCTCGACGCGATCGCTTAAATGCTCGATGCGATTAAAACTGGCAAATCCCCACCCCCCTTTATAACAAGCTCTGACCTGTCCTCCTAGGGAAACGTCTTCGCTGAGAGTGTCTATTTTATCTCTGCGCAAAACGATATTCGTTCCCCGAGACGTTTCCAAGCGAATGCTGAGAAAATCCGCACGCCGACGATAGCGGGCCATAACATCAGCGAGTTGATTTTTATAAGTGGTAAGGCGATCGAACATCTGAAATTAACGCGACTTCTGTCCGAATCTATTATCGGGGGAGTCCGGACGATCGTCGCAAAAATTTACATTACTTGACTATTTCTGGGACTTGCTCGTCGATCGTTTTGAATGAGAACGACTCTCGCGTTGTCCGGAGAATCCGATCGCATTTTGTCTCTCAATTGACCGATTCTTTCTGGAGACAAGGCTTCGAAGTCCGAACTAATTTAATGCGTCCGCGCTTAATTGAATACAAAATACGCTTGACGATTTGTTCTTCTTCAGGACTCAAATTACAAGCCTCTCGGACTTGCTGGAGCACCTCGAGATCGGTTTCGTTCAAACTATTGGTTTCAATAATTCGACTGAAAAGTTGGCAGAAATAGTCCGAGGGTTGATTGTGGCACAACATTTTATATTCTTGATAACTCAATGGGTTTTTCATGGAACGAGCACATTTCGACTCCGATCGTCTGATTGCGCTCTAGAGCATAGAGGATGCGATTGATGAAGTCCGAGCTAATTTAATGCGCTGGCGTTTTATTGAATACAAAATGCGCTTGACGATTTGTTTTTCTTCGGGATTGAGATCGCGAGATCCTCGTACTTTCTGGAGCATTGTGAGTTCGGTTTCGCTCAAAGTTTCAGTTTCAATAATTCGATTGAAAAGTTGACAAAAATACTCTGCTGGTTGATTGTGACACAGCATTTTATATTCTTGATAACTCAATGGGTTTTCCATGGATAGAGAATGTTCGACGATGATAATCCGCTTGCGCTCTACGGCATAGAAGATGCGATCGATAATTTGCTTTTCTTCCCTACTCAATAAACCCGAAGTGCGTGCGACTTTCAAACGCAACCAATTTGTCTTGGTCAGACGAAAAGTCTCGCCAACTCTAGAAACCAAACTGTATAAAAAGTGAGTGAAGCTGTCGTATTGCATCATCATTCTCCTAGAGAGCTTTAGAAAACAGTCAATAGGTGCAGAATGTTTGTTAAAAAAGCAACTTCATTCCTTTCACCCTATGGTTTTACCTTAAACAAAGAATGTGAAAATCTTGTGAAAGCTCGAGGACGATCTCAATTCGTTATGCGCGGGTTGCAATGCGCTAGGGGAAATCCCCACTGCATCTGGGTTTGAGCCTTGCGATCGGGAGTGAGTCCCGAGAGAATTGGATGAGCGATCGACTCGCGAATGAGAGATAAAGTCTGTAAAATTGACGACTCTCTGCCAATTTCCTAGATCCTCTTGAGTAAATTGACGAATATCTATCCCGTAAATTACGGAGAGGGTGAGGGTGAAATAGTATAAATGTACTTAATGCGGATGGGAAGGAACACTATACCTGTATTTTTCCCTCTCGTACTAATTGACGAGCCGACTCAACCAGTTCTCCTTGTTCTTTCCAGAAAAATTCCGGTAAATTTTCTAACGGAAACCAAGAGAGGGTATATTTAATCGTCGCGTCGGTTGGTTGACCGTGAATTTGATTCGTTCGATATAAAAAATAATAGACTTTTTTCCATTTGTTCTTCAATAAATTCAGTCGTTCTTTCTTCCCCAAATCGGCGAGTAATTCCAACTCTTTTAACCCGGATTCTTCTTCAATTTCTCGTCGCGCAGCCTGTTCGAGAGTTTCTCCCGTTTCGATATGTCCTTTCGGCAAAACAAAGCGATCGCGATGTCCTTCTCCCACTAAGGCCACATAAATTGTATCATCTTCTCGCCGTAGAACAACTCCTCCAGCAGAAACGCTTTCAGGTATATTGCTGGGTTTTTGATACCAAGTTTTATCAATCATCATTGTTTTAGTTATTGGTTATTGGTTATTGGTTATTGGTTGTTGGTTGTTGGTTGTTAGCTGATTTGAGAGAATTAAGATAGGCATTTAACTTTGGAGAAAGTTCATTAATAATTGATTGGAGTGTGTCAATTTGTTCGGGAGTAAGTAGAGAGCGCGCGCAGGCCAATCTTAACCAATGTCGGGTTTCATATAGAGAACCTCTCGCAATTTTAATAAATCGTTGATTATCTTTATAATTATAGCGCCCATTTCCCTCTGCAATGTTAGCACCAATACTATCCGCAGATCTAACGAGTTGCTTTCCTAGAGTATCTTTTGCAAAATAATCCCAATCTCGCACAATAAACCAAAGAGTATTAGAAAGTTTTTCAGACAATTGATAAACAGTCAAATCTTGAAATCTAGCCATTTCCTTTTTTTGAGCCGTACTCTCCAAACAACAAATAACAAATAACAAATAACAAACAACAAATAACAAATAACAAATAACAAATAACAAATAACAAATAACAAATAACAAATAACAAATAACAAATTCACAAAACTGCTTTTTCTAATTGTTGTTGTTGCCAAAGATGTTGATATAAACCCGGTTGTTCGATGAGTTGTCCGTGGGTTCCGATTTGTAGGATTTCTCCCTCGTTCATCACAAAAATCCGATCGGCGGTTGCTGCGGCTGAAAGTTGATGAGAAATAAAGATAACCGTGCGATCGCTCACTTCGCTCTTCAGCAGTCCTAAAATTTCAGTTGCGGTTTGATTATCGACACTGGAAAGGGCATCATCTAAGATTAACACGGGCGCTTCAACAATGAGAGCGCGGGCGAGGGATGCCCGTTGTCGCTGTCCTCCTGAAAGGGTAATTCCTCGCTCTCCCACCAAGGTATCGTATTGACGGGGAAAGTTGAGAATTTCGGGATGAATTTGGGCCTGTTTTGCGGCATCTTCGACTTCTAATTGTTCGGCTAAAGGGTCGCCGTAACGAATATTATTTTTAATGAACGTACTGAAAAGAAAACTATCTTGAGGCACGTAAGCGATCGCTTCTCGCAGATCCTTTAAGCGCAGTTTGGTCACGTCGTATTCATCTAAAAAGACTTGTCCGGGTTCGAGATCTAACAAGCGCGGTAAGGCATTGGCAAGAGTCGATTTCCCCGAACCGATCGGCCCGACAATCGCGATCGTTTCCCCGGGGACGATGGTAAAATTAATATCTTTCAGAGCGGGTCGAGTCATTCCGGGATAGGTGAAATTGAGATTTTGCACGCTAATTTTGCCCTCAACTAATTCTGGGGGTAAAACAAGTGCTCCGTCTTCATCTTTGATCGATGGAGAAGCCGTTAAAATCGATTCGATGCGATCGATACTCACTTCTCCTCGTTGATAGGCCGTAATCGTAAATCCTAGCAAGGCTGTGGGAAAAACTAATCGTTCCACAAAAATAATAAGGGCAACAAAATCGCCGATGGAAATTTCTCCTCTTTCAATGGCTCCGGTTCCCAACCATAATAAAATGAGTAAAGAAACATAAACCAAGCCTTCAATAATGGGAAAGAGGAGATTTCGCGTTCTGGCTAATTTTAAATTCGCTTCCAGCAAACTGCGATTTTTACTTTTGAAAGCGAGAAGTTCGTTCAATTCTTGAGCATAAATTTTAATCAAAGCAATTCCGCTTATATCTTCCTGAATTAATTGACTCAGATCGGAAAGATTTTCTTGTACGTCTTTTTGTTCGTTCCGCAATTTATTACTAAATAATTGCACGGCAATTAACATTAATGGATAAATCGCCAAGGCGAATAATGTTAATTTGACATGGATGCCGAGCATAACGGGCAGCGTAAAACAATAGGCAAAAATTGTATTGGCTAAACTCAAAACTGCAAAACCCAACAAGCGGCGAATATTATCGACATCGCTAGTAGCGCGATTCATCAGATCGCCAATTGAATTGACGGCAAAATAAGCAGGTTGTAGTTTTAATAAATGTTGAAAAATTCGTTGTTTGAGGTCGAATTCGACTTGACGGCCAACCCCAAACATGGTCACTCTCGAAGTCATGCGGATGACCCACATGATGGAGGCAAAAACCACAATAAGCACCACGTAGCCTAAAATACTCTTGAAGTTTAATGCACCTTGTAGACTATCGATCGCATCGCGAATCAATAAAGGAATATAAACCCCGATAATATTAACAATGAATAGAGAAAAAATGCCAAAAGCAACGCGCTGCCAGTGGGGACGAAGATAAGTGAATAACTTTTTGAGTCTCGGATTAAGCATTTATCAATGAACAATGAACAATGAACAATGAGCAATTATTAATTATTAATTTTGTGACTCGCAGTCGAACCTCGCTCCTTCAAGCCTTCTAATTTGTCGTTCTCTAGAGATAATAACACTGCATAAGTCAGTATCCAATAAATAGGCTTGGTGTAGGTTGACTCCGATTAGGTTGGCTTCTCGGAAAATGGCGCGATCGAGATTTGCATTTTCTAGATTACTCTGTTGCAAGTCCGCTCGGGTTAAATTGGCTAGGGTCAGATCGGCTGCGGTTAAATCGGCATCGAGCAATCGACTCCCAGTTAAATCGGCTTCTACCAAACTCGTCCCTCTCAGACTGGCATTACTCAAGTTTGCACCGGATAAATTTGCATTTCTCAATTTTACTCCCCGAAAATTCACCTCAGTTAAATCTGCTCCTGCTAAATTGGCTGCGACGAGATCGACGTTTTGCAAAGTCGCTCGCACTAAATTTGAACCTTGGAGGTTTGCACTGCCGAAATAAACATTTTGCCAGTGACTCTCATTAAAGTTAGTATCGGGCAATTGTCCGGCTTCGAGAGCGATCGCGAGCAAACGGGCTCGATTCAGGGTAGCATGGCTTAAATTTGCCCCTTTTAAGGTCGTTCCCTGCAAAATTGCTCCCGTTAAATCAGCCCCGGTTAAATTGGCATTTTGCAGATTGGTACCAATGAGTCGAGCCTGACTTAGATTGGCATCCATGAGATTGATTCCCTGTAAATTGGCTTGGGAGAGGTCGGCATGACTTAAATCAACCCCTTGCCAGTTGATGGCTCTATCGCGACCATCGACTCCTCTGAGGTTGACTCCTTGAAAATTGCAGTAGGGACAATCTTCAAGCAAAGGAAAATTTGCCCAAGCCAGATTGACGGGAATTATTAACCCTAACATGGCGATCGCGGCGATCGTCCAGAAATTTTTCAGATTTATTCTTTTCATGACCAATGTTTAAAGTATTGGCACGTTGCCCATCTCGAGGGTGACACAAAATTTCCGGATTTCCCAAATCGTAAGACTATACTGTAATAGCAAACTTTAAACCAGAGTAAGCGCTAAAAACGATGGGAGATATCGCGTGGCTGTTAGGCTGTGCGGGCTTGGTTTTCTTGATGCAGCCGGGGTTTATGTGCCTCGAGTCCGGACTCACCCGCTCCAAAAATAGTATTAATGTTGCTGTCAAAAATCTCGTTGATTTTGGCATCTCCTTTTTGTTGTTTTGGGCGTTTGGCTATGCCTTGATGTTCGGTCATTCCTTGGGGGGATGGATCGGCGATCGCGGTTTTTTCCTCTCGGTTGAATCTTTCCCGTGGCTGGCGGCCTTTTTTCTTTTCCAAGCCATGTTTTGCGGCACTGCAACGACAATTATTTCCGGTGCCGTAGCGGAACGTTTGAGATTTCAGGCTTATTTAATCATTTCCATGCTGGTTTCTGGGGTTATCTATCCCCTTTTCGGCCATTGGGCTTGGAATGGCATTAACCTCGGAGCATCCCAAGGTTGGTTGGGACAAATGGGATTTATCGATTTTGCCGGATCTACGGTGGTTCACGGAATTGGGGGTTGGGTTTCCCTGGCGGCTTTATTGGTATTGGGCCCGCGATCGGGTCGTTTTTCTCGCACCACTTCCCATCGCATCGGCGGTTCCAATTTACCTTTTTCGGTCTTGGGAACGCTTTTACTGTGGTTGGGTTGGATTGGGTTTAACGGGGGCAGTACGCTTGCTCTTAACGAACAAGTACCGGGAATTATTACCCATACCATTGTTGCAGGGGCGAGTGGCATGCTGGCGGCGGGGGCAATTCAGTGGCGCAAAGAGAAGAGTCCTAGCGTGGAAGCCTTAATTGATGGTTCTCTTGCGGGTTTAGTCTCCATTACCGCCCCGTGTTTTGCCGTGACGACCCCAGAAGCTGCCATTATTGGTTTTGTGGGGGCTGCGGTGGCATTGCTGGCGGTGTACGGGTTGGAACGGTTTCGGGTGGATGATGCGGTGGATGCCGTTGCCATTCACGGTGCTGCCGGAGTTTGGGGGACGATCGCCGTGGCTTTATTTGGCAATCCAGATATTTTAGCCACGGGATTAACTCGCTATCAACAGCTCGGGGTGCAATTGTTGGGGGTTGGCGTGGCATTTTTCTGGGCATTTGGGTTTACTTTTCTCGTGCTTTGGAGTCTCAACCGGATGATGCCTCTAAGAGTCTCTTTAGAAGAGGAACAAATCGGTTTAAATGTCTCCGAACATCAGGCGAAAACCGAACTTTACGATCTGTTTCGCGTGATGGAATATCAGGCACAAACGCAGGATTTAAGCCTGCGGATTCCGGTAGAACCGTTTACGGAGGTGGGTTATATTGCTTCGCGCTACAATCAGGTGATGGATTCTTTGGAAGCTTATGCCCAGCAATTGCAAAATCTCAATTTAAACTTAGAAAAAACCGTAGCCGAACGGACAACAGAGCTGACTTATGCCAATGAAGAATTAAAACAACTCGATCGCCTCAAAGATGAGTTTTTAGCGAATACTTCCCACGAACTCCGCACCCCCTTACACGGCATTATCGGTCTGGCAGAATTTTTATTGGGCAGCAAAACTGCTAATCTCACGGAGTCAACTCGCGAAAATATTGAGATTATTGCTCAAAGCGGTCGCCGTTTGGCCAGTTTGATCGACGATATTTTGGATTTTGCCAAATTACGCCGCAATAGCTTGCAATTAAAATTGCGATCGGTGGATTTGCATCAAGTTTTAGGACAAGTTTTAGCGGTTGCGCCGACCTTAATCGGTAAGAAAAATCTGCAAGTTTGCGATCGCATTCCCGAAAATTTCCCTTTCGCCCGTGCTGACGAACGTCGCTTGGAGCAAATTTTTTATAATTTAATTGGGAATGCTATTAAATTTACTCCCTCTGGAACAATTACCATTACCGCAGAAGAAAAAAAGTCTGGCTCTTGTTTGGCAGTTACAGTAACGGATACGGGAATTGGCATTCCCGAAGATAAATTAAGACGCATTTTTGAAGCCTTTGAGCAGGGAGATGGTTCCCTATCTCGAACTTATAGCGGTACGGGTTTGGGCTTGGCCGTCACGAGGAATTTGGTTGAATTGCATGGGGGGAAAATTAGCGTTTGTTCTGAAGTGGGAGTCGGTTCGAGTTTTACCTTTACGTTACCGATCGCAGAAGAAAACAGCGATGATAAAAACCGAAAAAATAAGAGCGATCGAGTCCCTCGTTCTCAGTCTCCCTTAGTCGAACTTTACTCTAATTCCTCCTCGCCGATCGCAAAAATTCCCTCAAGTTCTACAGAGGGAGAGGAGCAACGGTTCAAAATTTTAATTGTCGATGACGAGCCCGTCAATCTGCAAGTTTTGCAAAACTTTTTAGCGAGGGAAAACTATGCGATCGCATCGGCAATGAATGCCACAGAAGCCATCAAAATTATTGAGAGTGACTGGCAGCCCAATCTCATTTTATTGGATGTGATGATGCCCGAAATTTCTGGGTACGAACTGGCACAAAAACTTCGAGAATCGTGGCATTTAAACGAACTTCCCATTATTCTCGTTACCGCGAAAAATCAAATCTCCGATATCGTCCAAGGCTTGGAAGTGGGTGCGAATGATTACTTAACCAAACCCATCTTACAACAAGAATTATTGGCTCGCATTAAAACACAACTGCAACTTTCTCAAATCCATCATGCTTATAGCAAGTTCGTGCCAAGAGAATTTATACAAGCTCTGGAAAAAGAGAGTATTTTAGAGATTGAATTAGGGGATGCGATCGCGCAAGAAATGTCAGTTTTATTTGCCGATATTCGGGATTTTACAACAATTTCAGAATCTTTAAGCC
Source organism: Spirulina sp. (assembly GCA_051439525.1). Taxonomy (GTDB): domain Bacteria; phylum Cyanobacteriota; class Cyanobacteriia; order Cyanobacteriales; family Spirulinaceae; genus CCY15215. The sequence continues at coordinate 2,128 of JBFRWJ010000225.1, read as the reverse complement.
TAAGCGATAATTTTAAATTTATCAATCAATATTTTTCCCAGATGGAACCCCAAATCAAAGGCAATCGAGGATTTATTGATAAATATATTGGCGATGGTATTATGGCCTTATTCGGTCGAGATGCAGACGATGCGATCGATGCTGGCATTGCCATGTTGAAGAAGCTCTCTCAAAGTAATCTCCAAGGAGAGTATCCTTTTGAAATTAGAATTGGAATTGGGATTAATACGGGATTGTTAATGATGGGAACGATAGGGGGAGAAGAGCGCATGGATGGTACGGTCATTAGCGATGCCGTGAATTTAGCATCTCGCATTGAAGGATTGACCAAAGTTTATCAAACGCCATTACTGATTTCTCACAATACTTTTTTAGAGCTAAAGCATCCCGAAAATTATCAGATTCGCCTGCTCGATCGCGTTCGCGTTAAGGGAAAAAGCCAACCCATCGCCGTGTTAGAAGTCTTCGATGCCGATCCTGCCGAAATGCGCGAGAAAAAACAGGAAACTAAAAATTTATTAGAACAGGCACTGTTACAATATTTTCTCGAAGACTATATGAAAGCGATCGAACTGTTGGAAACTTGTCTCAATCTCTTTCCCCAAGATCGCGTCGCACAAATTTATTTAGAACGGTGCAAGCAAAAATTAATTTAGTTATTGGTTATTAGTTATTGGTTATTGGTGATTGGTTATCCCCCCTAACCCCCCTTACTAAGGGGGGAAAAGAAGGGGAGATTGGTGACTGGTGACTGATATGCCCGTTCCCCCAAAATCGTTTTAGCAATTCTCTTGCTCGTCGATCCCCAACAATGGGATGATAGAGAACAGTTTTGGGCGATCGCGGTCAGCTATCTTCGACCGGTACCCATTTCCCACTCAACCGTAGTTAATCGTAACCTAAGAAAATATGGTCGTCGCTAGCCAATCCCTCGAAGAACTTTGCATCAATTCCATTCGTTTTTTAGCCATTGATGCTGTCCAGAAAGCGAATTCCGGTCATCCGGGGCTTCCCATGGGAGCAGCCCCCATGGCTTTTGCGTTGTGGGATCGCTTTATGCGTTTCAATCCCAAAAACCCTAGCTGGTTTAATCGCGATCGCTTTGTCCTCTCTGCCGGTCACGGCTGCATGTTGCAATACGCCCTTCTCTATCTAACGGGCTACGATAGCGTCAGTATTGAAGATATCAAGCAATTTCGTCAGTGGGGTTCTAAAACCCCCGGACACCCGGAAAACTTTGAAACGGAAGGGGTGGAAGTCACTACCGGACCTCTCGGACAAGGGATTGCCAATGCCGTCGGTCTGGCCATGGCTGAGGCTCATTTAGCCGCCATGTTCAACAAGCCCGATGCCCAAATTGTCGATCACTATACCTACGCGATCGTCGGCGATGGCTGCAACATGGAAGGGATTTCCGGAGAAGCCTGTTCTCTCGCCGGTCACCTCGGGCTCGGAAAATTAATCGCCCTCTACGATGACAACCACATCTCGATCGATGGGTTCACGGATCTTTCCTTCACGGAAGATGTTAGCAAGCGGTTTGAGGCTTATGGCTGGCACGTGCTGCACGTTCCCGATGGCAATACCAATATCGACGCGATCGCGGCAGCCATTGAAGAAGCCAAAAAAGTCACCGATAAGCCGTCTTTAATTAAAGTCACCACCACCATCGGTTTTGGTTCCCCCAACAAAGCCAACTCCCACGACTCCCACGGTGCGGCTTTGGGAGTAGACGAAGTGGCAGCCACCCGCAAGAATTTAGGTTGGGAGTATGAAGAATTTGTCGTCCCCGAGGATGCTTTGGCTCACTTCCGCAAAGCTGTCGATCGCGGTGCCAGTGCAGAGGCTGAATGGCAGCAGCTCTTTGCCACCTATAAAACCAAGTATGCTGAAGATGCTGCTGTCTTCGAGCGCATGATTGGCGGTCAACTGCCGGAAAATTGGGCGGAATGCTTGCCCGTCTATACCCCGGAAAGCAAGACAGATGCCACCCGCAATCAATCTGGGGCGACGTTGAACGCGATCGCGGGAGCTCTACCGGAACTCTTCGGCGGTTCTGCGGACTTGGCTCCTTCTAACAAGACGCTGATCAAAGGTACAGGGGATTTCCAAAAAGGGCAGTACGAAA
>JBFRWJ010000224.1:0-3327 GCA_051439525.1 Spirulina sp. | reverse complement strand
GATGTGTATAAGAGACAGGCCCTCTCTCTTTGGCAAGAATGGCAACCTCATTTAATTCTCATGGATATGCAAATGCCTGTCATGGATGGTTACGAAGCCGCGCGAGAAATTCGCCGACAAGAAGAGCAAAGGAGAAGAGAGAGAGCCGGGGAAGCAGAAAACGATTCATCCCCCATCCTTCATCCTTCATCCTTCATCTCTCCCAAAACCCCCATCATTGCTCTAACGGCTAGTGCGTTTGAGTCGCAACGTCCGTCTATTTTAGCCGCAGGGTGCGACGATCTTATTGTCAAACCCTTCTCGGAAAATGACCTGCTCGAGAAAATTGCCGCCCATCTGGGGGTGCGCTATCGTTATGAAATGATTCCCGAACTCCCACCTGCGATCGCGTTGGCTGCCTCCACCCCTTTAACCCCGGCAGATCTGCAACAACTTCCCGTCGAGGAGCGATCGCAACTCCACCAACTGGCGCTCTGCGCTCGAGGGCGACAATTGCGCGAGCGGATCGAGGAATTCCCTGAAGATTTTACCGACTTGGGGCGATCGCTTCTCTATCTCGTCGATAATCTTCATTTTGAGCGTATCATTGAATTGACCGAACTCGCTGGAATCGAAGCGGAAACTGATAGCGATCGCTGAGTGAGAAAAACCGAATTCTTCTATTACTTACAGTAATACAATAATGCGATCGTTAGAAAATTTTCTAACTGTTATTTCTGACTGACAGAGATTTCTTCTGACTAGAATGATTCCTCGCGTAGATCTTTGTCTTACTCGCTTCTACCAAGAAGATACCACAAAAAAACGAAGGCCAATAAATTTGCGATCGCTGAGCTTGCCGAAATGCCGTGTCGATGTCTTGGTGAATTGGATATCCTCAGTATCCCTCAACCGCGTCTTGGTTGATTAGATATGCTAAGGTTTCCTCAGCATCCCTCAACCGCTTTTCTATTTCCTTGGCGATTCCCCAACTAAAAGTGGATAATTAAAAAGTAACCCATCCCTCGAGGAGAAGAGAAAGTCAGCACAACTCACCTTTTGTTGCTTTCTTCTCTGATGAACATGGCAAGTCATCTGCAATTTACAATTAAAGGGGATATTTTAGTCGTTGATGATATTCCGGACAATGTACGCTTGTTGTTTGAAATGCTGGTCAAACAAGGGTATGAAGTTCGGCAAACCATTACGGGAAAACAGGCATTACAAGCCATTCGTCACGATCCTCCGGATTTAATCCTCCTCGATATTATGATGCCGGAAATGGATGGTTACGAAGTTTGTCAACGCCTGAAGGCGGATCCGAACACGCGAGAAATTCCCGTGATTTTTCTCAGTGCCAAACACGACCCCCCCGCTCGGGTTCGTGCCTTTCAAGTCGGTGGTGCGGACTATATTAGCAAACCCTTTCAAGTGGGAGAAGTATTAGCCCGCGTCGAGCATCAACTTACTTTAGTTCGGCAACAAAAACAGCTCCAGGCCCAAAATATCCGCTTGCAACAAGAAGTCGAGGAACGCAAAAAAATCGAGACCGCTTTAAAAAATCAACAGGAATTTTTGCACCTTGCCATTGATGCCAATCCCAATTTAATCTACGTCAAAGACGGGCAAGGAAAGTTTACCCTCGCGAATCGCGCTCTGGCCAAACTGTACGATACAACAGTAGAAAATTTACTCGGGAAAACCGAGGCCGATTTGAATCGCGATCGCGGAGTTGGCAATCTCGATTTCTCCGAGGAGCAAACAGCAATAGACGCTTTAAAGGGCCCCACCATTGCGACCGAAGCGATCGTCGATCGCCAAACTCAAGAACTGCGCTGGTTTCAAACCACAAAAACTCCTTTTATTTCCCCCGAGGGACACAAGTTAGTGTTAGGGGTATCCGTCGATATTACCGAACGCCAAAAAGCCGAAGTTGCTCTTTGGCAGCAGGTCGAACGAGAACGCCTCTTGAGAACCATTGCCCAACGCATCCGCCAATCTTTGGCAGTGGAAGATATTCTCCAACAAACCGTGACAGAAATCCAGCAATTTTTACAAGCCGATCGCGTTGCCATCTGCCGTCGAGAAAGCGATCGCGCTTATCGAGTCGCAGTAGAATCGGTATCGGCATCGTGGCTTTCCCTCAAAGGGACAATCCTCGAGGAGGAATGGTTCGTGCAAATCGCTCGCGGGTGGGAAGATAACGAACAACTCCCCTTCTACGCCATTGCAGATGCGACAAAACTTTCCCTTGCTTCTTCCTTACAAGATTTTTTGCAACGATGGCAAGTTCGCTCTCAATGTATCGTTCCGATTTTTCAGAGTTATCCCCCGAAAGTCTCCTTTTCTCAAGCGCTTTGGGGAGCGATCGTCGTCCATCACTGTCGCCACCCGAGAGAATGGCGGGAGGGAGAATTGGCAATCCTCTCTTCTCTGGCGGTTCAAGTCGCGATCGCCGTCCAACAAGGGGAATTGCTGGCCAAACTCGAGACGGCCAACCGCGAGTTAAAAAATTTAGCCAATTTAGATGGTTTGACGGGACTGGCCAACCGACGGCGGTTTGACGAAATCTTTGCCAAAGAATGGCAGCGCATGCATCGCGTTCGCGCTCCCCTGTCGCTGATTTTAGCCGATATCGACTTCTTCAAGCGCTACAATGACACCTACGGTCACCAACAAGGGGATGAATGCTTAAAAGCCGTCGCCAAGGCCATTCGCACTTGTAGCAAGCGATCGTCGGATGTGGCCGCTCGCTATGGGGGAGAAGAGTTTGCCGTCATTCTGCCCAATACTCCCCTTGATGGTGCCGTTCAAATCGCCCGTCAGATTCAAGAACGGGTACAAAAGTTACAGATCGAACATTCTCAATCGTTGATTCATCCCTATATTACCATTTCGTTAGGAGCGGCCAGTCAGTTTCCCGACCAGCAGGCAACCTTAGACGATCTCATCGGTGCGGCAGATGCAGCTTTGTATCGCGCCAAGGCTTCCGGACGCGATCGCGTGGAGTTCCGTTAAAGGCATCTCTCTCATAACTTCCGCGATCGTGGTTTCCTGTCGAGCAGCTAAATCCTGCTGAATTTTTTGTCGCACTGCCAACATTTCTTCCGGCCAAGTCAAGACACCCATAATCTCAATGAGATTATTAAGAATATTGCTGATTTTTTTCAAAGAGCGAAAAATATTAAGAAAATTAAATCAACCTGAATGATTCACGCTAATAAGTAGACATCCGAAATTAATTGCAGATGTAGTAAAATAAGAAAAAACAGACAAAGCAGTTATGGAAAAGTTAGCAAGAGAAACAAAAAAACTACTGTGGCGGATTTATCGAGAAAGTGAATCATA
>JBFRWJ010000223.1:0-9187 GCA_051439525.1 Spirulina sp. | reverse complement strand
GATTGAGTCCCTACGGGCAGCAAAAGGGCGGACTTGCTCCCCAAAATCCTTAAAGTCTCTCCGACGGGAACATTGGCAACGGCGGCCAGATCGTCCAGTTGCATGATTTGTTGGCGTAACAAATGTTCTGAAAGCCCATCCACCTTCAGGATGCAATGCTGGCCGACACAACTGGGAAACTGGGGATTTTGCGCTTCGGCGACGACGTGCCAATAGTCTCCGCCCTCATCCTCTCGAATGTACCAAGCAAAGTAACAGCGATCCACCCCGAGAAAATCCCGAATCTCCCGCACCGTCGTCTGGAGAATGCGATCGAGATCGAGAGACCTGCGAATTTGATTGGCAATCTGGTTGAGGAGTTTTTCTCGTTGTGCCTGTTGGTGAATTTGGATGGCGGATTCGATCGTGGCAATTTCGGCGTTTTTGCGCTGAGTATCGTTGAGTGCCGATCCCAACAAGCCGATCGCTTCCCCGGCATCATCGTACCAGATCCCCCCCGTGGCACGAATCCATTCCCGCGACCCATCGGGCAGGACGATCCGATGTTCGGTTGTATATTCTCCTTCGGTTTCGAGGGCGCAAGTCATGGTTTGCAAAAACACATCGCGATCGTCGGGGTGAATTAACGCCACATAATCGGCAAATGTACCGCCAAAGGAACCGGATTCCAAACCGAGCATCTCCTCCAGACCATCAGACCAAAGGATTTCATTTTGGTGGCAATGCCAACTCCAACAGGCCATTTTCCCGGCTTTGAGGGTCATTTGCAACAGGGTGTCTTTTTCCCGCAGCACTTGTTCTTGGCGTTTGCGTTCGGCTTCGAGTTGCTTCCTTTTGGTGATATCCCGCACGATCGCCAGAGCATGAGTTTTCCCATTATAGGGGAAGGGAATCCCCTTGATTTCAACATCGATCGTCTCACCGGTGCGGTGAATGTTCCGAACCTGACAGGTAAACGGATTCCCGTTGCGGATATCGGCAAACAATGACCCCAAGCGGGGGAGAAAATCCTTATGAACGAGATCGCCAACGGGTAAAGCCATAAACTCCGCGTAGGCGTAGCCGTGTATCTGATGATAGGCTTGATTGACTTCTAAAAACTCTCCCGTATCCAGATCGACGATTCCCAAGCCATCGGTAATGGTTTCAAAAATTTGGCGATATTGCGCCTCTTGCTGGCGCAAGCGTTCTTCCATGGCTTTGCGATCGCTAATATCGGAGATCGTCCCGATTAACCCGAGCAGTTCCCCGGATTCTCCTTGAATCCCGTTAGCACAGATAATAGCTGGAAAATGGCGACCGTTGCGATCGCGCTGTTCGGTTTCGCCGCTCCACGATCGCCCCTCCAAGACGGCTTGGATGACTTCTTGGCAAATCTTCGCATCCGGATAACAAGCAGCAATTCCCCCCGTGGCATTAAAGATTTCCACGGTTTCGCATTGATAGAGTCGAGCGTAAGCCGGATTCTGATAAATGAGATGGCCTTGGGGATCGGCCATAGAGATCGCATCGCTGGAACTTTCCACCGCCCGTTTAAATAAGAGTAACTTTTCTTCGGCTTGCTTGCGTTCGCTGATATCCTTGACAGTTCCTAGCATTCGATAGGCTTTTCCCGTCTCGTTCACGAGGAACGCCCCATTATCTTCAACCTGAATATAGCTGCCATCTTTTTGTCGCCAGCGATATTCAACGTGATAATGACTGCATTCGGCCATGGCTTCGGCCAACAGATCGAGGGTCAAGGCGCGATCGTCGGGATGGATGAGGGTTTCCCAGTCGTTGATATCCATCTGAAATTCTGCGGGAGAATATCCCGCGATCGCTGCGATCGCGCCGCCCCAAACAATCTGACCCGACGGGATCTCGTAATCGTAAATCAGTTGCCCGGTTTGCTCGCAAATGATTCTAAATCGTTCCTCGCTTTCTCGCAAAACCTCTTCTGCGCTAACGCAGCGATCGGGTTGGGGAGGAGCCTCGTGCAAAAATCCTTCAGATTCAGAATTTCCCCCTTGTAGGCGCTGTAACTCCTCCCGAGTGGTTTGTAACTCCCGAGACTGGCGATCGCAATGCTGCTGAAGTTCTGCCAACCGTTGTTGCCAGTATTGCTTGTCTGCCTCGAGAGCGGTAATTTGGCGTTGATAATCTTTGAGCGTGTCGGACATCATTTTAGAAGCTCCCCATGAGGTCGAGATCTCGATATTTCTTTGAGAAGATAACTTGGCATATCCCCATTCGACTTTAACCTTTAATTTTGAAGATGGAACCCGATCGGAGATCGATTAAAAATCAAAAATTAAAAATTAAAAATTTTGGGAAAATCTTGATAATTCTTCACTGGCGAATGGGAATTTTAATGATAAAAACCGTCTCTCCGGGTTGGGAAGTACAGGTCAGAGACCCGCGATGTTTTTCCGTCACGATCTGATAGCTAATGGAAAGTCCCAAGCCCGTCCCTTGACCGACAGGTTTAGTGGTAAAAAAGGGATCGAAGATGCGGGAGATAATTTCTTCACTCATACCTGCACCATTATCCGCGATCGCGATCGTGACCTTTTCGCTGTCGCTACGGGTCCGAATGCCAATCTGAGGCTGAATTTCTGAGGACGAGTTTAGCGCATCAATGGCATTACCGAGAATATTCATAAATACCTGATTGAGTTGTCCGGCATAACACTCCACCCGAGGTAAATTGTCGTAGTCTTTAATCACTTGGATTTCTTCGCGCTCTTCCCCGGCTTGCAAGCGATTTTGCAGAATCGTTAAAGCGCTATCAAGGCCTGCGTGTAAGTCTACGGCTTTATATTCAGCTTCATCGAGACGGGCAAAGGTTCGCAGGGATGAGACAATATTTTGAATGCGATCGCTGCCCCCGCGCATGGATTGAAACAGTTTGCTTAAATCCCCTTCGAGAAACGCCAGATCCATCGCTTCGATTTCCTCGCGAATCTCCGGATGGGGTTGGGGGTAATGATGCCGGTACAGCTCGAGCAAGTGGATTAAATTTTGGGTATACTCATCCGCATGAGCGATATTGCCGTGAATAAAATTGACGGGATTGTTGATTTCGTGGGCGATTCCTGCCACCATTTGCCCCAAACCAAACATTTTTTCGCTTTGAATGAGGTGGAGTTGAGTGCGTTGCAGTTCGTGAATCTCTTGTTCGAGTTTGAGCGCTTGTTGCGCCTGTTGGTAGAGGCGGGCATTTTCGAGGGTAATGGCGGCTTGGGCGCACAATAAGGAGAGAATTTCCACGCGATCGCCGGTAAATACCCCTGCCGTTTGATTGTTTTCTAGATAAAGAATGCCGATCGTCCGACCGCTATCTTGCAGGGGCAAACATAAGATCGAGCGAGGTTGATGTTTTTGCAGATAAGCGTCCTTGGCATAAGCGGGTTCTCGGCCCGCGTCGTCCAAAACGAGGGTTTTTTGCGCCCGTTTGACGGTATTGACGATCGCTAACGGGATGGCATGGCTTTCAGCGACCGGGACGGCCTCGATGGCTTCTCCTTCTTCGTCGGCGACTTTCGCTTCTAACATCAACGTTTCCTCGCGAAATAGCATTAAGGCTGCCGTTTGCGCCCCGGCATTCTCTCGCAGAACCTGCATTAAATTGGCAATGGCGCGATCGCGTTCGATTTCCCGGGAAAGGGTGCGAGAGGCTTTCATGAGAGAGGCAAAATCTAACAGTTCTCCCGCGTTTTGGCTGGTGTTGGCGAGGGTTTTCGTGCTAACCGAGGTGAGAGTTGTCGCCGCCATCAATTCGGACTCGGACTGGCTCGAGATGGGAGCGAGGAGGTGGGGATAGCATTGTTCGAGGCGATCGGTTTTGGCTTTTGCCCCCCAACGGGCATAAGCGTAATAGGCTTCTTGCATATAACCTGCGGCCACTTTCTCTTTCCCCCAGTCAAGATAGAATTTCGCAGCGAGTTCGTTGGCGAGAGCTTCTTCTTGCACGTACTCGTTTTCCCGGGCGGCGACGATGGCGCAATCGTACCTGTCTCCGGCTTCGTAGTACCGTCCTAAAATGCGAAACCGTTCTGCTTCAATTAAAGCCAATTTATGCCGATAGTTTGCGGGAGCATGGTTGGCCCAATGTTGCAGCTTTTCTTGACATTGGCGAACCCGTTCGGGAATATCTGCCTCCCGATGGAATGCAGACATGGAGATCGTGGCAAAATGGGCGAGGGCGGTATAAAAATAAAAAACGGGAGTCGCGGCAAAGGGGGCAATACTCTGAAGATAATTCTCGATGGCATTGAGATTTTCCAGAGCGCGATCGAATCGATCGAATAAATAACAGGCGATCGCTTTGAATAAATACGCCATAGCCACGCCAAAGCCATCGTTATATTGTTTTTGCATGGGCAGGTGCAGGGTTTCATCATAGGCCGTTCCCACCAAGCAGCAAGGATCGTCGGAGCGATCGAGCAAGTTTAAAACCAACTGTCGATAAGTTTCATTCCAATAGAACATCGTTTGTTGTTGAATCGATTGAATCCCTTGGCTGTAAACCGCCATTTCTCGTTCCAATTGCTGAAGTTCTCGCCCGGAAAAATAAGCATGATACCCGTATACTTCCGCACAAATCGCCGCCGACTCCAGATCGCCGACTTCCAGAGCGAGTTGATAGCCCTCGGCGACACTGTCGAGGGTATCCTGTAGGGGGTCTTGCCAGTGGCGCACCCCGGCATTAAAACGAATGAGGGTTTTCCCTCGGACGGCCTTGCCTGCATATTTGTCCACTACCTCCAGGGCGAGTTTGCCGAAGCGATAGCCCGTCGCAATATCCCCTAACGCCCCACAGAGAATCATGCCATAGGTGACATAAGCCGGTGCCGATAAGACAGAATTGCCGGACGCGAGGGAAAGTTGCACGGCTTTAAAGGTACAGAAGGGCATCAACTGAGGGGCTGCCATTACCAGCACCGACGACAGTCGCCACAGCACCCGCAAAATGGCGAGAACTTGCGGATCTTCCATCGGGGGTAAATCGATTAAGTCTTCAACCGATCGCCCAGCCAAACTCGAGGCGATCGCGGCAATGCCTCGGGGAAAGTCTTCGGGTTGGGGGGTTTGAGAAAAAGATTCCCCTAACTCTTTTAAAGTTTCGATGCCGAGGTGAATGGCGGCGGAGAGGTGTTTTTGGGCAACAAGCGCTTGGATTTGCGTTTCGGAGAAGGGGACGCGATCGAGCAGGGTGCGAGCATTATCGATCGCGATGGTTGCCCATTGGTTCATCGTCTCAAACTCTCCCATCCCGCAGGCAGCCATCACCCCTTCCCGATGAAATAATAAGGCGAGCTCGTACTGTTGCGTCCATTTCTGCTGGGGCAGTAACGCGACTCCCACGGACAGATAGTCGAATGCGGCTCGATACGCCGTTGCTTCCCGGGCTTTTTGTCCCGCACTTAAATTTAAACGAGCGAGTTGCTCTTTTTCCTCGGCAGTTGGCATGAATTCTCGGCCGAGATTGAGATGATTGACGATACTGAAGAGCCGATCGCTTTGCTCGCATCGGGGATTATGTTTTAATAACCGTCGTCCGACCTTCAGGTGGGTCAGTTGTTTTTGGTCTTCGGGAATGAGAGAATAGGCGGCTTGTTGAATGCGATCGTGTAAAAAGCGATAGCGGACGGAATGGGAATGAAAAGACGAGCGAAACGACGCGATCGCGCTTTCGACTTCTCGCTCTTCTCCTTCGCTGCCTTGGAAAAACTTATAGGTCTCGTTATTGGGGAGGACAAAACCCTCTTGCAAACTGCTCCACAAATTTGTCGCCACGTCTTCTTGGCGTTGGTGGCGAACCACTGCCAATGTTTCTAAATCGAACGAGTTGCCGATACAGGCGGCCAATTTCAGCACCTTCTGGGTCTCTGGAGGCAACTTTCGCAACCGTTCCACCATGAATTCTACCACATCGTCGGTTAGGGCTGACTGCCGCACCCGGGTCAAATCGCACTGCCATCCCCCATCCCCCCTTACCTCCCCCCTTACCAAGGGGGGATTGAGGGGGGATGGGGGGATGAAGACAATCCAACCCTCCTCGTGCAATCCTTGCAAAAACTGGGTCGTAAAAAAGGGATTGCCTCGGGTTTTTTGATAGACTAACCGAGATAAGGGCGCGGCGCGTTCCGTCGAACACAACAGCGTATCGGCGACCAAACGATTAATCTGCATCTCGTCTAAGGGCGCTAAGGTGAGAACTCGCAGATTTGCACCCCGTTTTTGCAGTTCGTCTCGGGTGAGCATCAAGGGATGGGCGGGAAAAACCTCATTATCGCGATATGCCCCCAACACCAACAAATAGGAGTCTGCTGACTCGTCCATTAACACCTTGAGTAGATTTAACGATGCAGAATCCGCCCATTGCAGATCGTCAATGAAGAGCGCGAGGGGGTGTTCTCGGGTCGCGATCGCGCCGACGAATTTCTCGAACAGGAGATTAAAGCGATGTTGCGCCGCACTGCCTTCGAGTTTGGGGACGGGAGGCTGTTGTCCGATAATCCGTTCCAGTTCCGGGATGACTTCGATAATGATGCGTCCGTTGTCTCCCAGTGCCGCCAGAATTTTGTTTTTCCATCGTTGCAATTGCGCGTCGCTCTCCCCTAACAGTTGTCCCATTAAGTCCCGCAAGGCTTGTACGAAGCCAGAGAAGGGAACGTTGCGATTGAATTGGTCGTATTTTCCTTGGCAAAAATATCCCCGTTTTGCGACAATGGGTTTGTGGACTTCATTGACGACGGCAGTTTTCCCCACCCCAGAATACCCGGCAACGAGAACCATTTCCACTCCCCCCTCTCCTCCCTCTCCCCCCTTACCAAGGGGGGCTGGGGGGGATTGGGGGGCTGGGGGGGATGTGACGCGCTCGAAGGCATCGAGGAGCATTTGCACTTCTTTGTCCCGTCCGTAGAGTTTTTCGGGAATGAGGAAGCGATCGCAGATATCTCGTTCTCCCAACGCAAATGGCTCAATTTTTCCCATTTCCTGCCATTGAGAGAGACATTTTTCGAGGTCGTATTTTAACCCCAAAGCACTCTGATAGCGGTCTTCCGCATTCTTCGCCATCAGTTTGAGAACGATATCCGAAAGAACTTCCGGCATCTCCCCCCCGATCCCCAACTGGTGACCCTTCGGGGCAGTGCTTCTTAAAGCCGGACTCAGGTTCCGGCTTAAGCACTGCCTGGTGACTGGTGACTGGTGACTGATTAACTGGTGACTGATTGAAGGGGGAGATTTCGCAATATGGGCGTGAATCAATTCGAGGGGATCTTCGCTGGCAAAGGGAAGTTTTCCGGTTAGGAGTTCGTAAAAGGTGACTCCGAGAGAATAGAAGTCGCTGCGATAGTCAATGCCTCGATTCATGCGTCCGGTTTGTTCCGGGGACAAATAAGCAAGAGTCCCTTCTAGGACATCGGGGGGTTGAATGATTTGGGTTTCTTTGGGTAATAAAGAGGAAATACTGAAATCAATAATTCTAACTTGCCGAGTTTCTGGATGAATCAGTATATTTGCGGGTTTAATATCTTTATGAATAACGCGATTTTGGTGCAACTGATGAAGAATATCAGCTAATTGAATGGCAATATTAAGAAACTCCGCGATCGAATAACTGGTGACTGGTGACTGGTGACTGATAACTGATGAACTGGTGACTGGTGACTGGTGACTGGTGACTGATAAAGCCGTGCCGCCAAAATCTTCCATAATGAGGGCATAGCGATTTTCGTAGCGTTCTAACCCATAAGGTTTAACAATTCCGGAGATATTGAGATTTTTGGCGATCGCGTATTGGTTGCGAAACTGGACTAATTCCTGAAAGGAGGGATATTGATTGCGCATCAATTTGATGACAATGGGTTTGCCCTCGTCGGTTGTTGTGCCGCGATAGACGAGGGTGCGATCGCTTTCGTGGATGAGGCGATCGAGTTGATAGTTCAATATTCTTTGGGGCAAAGAAATAAGCATAATGATGGTTGTGCATTCAAGGTTTGAGAGATCTTATTTGGAGTCTAGACAAAAATTGTGAAAAACTCGTGAAGGCGATTCTCTGGCGATCGACCCATCGGGAGTGCGTTTCTTCCCTCATGCCCTTGCCATTATCCGCGATCGCAAACGATCCCCTTGCGACCCAATTTTTCGAGGAGTTTCAATCAAGAGACGTTGACCCCTCCGGACAGGTCGCTGTTTCCGCATCCGGATCGAATGCAGGCATTGATGGGGGTTCGTTTTCCGGTCGATCGCTTTCACAAATAACCCAGATCGAGTTCCCCTCCTCTACACTCGGGCGAAATACCCCCGCACTGTAACTGTTTAATCCTATCTTCTTTGGGGTTGCCGTGATGTAGACGCTAAGGGACGGATCGGATTGAGGCACGATCGCATAGGTATAATTCTGAGTATTGGCCTGAATCCCGATTCCTAGCTCTTCCAAGGTTTCCGCAAAGGTGTTTTCCTCCCATAGATAAGCCTGCTGCCCTCGAGCCATCGCCCCAACATTGTTGCGGGCTTCTGCTTGCCTCGCTTTATCGGCTTGATTGAGTAAGGAGGGCAGCAAGATCGCTGCTAAAATGCCCATCAAAATCAGTAAACCGAAACATCCACAGCCAATCCCAGCAAGAATCAGCAAAATCGTGGGGAATTTTTTTGATGTTCCTTCCCGTTCGGGAGTGGGAGGGTTAGGTAAAACGGTCATTTCAAGAAATAATGAATCATACCTCTATCCTAGTATTGGAATGGCAAGACGAACGATATTCAGCCAAAATAGGAGAGTTCCAGACTTTCCCGATCGCTCTAATCTCGAATTCTGGCGCGACGATCTGACCTATCGATTTGCATCTATGCAAACGGGACGCGATCGCCATCGCCCAATCGTCCTATGTTTGCGCAACTTTTCCCATCTCGATGCCAAAAATTCGATAAAATAGGAATTATTAAATTTGGCAGATAGGGAGCGTTGTGCCAGAAACCAAAACAAATATCGACCCCGACAATGCCAATGCGATCGCCTCGTTGCTCCACCTTCTCGAAACTGCTAAGGATGGATCGACCCGCGAGTATGCAGTTGAGAGTTTAGGGAAGATCGGACAAGGAAATGCTGAAGCGATCGCCGGGTTGCTCGAGATTCTCGCAACCTCTGAGAATTACTGTAGTCATCAACTTGCAATTGAGGGTTTAGGGAAGATCGGAC
>JBFRWJ010000222.1:0-3464 GCA_051439525.1 Spirulina sp. | reverse complement strand
TCACTGTTTACTATTCACTGTTTACTGTTCATTGTTCACTGATATGTTGGCTGTTATAAATTAAGTTTTCGGTCATTTTGGCTAATTGTTCCAACTTAGATTCTAAAATTTTGGCTTTGTCTTTGTATTCGAGTTTACGCTGAATGGCGGCCCGTGCCAAATCTTCACGATCGCGTCGCAAGGCTTCCCGAGCCACCCGATCCCAAGTTTTTATTTCTTCTAAAGCCTGCTTGTATCGGGGTTGTAAGTCGTCCCAAATCACCTGAATATCCCCAAGGGCGCGATCTAATAGGGCTCGAGCATTCTGCTCGTCCGTCCCGTGTAAAGCTTGTTCGATGGGTTGGGATAAGCGATCGATATCCATGCGCGCGATCGCGGGAATAAAATTTCTCACTTGTTGGGAATAACTCATTCCCGTTTTGCACCACGTTGCCAAATGTTCGCAATTATTAAACAAGAGATTATAGCGTTTTTCTCCCAAGCGACTTTCGGCTCGACGAACCACCGTATCGGGAATAAAAGAAGTGGGATAATTTTTGATATAAATGGGATTGCCTCGGGAAAAAGTTGCCAGAGAAGTTCGTTCGACGGTTTCGCTGGGTTTGCGATAGTGAATGACCGTCCCATCACCGCAATCGATCCCGTGATGCTCGTAAATGCCCTCGCGATCGAGAAACTCTCGCATCGCATAAATTTGATCGCCTCGTGCCATAACAGTGAACAGTGAACAGTAAACAGTGAACAGTGAACAATTATTAATTATCAATTATCCTTCCGAAAAGGTAATGCCCGCGTTCGGTTATTTCTCGCGATCGCCGATCGGACAGACTAAAATAAAATATGAACATTGTCATCCCATTACATTGTTGGGGTTTGAGTGGCATGATTAAATTGTCCCCGAATTTTATTTGTTTAACAGTATTATTGGCCCTGATGGGCTGTCAAACTTCTCCTCCGGCAAGTCAAACCCGAGATATCCCTCAAACCCCGAATCGTTCCAGTAACGGGGCGATCGCTTCATCTCTCACCGATCGGGAGTCCGAATATCAAATTCCCCAAACCGAAATTAAAGCCACAAAACCTTGGAATATTCTTGTCGTGGTTAAAGATACATTTAATCCAGAAACAGGAAAACACGGCGACCCCTATCAAGAACAAGTTTGGCAAGGTGCCGTGAAAGCCAGTGAAGATTTTGGGGTGAAGGTCGAACTGTTACCCAATCGCTGTCATACTTGTGTCGAAGACCAAATTCGCGCCATTGCTCAACGCCTTGACCGAGGAGGCATTGAGGGCATTGTTATCATGGTAACGGACTCCATTCGTCTTGCCCCCGTCATCGAAAAAGCGATCGCCCGAGGCATTCCCGTCGTTGCCATGGATACCCCTCTAAACAGCGAGAAGATCCTGACGTTTGTCGTTTTCGACAATGTTGCGGGGGGGAAAGTGATGGGAGAATGGTTGGTGAAAAAATTAGGCGGTCAAGGGCGAGTGTTAATCCTAGATGGAGCCTTAGAGCAGCAAAATGCCGTCGATCGCCGGGAAGGATTTCTCGCCGGTTTGAGAACCGGAAAGATGGATATCCTCGAAACCCAATCCGCTCAATGGTATCGAGAGCGAGCCAAAGAAATTACCCAACAATGGTTGCAACAATATGCCGATATTGACGCGATCGTCGCCGCCAACTATACCATGGCTGCCGGTGCCAGCGAAGCCGTGAGAGAAGCCAATCGACAGGATAAAATTATTGTGACGGGATTTGATGCCATGCCGCTAGCATTACAATTGATCGAAGAGGGCGCGATCGCCGCCACAATCGACCAAACCCCGGATCGACAGGCACGTTTATCCATTCAACTCCTCCTGCGCCATCTCGAAAAGGGAGAAACATTCCCACCCCGAGTTTTAATACCCAACATCCCCCTCATCGATCGCGATACGATAGAAAGGGGAAAGATAAAGGATGAAGGATGAAGGCTGAAGGATGAAGGCTAATCTATCTTTTCCTCCTCTCTTCCCCAACACTGATAACTGATAATTGATAACTGAAAAAGGGAGTGAAGGTTGAAAATCGAACGCCTATCTAGCATAATCAAGCGGGCTAGGGGCAAAGTCTCATCTCCTCGTCCTCCCAACTCCCTCAGCCAGCAGATCGTCAGACGGGTATTTTTTTTGAGCGGGATCTGCATCCTCAGTTTAGCGACGGCCATGACTTTGGGATTGGCAACCAGTATCGAACGGGTTAAGCGAAAATTAGAGCGAGTTAATATTCGCGCGGCTAGAACAAGCGATCTATTTATTTTAAATCTTCAAAGCGATTTGATTGCTACGAGTGCCTCTCTTTCGGTCACTCGAGATCCCGATGCTGTCTTGCGCAATATGCTGGCTCGCAATGCTTCTTTGTTAGATATTTTCTTAGTGAACTCGGATGGAGAAATTGTTGCTCAACAAAGTCGCGTGGGTCGTCCCCACTACGATCGCTACTCTCCCACTCAACTCAACCCCAACAAATTGAAGTTTGGGGAAGTGCGCAGGGGAGAAGTGTACTTCAACGATCGCACTCCCCAACTCGATATGGCGATCGCGGTAACCGACGATATCGGTCTTCCCGAAGCCACCTTATTCGTCACGGTCAGTCTCGATCGGCTTTGGAACAAAATTATCAGTATTAAAGCCGGTCAAGATGGCTATGCTTTTTTAGTCACCCAGAGAGGGAACATTGTTGCCTTTCGCAACCGACAATTGCAGGATCCGAACATTTTCCTCCAAGACCGCATCGGTCGCTCGGGTTTGGATTTGGCCAGCTCGGGATTTAACTTCTATCAAGGTTTGAGAGGGAAATGGGTGGTCGCGATCGCCCAACGCTTAGAAGTGATGCCTTCGTGGTTTGCCATTGTCGAGCAACCCGCCCGAGAATTTCTCACTCCATTATTGCTCGTTGCGGCGATTTGGTTGGGAATCTTGCTCTCGGCGATCGCTTTGGTTTACGGGATTATCGGCTTTACCCGCAAGCGTATCGTCCTCCCCCTCGGTTTACTCCGAGAAGCTGTCGGTCATCTCAGTCGCGGCGACTGGGAATATTGTTTCGAGATTCCCAATACCGATGAATTGGGAGAACTCGCCGCCTCCTTTCAGCGCATGGCCGGACAATTACGAGATACTTTTGCGACCTTGGAAAGCAACAACGCCAAAATGCAAATTTTAAACGATGCTTTAATCCAGAGCGAACGTAAACTCACTCAATTTCTCGAAGCGGTGCCCGTGGGCATTTTTGTCGTCGATGCCAATGGCAAACCCTATTATGCCAATCAAAAAGCCAAAGAATTACTGGGAAAAGGCGTGGATCTCGAAGCCTCGGCAGAAAATTTAGTGGAGGTTTATCAGGCTTATATTGCCGGGACAAATCGCCTCTATCCTAATGAAAACCAGCCTATTTTACGCGCTTTGCGGGGAGAAATCTCCAATAC
>JBFRWJ010000221.1:0-8337 GCA_051439525.1 Spirulina sp. | reverse complement strand
CATTCCAACTGTTTCGTTGCCTACTCGGTTGTAGTCGGACTCTTATGAGTCTTTTCTGTGAGGGATAGGGGTGGAAATCCCTATGGGATAAGGTATCCCGTTTCAAATGACCTTTGCAGGTCGCGCTAACTCAGATAACGTAGTTCTCAACGAACTTAGTCTGGTCAGGTTAGAGTTTGATTTCTCAAGCTCCCGCTAGAGTCCGTTGGCGAAGCCTGCGCTACGCGCATAGGACTTAGCGGTGAGTTCCTGACGGGGGTTTCTGTTGGGGTTGACATAATTTTCCTGCCTGTCACTCTACCTTAACTATGACAAATTTTTGGAGCATCGAGCGATCGCTTTCCCTAAAAAAAGAAGCCATCCTCTCGGCTTGAGACGAGAGACGCGGTAGAATCGTTATCGTCACTGGTGACGGCTTAGTGTTTACGGTTAATTGAATTCTATGGACTTTTCTAGTACGGTCGCCTCTCAGCTCAATACTGGGGCGATTCTGCCCGAAGGACTGGTACTGATAACCCTAATTGTTGTTTTGGTGGGGGATCTCATTTTGGGACGCAGTTCTTCTCGCTGGTTGCCCTATGCGGCGATCGCGGGACTCCTCGCGTCGATTTTTGCCCTTGCGTTTCAATGGGACTCCCCTGCACCCCTAGCTTTTTTAGAGAGTTTTAATGCCGATAATTTAAGCATTGTTTTTCGTGGCATTATTGCCCTTTCGGCGGCAGTAACCATTACCATGTCCATTCGCTACGTGGAACAGTCGGGAACCTCTCTAGCGGAGTTTATCGCCATTCTCCTCACAGCAACCCTCGGGGGAATGTTCCTCTCGGGGGCAAACGAACTGGTGATGATTTTTATCTCCTTGGAAATGTTGAGTATCTCCTCTTATTTGATGACGGGATATACCAAGCGAGATGCCCGTTCTAATGAAGCCGCGTTAAAGTATTTACTGATCGGGGCGGCGAGTTCTGCCATTTTCTTGTATGGGGTGTCCTTACTCTACGGATTATCGGGAGGGGAAACCCATTTAGACGCGATCGCGGTAGCTTTGGGAAGTGGCAGCGAAGTCTCTTTAGGATTGGCGATCGCTTTGGTGTTTGCGATCGCGGGAATTGCCTTTAAAATTTCGGCGGTGCCTTTTCACCAATGGACTCCGGATGTTTATGAAGGCTCCCCCACCCCCGTCGTGGCTTTTCTGTCCGTGGGGTCGAAAGCGGCAGGATTTGCCCTCGCTTTGCGTTTATTAGTAACGGTTTTTGCCTCAGTTTCTTCGGAATGGCATTTCATTTTTGCCGCCCTTGCCATCTTTAGTATGGTGTTGGGCAATGCCGTTGCTTTGGCGCAAACCAGCATGAAACGAATGCTAGCTTATTCTTCCATCGCTCAAGCGGGATTTGTCATGATCGGTGCGATCGCGGGGACGGAAGCGGGCTATTCCAGCATGGTTTTCTATCTCTTAGTTTACCTGTTTATGAACTTGGGGGCATTTGCCTGCGTCATCTTATTTACCCTGCGAACGGGTTCGGATCAAATTAGCGATTATGCGGGGTTATATCAAAAAGATCCTCTCGTTACTTTGGTGTTAAGTATTTGTCTGCTCTCTTTAGGAGGAATTCCGCCTTTAGTCGGCTTCTTCGGTAAAATTTACCTCTTCTGGGCGGGTTGGCAAGCCGGATTATACGGTTTGGTTTTGTTGGGTTTAATTACCAGCGTCGTTTCCATTTACTACTACATCCGCGTGGTGAAAATGATGGTGGTCAAAGAACCTCACGAAATGTCGGAGGTGGTGCAGAATTATCCGGAAATTCGTTGGAATTTATCGGGAATGCGTCCCCTGCAAGTGGGCATTGTTTTCTCTCTCATTACGACTTGTTTGGGGGGAATTTTATCCAACCCCTTATTTAATTTGGCCAATGATGCCATTGCCAAAACGCCAATTCTGCAATCTTCAATGTCTCCAGTTATTGAAGAGGTGACAGAATTACCGGTTGAAGATTCGGTTTTACCGAACTAGAAAAACACAATCTGTTTGTATGTGAAAAACTAGGGAATTTTCTCCCTAGTTTTTTCTGCGATCGGCTATAATAGGGTCAAAGTGAGTTCTGTGGAGAAAGCGAGGACGAAACTTGATTAGATCGGTAAATCTGGAACTCTATGCACTCCTCTATGCCTCTAAGGAAAAATACAATAAAATGAGGGAGTTTCCTCCCCCATCGGATCTGCTAGATTAGGGTGCGAGAGCATCATAAAATACAATCAAGGTTTTAGGAAGAATCCCGTCACCAACAGAGGGGAAGTAACTCTACACCCTTCACCCAATAGGGGAGTTGCCCCTTTTTCTCTCGCGATCGCCCGATTTCTCTCTTCAATTCGGGATATGAGAAGAATAAAAGAGAAAATATTAAAATCCTTGAAAAATTTGCTCGGCAGTGAGATTTAACTGAGAAAAAGTCGGAGAAACAATGGATTCTACATGGCGAAATTGGCTAACTCGATATTCACCGTCCACTAGATGGTAAATACTCACAGTCGGTAATTTGGGATCGCCAATGAAGCGTGCTGCACCTAATGCCTTATAATCTACCAGCCAGACTTCTTGAATGCCGAGAGCTTCATAATCGTTAATTTTCCGCCCATAATCATCTCGCCAATTGGTGCTAATGACCTCGATCGCCAGAGGAATCGTTTCTCCTCGAGAGATAGTCGATCTTGATTCCCAAAGGGGTTCGTTTGCCAAGTTTGCGCGATCGAGAACGATCGCATCGGGTTCGTAACCCGTATTCTCGTTAACTTTAACAATACATTCTTTGGGAATCGAGTAAGATCGTTGCGATCGCCGGATTTCAAGATTAAGTTCGGCAATGAGAAATCCAGCAATATCGGAGTGTTTGCCTCTGGGTTTGGGCATAGGGATAACCATTCCATCGTGCAATTCATAGCGTTGTTCCGAATTGTCTGGATACCAAGTGATAAATTGCTCGAAACTTAAGGATTTTGGGACAGTTTGAATCATTGTAATTGCTTTGTTAATGACTGGTGACCAAAAAGAAAAGGTCTCAAGCCTCCCCCGACGGGGGAAAACCAAAAAAAACTTCCGCATTCCCAGCCTCCTGCTTAAGCCGGAAGAACTGATAACTGTTCACTGTTCACTGAAATGACTGTTCCCCATTTAATAGGCTCCATTGTTACGGGGACACAAGACAATGCCCACAGTTTTGAGAATAATGAATAAATCCAACATCATCGTCCGATAGCTGGCATAATAGACATCGAGATGAATGCGCCGTTGATAGGGGAGATCGTTGCGTCCCGAGACTTGCCACAATCCCGTAATTCCCGGTTTTACAGTCAAGACTTTCGCCATATAGCGCCCATAATATTTTAATTCATCGGGGACGAGGGGACGCGGACCGACAACGCTCATATCTCCTTTCAAGACATTCCAAAATTGCGGCAGTTCGTCTAAACTGGTCAAGCGCAAAAATTTGCCAATTTTGGTGATGCGCGGATCTTGCTTGAGTTTGTAAGTTTCCTCAAATTCTTTTTGGAGTTCGGGAGATTTAGCAAAGAGTTCGGCCAAAATTTCATCGGCATTACAAACCATAGTTCTAAATTTGAAACAGCGAAAGGTTTTGTAATTTTTCCCCACTCGTTGCTGAACGTAAAAAATCGAACCCGGAGAGGAGATAGCAATAAAAAATGCCAAAATCAAATAAACTGGAGCACCTAAAATTAAAACGCTCAGGGAAAATCCGATGTCGAACAAGCGTTTAAATTTTGTACCATTAAAAATCGAAAGTAAAATGCTGGCATTTTGCCCGACCTTGGCACGCGATCGCCGCGATCGCGCTTTCCCCTTCGTTCCTCCTTCGATCGATCTCGCCAAACTTTCCAAAGTCATCATACTCCTCAAATTCACCACAATACCCTTTAAGGGCACGATTCTCGGTTCTGACCCTCGAGATCGCAGCGATCGACAAAATCGAGATACTGCTGGCGGAAAACCTCGGGGGAAAACCCTTCGGCATTTTGGCGGCAGATTTCCGGCTGGATTTTCCCTTGTAATTCGGTAAAAATCTGGACGGCATCCACCAATGCCTCGACGGTTTGGGGGGCAAAATGCAATCCCGTTCCCGTTTGGGGAAATTGTCGCACATCTCGGACGGTTTCCAATGCCCCCCCCTTACCATAGGCAATGACGGGAGTGCCGCTCGCTTGTGCCTCGAGGGGGGCAATGCCAAAGTCTTCGCAAGCCGCATAGACAAAGGCTTTGGCTTTGGCCATATACTGTTCTACAATTTCATTCGGTTGCGATCCTAACACTTGGATATTGTGACCGGCTATGGCTTGAATGCGGGTTAATTCTGCGCCATCGCCAATGACGACGAGGGGTAGTCCCAAGCGATTGAAAGCTTCGACGATTAAACCGATTTTTTTATAACCCACCAAACGGGAAACCACGAGGTAAAAGTCTTCTTTTTGACCCGAAAACGAAAAGCGATCGCAATGCACGGGAGGATAAATCACTTTCGCCTCGCGTCGGTAACAGCGCCAGATGCGACGGGCGGTATAGTGGGAGTTGGCAATAAAGTAATCGACGCGGTTGGCAGAAATGACATCCCATTCTCGCAGGCGATGGAGGATATAGCGAGAAAATAAACCGGGAATGCCTCGTCCCATAGGACTGTTTTGCAGGTACTCAAAGGTTAAATCCCAAGCGTAACGCATGGGGGTATGACAGTAACAAATATGGAGTTGATGGGGACGGGTGAGGACTCCTTTGGCGACGGCGTGGGAAGAAGAGAGAATGCGATCGTAGTCTCCCAAGTCCAGTTGTTCGATCGCGAGGGGAAGAAAAGGTAAATATTTTTGAACGCCGTTGCGGGCGAGGGGAAAATGTTGCAGGAAGGTATGACCGATTTTGCGCCCGTACAGGTAACTCTGAGGATTCACCGATTCAAAGTCAATCAGGGCATAGAGATCGGCTTCCACGTGCTGGAGGATTTCCTTCACTACTAATTCCGATCCCCCGGTTGCTTTGGGGGTTAACCATTCGTGGACGAGGGCTGTTTTCATTCAGAGTTTGCGATCGATTTTCCCTACTTTACCGCGAGTCGATCGCAGATCGTTCCCTCCCAACTCCCAGACAATTTTTGCTATCGTGTCATGGAATGATGGCAATTTAGCGATCGCGGGAGGAATCGATCGTGACTCGAACCCATTCTCAAAAACCCAATCTCTATGAAGAAGATTTTCTGGCATGGTGCGAAAAGACGGCAACCCAATTAAAAAATCAAGATTTTGCCAACTTGGATTTTGCCAATTTAATTGAGGAGATCGAAGCCTTGGGACGCAGCGAACGACGAGAATTAAGAAATCGCCTTGGCGTTTTCTTATCTCATCTTCTCAAACGGAGTTATATCGAGAGCCCGGAAAATTTTCGAGGTTGGGACTTAACGATTGTAGAGCAGCGCCAACAGATTGCCAATTTATTGCGGGATTCTCCCCGTTTAAAACCCTATTTCGAGGAAAGTTTATTGGCAGTTTATCGGGATGCTTTAGAATTGGTAGTGGTAGAATACCCGCAAATTGAATTTCCCTCGAACTATCCCTTCGATCGCGAACGAGAAAATCTCCTCTCTCAAACCTATTGGCAAGAAGACGAAAATTAAAGAAAATGATAATACGATCGCATTCAGAACACATTTTAGAACTGGGAAAAATCGGTCAATCTCATCAGTATTAATGTAAAACAAGAAGAGGAGTAAAGTGGAGAAGGTTAAACAACACTTTGAAGAAGAAGCTCGGGAGTTTGATGAAATTATTCGTCGTCTTATTCCTCACTACGAGCAAATGCTTGATGCCCTCGTTACAGCATTACCATTTAATCAGGATAAATCTATTCGTGTAGTTGACCTAGGATGTGGGACAGGAACAATTGCAAGACGTATTAAACATATTTATCCTTTCGCTCAAATTACCTGTGTTGACATTGCGGAGAAAATGTTACAGATAGCACGAGTAAAACTGGGCGAGGCTGGATACGATCTACGCTATCAGCTTGCAAACTTTGAAGATTATGAGTTTGATACAAAATATGACGTAGCCGTCTCTTCTCTAGCTTTGCATCATTTAGTGTGTGATGAAGACAAAATACAATTTTACAGGAAGATTTATGACTCTCTAACACTTGGTGGTGTTTTCTACAATGCAGATGTGATTTTAGGCTCTAGTTCACATCTGCAAGAACTTTATATGGAGAAATGGCGAGAATATATGCGTCGGCAAGTTTCGGTAGAAGAAATTGAACAGAAATGGATACCGCAACACTATGACGAAGATCGTCCTGCTAGTCTGATGAATCAACTGGCTTGGCTATGCGAAATAGGTTTTGTTGAAGTTGATGTTATTTGGAAGTACTACAATTTTTCTGTATATGGAGGCCGTAAGCAAATGACTGAAAAAAGACTAAGCCCTCAGAATTGCGACTGAGTTTACATTTTCCGTCAAAAAGAATATCATATAAGGACTCGGGAGGTCAAGATGTTAACATTAACTTACGAGTACAACAACAGCCCAACTATCCCTTTGATCGCGAACGAGAAAATCTCCTCTCTCAAATCTATAGCAAGTCCATTTGATTTGTAAACAAGCGATCCAGTCATGGCAAGGGTTTCAGCCCGCTCCGCATTCACATATCATTTAGTTTTGCTATATTGGCAAAAAGACGAAAATTAAAAGAGTCGATTAACCCACTACTTTTTTTGCCTAGGTTTCCCGTGAGGACAAACACGTCACTCTCGGGAAAACTCAAATTTTTAACAACCCTTAAAAACGGTAGGTCATGCGC
Organism: Spirulina sp.; assembly: GCA_051439525.1. Taxonomy (GTDB): domain Bacteria; phylum Cyanobacteriota; class Cyanobacteriia; order Cyanobacteriales; family Spirulinaceae; genus CCY15215. The sequence continues at coordinate 1,490 of JBFRWJ010000221.1, read as the reverse complement.
ATTTGAATGGAGGGAATATAATTGGTGTAAGATAGGGCATCAAGGGCGCTAGAGTTGCTGTTAACTTGCATGGCGAGATTGATATTCCAATGAGAATCAGGAGCATAGTTCAGATAGACAAAGGGGGAAACCCTGACATCTTGGCGACTTTCTCCCAGAAATCGTTCAAAGTAATCGTCATAAAACAGTGCTGAAATAGTTAACCCACCACTGGCACTAAATTTTTCGGAGATTTGATGGTAAATTCCCGCTAGACCATTAATGCGAAAGCGATCGAATTCATCAGGATTAGCTAGAGTTCGCGTTAGAAATAGGCTGGTGTAGAGCAGAGAACGCTGACTTAAAGGGACTTGATATCGACTGAACAACGAGAGTTCGTGCAGATCGAGCACATTTTCATAATCGCTGTCAAAGATAAAAGTGGAAAAGTAATCCAAACCAATCTCAAAATTGGGTTCGACTTGTACTCCAAATCTCGCACCCGCTCCCAAACTTTGGTAGTCTAATTGAGAAAAGTCGGCATATCGCGTTAGTGATGCTTCTCCTTGCAAGCGAATATTAAATTTCTCGGCAATCTGAGTTTCAAAACCCGCATTGATATACTGAGTGAAATAGAAATCTTCCTCCTCAATGCTCGTGAGAAATGCGTTTCGGGTATAAGCACCAATCGAATCTAATTCGAGAAACCAAGGCTGATGTTTCCGAAGTAGAATGAGATCGCGAGCCGTTCCTCGGCGCTCGTTGGGATCGAATAAACGAGGGCGAAGTTGTATTTCTTGACGTTGGCGATCGGGGACTTCTCGTTGTGAGTCGAATTGAGCTAGATCGGTTTGAGAAACGCCTTCAAGATTTTCATGTTTGCGGAATTTTCTGATGTTAGAATACGAAATAAATCGAGATTTTTCAACAAGTGAGACCCGTTCTAAATTGTTATCTCGATCCAGTTCATCTATTGCAAACCGTAAGCGATCTTGGAAGTCTTCTAGTTGTAAAAATAATTCCAATTCTTCTTCATTTTCGTTAGTTTCGGATATTGCTTGTAACTCAGAGCGTCTTTCTACAGCTCGTGTAAATCCTTCTAGATCTGGCTCGTCGTGCAATTCGTAATTTTCAAAAGATTGTAAGTCAATTTGGGCTTTTGCAGGTAATATAGCTAGTTCAAAACCTGCAATAATGGTTAATACCATCATGCTACAGGAAATCTTCATCGTTATTTCTCCTTGGTTAATAAAATTTACTTAACAATGACTCGCAGCGCTCCGGTTTGTCCTTGCAAGAGGAAGTATTCTTGAAAGGTCGGCCCGGATAAAACGGGTGAGAAAATTTGAAGTCCACCTGTATTCGGTGAAAGTTCTCCCTCATTCAGCGCTTCAAATCTCAACTCGACGGGACCGGGAGTGACATTCTGTGAGGGGAATACTCGGATTGCATTGGTTAAAAAGATAAGTAGCTAGACAAAATTAATTGCATAGTCAGTGCCAAAATGCCGG
>JBFRWJ010000220.1:0-9896 GCA_051439525.1 Spirulina sp. | reverse complement strand
ATACAACACAATCAAACGGATTGGGAATTTTTGCAAGAGCGAGCGGCACGGATTGGTTATGAAGTCACAATTGACAATAAAACTTTATATTTTCGTCCTCCTAACAATGGAAAGAAAGTGATTTGTACCTTAACCTACGGGGATGATTTACACGATTTTCTCCCGCGTTTGAGTACCATGAATCAAGTTTCCCAAGTCCAAGTCCAAGGATGGCTTCCCAAGGAAAAGAAAACTATTTTGGGGAAGGCAGGTGCGGGCAAAGAAGGCGATACAATGGGAGGCTCGACTTCGGGTGCAAAGGAAGTCAAAAATGCCTTTGGTTTGTCCAGTCATACCATCGTTAATCAACCCGTATCGAGTAAAGCCGAAGCCGATCGCATGGCCTTGGGACAGTTTCAAGAGATGGCGATCGCTTACATTACTGGTGAGGGAACTTGTCAGGGCAATCCCTATTTACGCGCTGGGGAGACGATTGAAATTATCAAAGTTGGGAAAAAGTTTGGCGGTCTTTATTATATCACGAGCGCGGAACATTCCTACTCTCCAGGATGATTCTCAGCACGGCTAAAGGAGAACGAGTCATGCGTCCCGATTTTGGCTGTGGCATTCACGATAAGGTTTTTGCGCCGAATCGTTTGGGAACGGTGGGTCAAATTGTTAGTGATGTGCGAAATGCTTTGATTGAATGGGAGCCTCGCATTGATGTTTTAGATGTGGATGCCATTCCCGATCCAAGTCAACCGAATAAGATATTAATTCAGGTTAATTATCAAGTTCGGACGACCAATAATATTTTTAATTTGGTGTATCCGTTTTATAGGGAATGGGGAATGGGGAATAGGGAATAGGGAATGGGGAATGGGGAATGGGGAATATCTTACACTTCTTGACTCAGATTTCAATCTTTACACTCGATGAATTATGGCTTCTTTACCTCCTAAAATCGATCGGCGAACATATAATGAAATTGTTCGACAGTTAGAAGATCTTGTCGAACAATTGACAGAGCAAGTAATAGCCCACAAAACCGATCTAATTGGTAAGACTTTGGCTGAAAATAATATCAAAGATAAGAAACTAGCAAAAGAGGCAACAGAAGGAAAATTTATTGATGACAACCTTGCTCAAAAATTAGTTGAGTATGCTCGGGAACATCAATTAAAGCGTTTCAAAATAAAAGGATGGAAGCCAGATCATCAAAATACAGATGCGGGAGGAGCATTAATTCGCATTTTTTCTCGCATGGTAAAGTTAGTAAGCGATCGCCTTAACCGAGTCCCAGAGAAAAATTTCCTCGCTTTTCTCGATTTAATTGGGGGAGAACTCCAACCCCCTCAACCCGCGAAAGTTCCTCTCACCTTCTATTTAGCGGAAGGGAGTCCGGTAGATGGGTTAGTTCCTGCGCATACTCAAGTTTCTTCACCCCCAGCAGAGGATGCGGAGGAGGAAATCGTGTTTGAGACGGAGGGGGAATTGGTAGTAACGACAGCGCAATTACAAGCTGTATTCGTGCGCGAACCCCGTCGGGATAAGTATAGCGATCGCACTTTAGAAGCGACAGGACAAAAAGAGGCAGTTTTTGAAGCGTTTGCAGGCGATCGCGATATTCCTCATTTGCTGTATATCAGTTGTCCCGAAATTTTTAACTTACCCGAGTTACCAGAACTCAAACTGATTTTTACTACCGATAATGCTAGTACATTTCGAGATTTACAGCTTACTTGGTCTTCTTGGCAAGAGTCTTACTGGCAAGAGTTTTTAACATCTAAATCCAGTTTAAAAGGCGATCGCGCGACTTTTACGTTTAGCAATTTACCGATTCTAACTGAGTCTGAGATTAACGGACGAACGAAGAAATGGTTGCAGATAAAGTTAACGAATATCCCTGAAAATTTACCTCAAATTACAAATATTCAAGGCAGTATCAATTTGACACAATCCGAGCTAATTCCGGAAGTCTGCTTATTTAATAATACTCCTTTAGACCTCAGCAAAGATTGTTATCCTTTTGGCGAACAACCGCAGCATAATGATACATTATATATCGCCTTGCACGATACTTTTGTTAAAGCGAATACAACTGTTACTATTAATGTTACTTTAAGTCACAAACCTGTAGAGATCAATAATTTACAGATCGCTTGGGAAATTGGTAATGGTCAAATCTGGCAAGAAATATCAACAAACAATCAGAAAAATAATGCAGTTAGGTGGATAACAAGTTCATCAGCAATTCAATTTATTGAATCGGATCGTATTCAAGCAACATTACAATTTCCCGATCGCGAAAATCTCCCTTCTCCCAGCACGGTGAATGGGGAAACGCGGTACTGGATTCGTGCTCGAATTATTCGAGGTCATTATGGGAAAGCAGCTTCGGAGCGGAAATATTCTCTGTATGACGATTTAGCCGTCTTGACGGAGGCGATCGCCAAGAAAGGAGTAAGCGTAATCAAAGTGGATACTCTGGATTTATTTAAGGTTGGAGATTCAATTCGTCTTCTCCCCAATCAAGAGGGATTTCCAGAAGAACATCAAATCAAGAAAATTACACCAGCCACCAATAAGTTAACGCTAAATCGTGGAATTCTTAACGAAAGTTTGGCGGTGGGGACTCGAATTATGCGTAAGTTAATTATCGCCGAAACGATTCCTCCCACTTACGACCCTCCCCTAATTAAATCATTAACGTTAAACTATGATTTTACGCTGACGGAAAATGCTGTCTATGTTGCAAATAATGATTTTAACTATTCTCATCCTGATGGTGCGTTTCATCCCTTTACACCGACTAGCGATCGCAATCCAACACTTTATCTGGGATTCGATGGCTCTTTTGACAATAAAACCGCGACCCTTTACGCTCGAGTAGAACCGCCATTACCCGATGAGCTATCGAGAGATATTACCACAAAAACCGTACTCGAGGAGGAAGCAAGCGAAGGGACAACAATGCTGCAACTCGCTGATGTAACGGGTTGGGAAATTGGTAACGAAATAGAAGTTAAAAACCCTTCAGATCCGCAACAAGGCGATCGCTTTACCATTCGCGATATTCGCGATAATCAAGTCACTATCGATCGCTCCCTCCCACAAAAATATAGTCAAGGAAATCCCGTGAATTATCCCAAACCCGAACTCGTTTGGGAATATTCCAGTCTTCAAGGTTGGCAACCCTTGGGGGTACGAGATGAAACCCAAGCATTTTCTCAATCGGGTTTAATTCAATTTATCGCTCCCGCAGATTTCGGTGAAAGCAAAACGTTTGGGCAATCCCTCTATTGGTTGCGAGTGGGTTGGCAAGGGGGGAATTTTCGCATTGTACCCCGTCTGCGTCGCATTTCAACGAATACCACCCGGGCAGTGCAAGCAAGCACCTTTCGAGACGAAATCTTGGGTTCGAGTAATGCCGATCTCAATCAAGTTTTTGTAGTCAATAATACTCCTGTTTTGCTGGGAGAGCGGTTAGAAATTCAAGAAAGAGAAATTCCCCCAGAATTCGCATCCGATCGCATTCGAGTTATTCGAGACGATCTGGACGACATTGAGGAAATCTGGGTACTTTGGCAAGAGGTTCAAGATTTTTACAGTTCTGGTGCGAGCGATCGCCATTATATTTTAGATCGGCAAACGGGAGAAATTCGCTTTGGGGATGGACAAACGGGGATGATTCCCCCCAGAGGACGCAATAATCTTCGCTTGTCTTTTTACCGGAGTGGGGGAGGAAAACAGGGAAATGTTGCTGATGAAACGATCGCTCAATTGAAAACAACAATTCCTTATATCGATCGGGTTGTTAACCTCGAAGCAGCAGCAGGGGGAGCCGAACAAGAATCGTTAGATCGTCTCCAAGAACGAGTTCCCAAGCAACTCCGTCATCGCGATCGTGCCGTGACAATTGGAGATTTTGCGGATTTAGCTTATGAAGCGTCAACCGATGTCGCTCGAGTTAAAGTCGTGACACCGGATTTGCTGACGGCTAATTTTAGTCCATTAAATGAAGATTTTTGGTTAGATCCCAACCAACCCGATATCTCTTTGAATGACATTCGCAACAGCGACAAATGGAAGAATATGAATGATAAGGAAAGAGAAAAGAAAAAAAACACGATGGAGGACATTAACCGTCGTGCCGGGCAAGTTAAACTGATTATTTTGCCCCACAGTCGCGATCGCCAACCAGTTCCCAGTTTAGCGTTACTCGATCGCGTGGAAACTTATATTCGTTCTCGTTGCGAGGCAATGGTGGATTTAATTGTTACCGGTCCCAAATGGCAAGAAGTTACGGTTACGGCTTCGATTACACCCGTGTTTCTCGAAGGTGCAGATGTTGTCCGAACTCATGTTAAACAACGTTTAGAAGCCTTTCTTCATCCTTTAACGGGAGGCACGAAGGGGGAAGGGTGGCAATTTAGTCGCTATCCTCATAAATCGGATTTTTACGCTCTGATTCAATCGATTGCAGGGGTCGATCGCGTGGATTCTTTGCAGGTAGATCCCGAGCCCGCATCATTAGAAGCGGATACTTTGATTTATTCGGGGAATCACAACATTAATTTATCCTAATAAAGGAGGATATGAGATAAAATCGGACTAGAGCAAAAGTACAACCAAACTTAAAAAGTTATGACAATCGGTAAAACTAGACAAACAATATTGGAACATCTCGATCCCTTAGCGGGAGAACAAATTAAAACGCTTCTCTTAACATGGCTCATCAATTCCTCTGGAGACTTAGAAGAGTTTGAGGAATTCCTGACCAATCAAACAACTCAAATAACCAAAAAATCACTGGAGTACGGTGAGATAGACTCGTCCTTAAGTTTTCAAGCTCTTACTGAAGAGGAAATGGTTCAACAAAGTCAATTAGCCCTCGAATCTTACCGTCGTAAAGGTGTCGGAGTGGCACATAATTACGTGCGCGAATGGATCGATCGCTTGGGAACAGAAAGAGCAATAAATTAGGTGCATCTCAGTTAATGAGATGTACTCAATAGCTTGCTTGGAGTGAAACCTACCAAAATCACAAAAAATTGGTGCTGCCAAAATCTCTAAAAATTGGTGCGTTACGCTGTCGCTAACGGCACCCTACCCCGACTCCTATTATTTTGAATTGATAATTTTGAATTTTGAATTCGGATATGACTTTACCTTTACCTAATCTCGACGATCGCTCTTATGCTGACCTTGTAGAAGAGGCAATTTCTCGGATTCCGGTGGAATATCCGGAATGGACGGATCATAATCCCTCGGATACGGGTATTATTCTCATTGAATTGTTGGCATGGTTGACGGAAATGACGCTTTATCGGGTCAATCAAATTCCCGATAAGAATTATGAGGCTTTTCTCAGTTTGCTGAAAGTAGAACATGAGTCTTCATCTGGAGAAGCCCAAAAAAGTTTACCATCGCAAATTCAGGATACTTTATCTCGGTTGCGCGATCGCTATCGAGCCGTGACACCGGAAGATTACGAAAAATTAGTTCTGGAAGATTGGCATAAATCCAAAGATTTTCAGGGTTCAAAAATTGCTCGGGTCAAGTGTTTGCCACAATGGAATTTAGATCCATCCGCAACCGATCGCATTGCGACAGGACATATTAGTTTAGTGGTTGTTCCCGAAGAGGGCGATCGCGAGGAGAAGGACAAATATAAAGATTTATTGCATTTTCTTGACCAAAGAAAACTCTTAACGACTCGTCTGCATATTGTCGAGCCCGAGTATGTCTGTGTTGCTCTTGAAACTGATTTAGTCCTAGAAGATGGCGCACTGGCAGAAGATGTTCAAAAAAAGGCGCGAGAAGAAGTTACAATGTTTTTTGACCCCTTGAAATCGGAAAAATATTGGCAGGGTCAAGGTTGGCCTTTTGGCAGGGGTATATATCTCTCGGAGTTATACAAGCTTTTAGATGATTTGGAGGGGGTGGATTATGTCGAATCGCTGCTCGTTAAAGATAAAGATAAAACCCATAAACCCCAAATCAATCTCGCTGAGAATCAATTAGTGAAATTTGACCCAATCAATAGTAAATTGACCATATTGGTAGAGGTGGGCAATGAACGCAAAACTATCTGAGTCGAAGGGCACCTATCAAGAAAATTTACCCGCGATTCTCCAAGAGAATGTTGTCGTGGGGCAGTTTTTGCTGGCTTTTGAAAAGATTCTCAGTGGGTCTCGGCTTCTCTCGGAAAAAGCGGAGATTATTAAAGGCGAATCTCAAAATCCACCGGGTTTGGAAGCGGTTCTCGATAAGATCTCCGATTATTTCGATCCCCAAAAAACCCATGAGGAATTTTTACCGTGGTTGGCAGATTGGGTCGCTTTAAGTTTGCGGGATGATTGGGATGTTGAGGTGAAACGCGCTTTTATTCAGAATATTGTCGGCTTGTATCGGAAACGAGGAACTAAAGAAGGATTACAGGAAATTTTAAGTATTTATTTAGAGAATTCAGGCTTTGGGAAAAAAGTTGAGGTCTTCGACAATTTTACTCATTTTCCCAACTATTTTCAAGTTCGACTCACCTTAAACGATCGCGATCCCGATAAGTATTGGCGACAGGCAAAAATAGCCAAGGCGATTATCGATCGCGAAAAGCCGGCTCAGACTTTTTATAGTCTGAGAATTCTCATGCCAACGATGCAGTTAACGCGGCGATCGCGGGGGGGCTATGAGGTGAAGTTATTTGCCCCGATTCCCGAGCAAACTTTTACGATTGAAGTCCAAATTACGCCGACTCTAGGGAATCGCGATGGTCTCGATCGCTTGGCAGAACAATTCGCCATTCAACTGCAAGGGAAGTCTCGGGAAATTTCTCTCGCTGCACCGGAAACGATTATAGCGGAAGACTCTTTCTCGGTTAATTATACATTAAGTTATCAGATTTTGCAAGAGAATTTAGAGGGTTTTCAGGTTAAGCTCTCCAACCGAACGGATAAGGATTTTGCGGGCAATTTGGCGATTAAATTTTATTTTCATATCAATGAAAGCGAACACAGTCAGACGCTAATTGAGGAGGCGATCGCGATCTCGCCAGTCTTGCAAATTGTTCGCCTCGATGAGAACCAAGAAATTATCGCGGGAAATACGATTTTGCAGCGCGATCGCCAACCCGAGGGGATGCGGATTACGGAAAATCTTTGGACTCAACCCTACAGGTTTCAGCTCTTTACTCCCCCACCCATTCAAGGGTTACAGCCGGATATTATCTCCCTCGTCGAGACTATTGAACTGGTGGCGATCGTGACGGTAACTCAACCTCAATCCATAACCATTGATGTTCTCAAAAAGCTCGCCGTTCGTTTCGAGGATGAGGTCTCCGATTTTAATCTATTTACTCCGGAAATGAGTATTGACAGGGAGGAAATTCGGATTAAGCGCCGCCTCGATTATCGCCAATTTATGCAAACCATCGATCGATTAAGGGTAACGGTAAAAAATCTTAATAATATTGAGATTGTCGGTCGAGTCGCGGTTCGAGTATCCTTAGATATTAATCAACGTTTATCCACCTATACTCTCCTCGAGGAAGACTTTACACTACCTGCCGTTCCTCTTAACAAGATTTTACAAATTTGCCAGCGCGAAGATATCGGAGAAAACGTGGAAAGGCCAACAATTCCCACAATTTTAGGATCCACCAGTCAATCAATCAACTAAAACCATGGCTCAATCAACCGATTTCTCAAATTTTGCCCTCGAGCATCCCAATTATTTTCCCGGTCAATATCTCTTAGAGGATGACTTTGAACTTCAGCATAAATATTTGGCGGATCGCCAATGTTACTCCCATCAAAGTCTTCATATTTCGGGGATTGTAGAAGGATTGGAGGTTGAGGTGGTGGAGGAGGGGTCAAAAGTTCGGATCGCTAAAGGTTCTGCGATCGATCCTCTGGGACAACTCATTGTTTTAAAAGCGGAAAGGGATTTTGAAGATTTCCAAAATGTGACGACGGGGGAACTTTACATCCAATATGGAAAAGGGAAGCACCTGAAACAGCAAGAGGAAGTCCCGGAGAGTTACACGCGTTGGAAAGAAAGTCCGATGTTGGGATTTGCGGAGACGGCACCCCCGAATAGTATAAAGTTGGCGGTTCTGACCATAGAGGAGACGGATATCACGGTTGGGGAATCGGTTCGGAACTATTCTGGCATAGCTTTGCCCAACCCGAATGGCAAGGCTTTGATGCTGCGTTCTGAGGGCAAAAAACACCCAAATGGAGCCGTATTAACGGGCAGTTTAAAGATTGAAGGAGATTTAAAGGTAGAAGGAACGGGAACGTCTTCTTTTGCAGGAAGTTTAAAGATTGATGGGGAATTAGAGGTGAAAGGAACGAAACAATCTTCTTTTGCGGGCAGTCTAAAGGTTAACGGCAAGATTCACCTCAATGGCAGTCAACAAATCGCGTTCACAGATGAGGATATAAGCAACAACCTCAAATTACAACTTTGGACGGGATATGGACTGGGTATCAATGGAAGTACCCTATTTTATACAGCCAACGGATTTCATTCGTGGCGAGATCATCAAAATCAGGAAAGAATGTCGCTAGGTACCGGCGTTGCTGGTGGATTGACGGTGAAAGGAACGGGAGAATCTTCTTTTGCGGGCAGTTTAAGGGTGGAGAAAAAAATCGAGGCTGGGAATTCAGATATTTACTTTACCAAAACAGACCACGACTACACGGGATTCGGTTCACAACATGGCTTTGCTGCAATACAAAATGCCAAGAACCATAATGCCCTAATGATTTTAGGGCGATATGGAACCTCAGTAGGTCGCTTGGTCAAATTATGGGATTACCTGCAAGTCAATGGCATGTTGACAGTGCACAAAGCCAATAATGAATTCAAAATCGATGTCTATGAAACGGGAGTAAAATTCGAGCTAGCGAAAGGAGCGTCTGCTTTTGCTGGCAGTTTAAAGATCGTTAATTCGCCGCAGGATGCCAATGGCGATACTTTGATTCTGGGCGATACGGGGGGATCCAATCTCAGAATGGGATATGCGAATAATTATAGCTGGATTCAATCTCATGGGGGCTTGCCCTTAGCGATAAACCCGATTGGGAATAACGTAGGTATTGGAACTAATAAACCGAGTGCAACACTGGAAGTCACGGGAACGACGAAATTAGCGCAACTGGAAGTCACGGGAACGGCAAAAATCGGGCAAGAAGGCTGGAAAACGGCGGACTTACAGAATGGGTGGAAAAATTATCATAACGGTTATAACAGTTGCCAATATTTTAAGGATAGTTGTGGGATAGTGCATCTCAAAGGTTTGGTGAAGCTGGAGAGCCCAGAAATCACCGGGCTGTTGACTGAAATCCGTAATTCTGAGACAAAGCTTGAAGTGACTCCGACAACAGACTCAGCTTACAGTGAACAGGTTAATAAAATCCGAGGATTTAAAGGACAACTACGTCAAATCATGGATGCGAAGAAAATTATTTTTGGTCTAAAGCCCGGTTACCAGCCAGTGACGAGAGAAGTGAAAGCAGCACTTACTCATCCGTATGAGAGCTGTCGCGTTGATATCGACACGAATGGCCAAGTCTTAGTCATGGGGGGACATCCGGTGTGGGTATCCTTAGATAATATTAGTTTCCGTGCCCAATAAGACATCAGTGCCAAGTTTTCCTTCGGTTTCAACTCTCATGATTTTTCTTTGCGGACAATGGCTGATTTCATTCTCATAACCGGCGATAAAGCCAAGTTTAACTCTTCTTTCGGACAAGCCAATGTTACCGCGCGTCCGGGGGATTTGATCGGCTCGGGAAAGGATAAAATAAACCAGAAACTCGTCTGCGTGGAGGGGGATGAGAAAATGGTTATCGTGCCGGGTTGTCCCTATCAGACTCCTCAGTATAGTATTCCGGGGGTGGGGATGCTGA
>JBFRWJ010000219.1:0-9751 GCA_051439525.1 Spirulina sp. | reverse complement strand
AAATAATAATCTCGCTCCATACGAACGCGAACTAAATTTTGAGCGGCATGAAGGATATCATAATCGATCTTTAGTCTTTTACAGGCTTCGAGCAAGAGGCGAATATTCGTTAACATACAGCTTGAGTTTATTGATGAATTTTTAAAAATGCTTGTTTTTTGAACTTTAGCTTTATATCATAAGCAAAACAGGATCGGCAAGTAAAATCATACCATGAATAAAAAACAACTCATCAAAAACGCGAACTTAGCAGTATTGGCAATCATCTGTTTTACCTTGGGAGTTGCTCGCTATTCTCCCGCTAACAGTCAGAGTTTTGAGGATGCTCTGCGTCAACCCCCGCGATATTGTCCGGAAAATGGAGGGGAAGGAGAAACCTTAGTTCGCTATGTTACAGAAAGTTTTTATATTTATATTTGTCAGGGAGGCAGGGGACGGGATGGTGGTGTCCTAGATTACTATAGCATCAATCGTCAAAACCCCAATGAATTTCTCAGATTGCCCGCATCTCCGGGGGAAAATGAGAATGAATATTATGCTAGGGATGCGATCGCGCTTTATCAAATTAACGATTCTCGCTTGACTATCCTTGAAAATGGCCAAACAATACGCACTGAATCCGTTCGTTCTTGTATTAGAAATGATATTACTTTGTGCGATGGCACATTTTTATACGATTCTGAAGAAGGAGAAGCATTTCAGCCCTTTGGACAATGGCCGCCTCGTTCTTCAGAATTGAAACGTTTCTTAGGTCGCGATGCTAAAATTGTGGCCCAATTCTTAGAGGAATTAGATTATTCTGCGACATTTAATCGGGAGTCCTCTTTGGGGAGATTGTATGTCGATACAGAACGAGGAATGCTCAATTTTTGGTTTACCCTCGATACCAATGAATCCATTTATCGGGTAGAATTTTATTGAAATGGTGAAGGGGTAATGGGTGATTATTCTGGACATAAATCAAAATTAATTTCCCGTTTGTTGAAGGGTAAATCTTGATTGATGGCATCGATTTCTTGCTGTTCCATCTCGTTGATTTCGCCAATATAGGAACACAGAATTTTTCTCATGCGATCGTCATAGAACCGATGTAAACTATGATTGGGCGTTGCGGGAAACCCTCGGCGGCGTTTGTGTCGTCCCCCGGCTCCGGGATCGAACATTTGAATGCCGCGAGCGATTGCCCATTCCATGGGTTTATAATAACAGGCCTCAAAATGAAGGCAGTCGAACTCTTCAAAACTGCCCCAATATCGTCCGTAAAGGTTCTGATTTTTGTGCAGGCAAAAAGACATTCCCACGGGTTTCTTTGCGTCTCGTTCGTCTAAATAAGCCGCAAAGAGAACGACACGATCGCTATATTTGGGATACAACTGCTCGAAAAATTTACGGGTTAAATATTGACTGCCCCAGTAGAATTTATTGCAGGTACTGCTGTAAAATTGATAGATCGTCGAATAAAGAAAATGGGGAATTTCTTCCCCGACGTGAACCTCCATCCTTAACTCGGCTTTGGTCACGGCTTTTCGTTCCCGTTTGATGTTGCGTCGTTGGTTGGCATTAAAGATTTTTAAATAGTCATCAAAGGTGGTAAAATTACGATTGCTCCAAATATAACTGTGATGCAACCAACTACTAAATCCGTGACGTTCCATCACCTGACGCCATTCGGGATCGACAAAGAGAAAATTGCACCCCGAAAGTTGATTGCGATCGCAGAAATGGTCGATCGCTGCCACCATCATTTCCGTTAAAATATCTTCATCTTCTCCGGGTGCCATTAAAAACCGATAGCCGACGGCAGGGGTAAAGGGAGTCATTCCCAAGAGCTTCGGATAGTACGAAACTCCTAAGCGACTTGCCAGATCTCCCCATTGGTGGTCGAAAACGAACTCGCCGTAACTGTGACCTTTCAGGTATAATGGAGCTGCCGCCACCAGTTGGCGATCGCGCCACACGGTTAAATGACAGGGTTGCCATCCGGTTTTTGCCGTCGCACTGCGAGAAGTTTCGATATTATTCAGCCATTCCCATTCTAAAAAGGGTGTTTCGAGGGGTTTTGCCAGTGCATCCCACGCGGTTTGGGGAATTTCTGACATTTTGTGCAGCCAAGTGAGAGAATATTGGGGAGAAACGTCTTGAACCATGACAATCTTTAGAAGAGTCGATCGCGTTCTTTTTAGGGTACTTCATATTTCTTCATAATTTGCGGTTTTTAAAAACTTTTTCAACCCGGGGTTGGGAAAAAGAAGGTGGCGATCGCGAAATCGTCATTGTACGATGGCTTGGTTATAGCACGACACGAAGAGAAAATTTACCACAGAGGCACATGAGGAACACAGAGAGAGAATTGTCCTAATCTGCTTTCGTAGCGTGCTAAATGTGGCAATCTCGGCTAAAAAGGACGTGGCGATCGCGAGACTGTCCCGATCGCTCTGGAAATCCTCAATCTTCGAGGCATCATAAACTTAACGGACTTGCCAGATCTCAAACCTAAAAACATTCAAGCCATCGGGAGATAAGATCCTCGCGATCGGTATAGTGAGGTCAGAGCGATCGAAGGCGATGTCAAATCAATTCAAAATTCAACAGGTTGATTGGACATGGCGAATGCGATTCGCCGTCTCTCAACCTCAAAATGATGACCTCTTGCTTCAGCAAGAGGGTTGCAATATCGATTAACGCTAACCCTTTTAATTTCTACCCATGTCTTCTCAGCAAAACCGTCCTCCACGGTTAGAAATTACAGTCAATGCTTCCCATTCCCAACTATTAGAAGGTTTAGATTATTGGGTGCAGTTGGGGTTGATCGGGGATGCCCAAGTCAAGCAGTTGAGTCGGCGCTATTTAACCTGTGCGCTTCCCGAACCCATTATTGTGTTTGAGAAACCCAAAAAGAGTGAATTTACGGCACGGGATTTTGCCGAAGAGATTCCCGTCCCCGTCCCGATCGGGAAACCCGTTGCTACCCCAAAACGGGATCCTTCTCAACCCTCTGGCATCGAGAAAATTTTCCAAGCCTTTAAAGATGAATTGAGTTTGCGCTGGCTCTTTTTTCTCGGGATATTTCTGATTATCGTTTCCTCGGGGGTGATGGCTGCCTCTCAATGGCAATATATCTCATCTGTCGGACAATATGGCATTTTATATCTTTATACCTTAATCTTCGGTCTTTTTGGCTGGTGGACGGGGACGAATGAAAAACTGAAGTTAACTTCGCAGACCTTAAAAACTGTGGCGCTATTGCTCATTCCCATTAATTTTGTGGCGATGGATAGTTTTGGGTTATGGGGGAGTTTTCTCGGGGTTTTGGCTATGACGATCGCGACGCTTAGTTTGAGTGCTTTCCCTTGGGTGTTGGTTCGGCGAGCGATGGCGATGGAGACGGCTTTATTTTTAGGATTATGTTATCTGCATTGGGGCTGGAATATCTCCGATTTCCCTCTGTTGGCGATAAATTTAGGGGCGATTCCCACGGCGATTCTCTTGCGGCGTAAATTCTCTCGATCTGCAAAACTCGATCTCGCACCGATTTTTTTCCTCCTTTTTGCGCTGACGGTTTTGTTTGTTCGCGGTTTGATTCTCGAACAATTGCCCCTCGGTCAATTGGGTTTAACGATTGGAATTGGTGGCTGGCTCTGCACGGAAATTGTTCCGTTTCTCGAATCGAATACCGTATTGACAAAGAATCTAGAAATTATCGGCATTATTTTAATTTTATTGGGTTGGCAAGTGGGGCTGACCGAGACGATTCCTTGGCAATCTTTAATCGTAAGCGGTTTGGGATTTTGGTGTTTTCTCAAACGATTGCAACGCTATTGGCACTGGGGAGATTTACTGGTCTTATTTGCGATCGCAGCCCAAGGATTGGTTTTATGCGGGCGTTTAATTCCGAGAGAATCTTGGCAAAATCTGATGGCGATTTTAGTCGATGTAACGGGTTATGACGAGATGGTCGCTTTACTCGTTATGAGTGCCGCATTCGCTTACAGTTTTGTCTTTATCGACTCGATGGGAAAACTGTACCGACTCGAGAAACCCAATCTCGCTTATTTTGGCGAAGGATTGGCATTGATCTTGGGAGGAACTGCCTGTTTGTTGGTGTTTGTGATTCCTTCTTTGCGATCGCTTTCTCTGGGCTTCTGGACGATTTCTTGTCTCATGGTTGCCCATCGCGTTAAAGTTCGTCCTCTGCCGATCTATCTTGCCCATATTGCCGGGGCGATCGCGATATTTTCCCTGTTTCCTTGGTTATTTCCTAACCTCGCGATCGAGATTTATGGTCTGCTTCTCCTCATCTGGGCGATCGGGGAATGGTTCGTTTTTACCAAATTAGAACAAATCCGGATTGCGAAGGGAGAGAAATTAACAACGGAACATCTTTCGATCTGGTCTCTCAGTTGTTGGTATTTAGGTTTTATTGGCGCAGTGGGGAGTTATCTTTGCGCGAGTATTTCTCAAGTCCAAACGCTTTCGCAAGTCGTCCCGCTTTCGCTGGAACAATCTGGGGTGTTGTTAACCGTACCTCTCCTTTTAACTCTGATTTCTCGAATCGGTCATCCTCGCGATCGAGAGTTTATTTGGACTGAATTGAGCGAAGGAATGGCACTGATATTAGGGGGGACGACTTGTTTGCTGGCCTATTCTTCTCCTTCTTTATTATCCCTCTCTCTGCTTTTCTGGACAATTTCTTTTCTCATTATTGCCCATCGCGTTAAAGTTCGTCCTTTATACACTTATCTCGCTCATCTTTCTGGGTCTAGTGCAATTTTATCCCTTTTCCCTTGGCTATTTCCGACTCTAACCCCGGAAAATTATGGGACGATTTTTCTCATTTGGGCGATCGCGGAATGGATCGCTTTTATGGGGTTGGAAAAAAGACAATTTTCCAAGACTCAAAATGTCGCTTCCTCTCGTCTCTCTCTCTGGTCTTTAAGTTGTTGGCATTTGGGGTTTATTGGAGCCGTCGCCAGTTATCTGTGCTGGATTTACCCGGAATTTAATCCTCTTTTTGCGGAACGGTCTTTAGGGTGGCTGCTCGTTCCTCTCACTTTAACAGTTATTTCTCGGGTGAGTCCTCCCCGCAGTCGAGAAGCAGCTTATGCCAGTACGATCGCGTTAGTGGCCGTGCAAGGGTTACTCGTCGGACAACCTTTCCCCCGTATAACGGGTCTGGCCGCAGCAACGGGGTTAATGGTAGCCAATGCAGCGATACTGCAAGGACTGGCGATCGCATTTTTGGGTATCGGTTACGGGTTGGGGTTGGGAGTAGCGGTCTTTTGGCAGCGATTAGAGGTGGTAGAATGGTTGGTTGCGGGGGCGATCGCGACGGCGTTGCTGTGGGGGTTTTATCGCCTCTTACAATCTCGAGATGAGATTCTCGCGAAAATCTATCGGGAAGCTGCCGATCTTTGGGCAACGATCCTCGCGGTCACTCTCTTTTCTCTCCTCACCTTCGCGATCGCAGCCGGATACGAGCAACTCTTCCTCCCCCATTGGGCAGTCTTCATCGCACCTATCGTTGTCACCGGAGCGATCGCGTTTCGCGGTGGATCGCAACCCCGAGATGAGATGCTTTGGGGGATCGCATGGGGACTCGAATTAATCGTCAGTGGGGGACTCCTCCTCATGGGGGCATCGACTTTAACCCTGGCAACGGTTAATATTATCATCGGGGTCTGCTTGGCATGGGATTTCTTCTTCGAGTCGCGATCGCTGTTTTCCTCTTTCAATTCCTTGCGACTTCTGCCTTTGGTTTATGGGCTTTTGGGGGTTTTACTGCGTTTCCCCTACTTTAATGAATATACCGGATTTTTGACCTTGGGGGCAGCGCTGACGGGACTGGCGATCTCGATGCGCCGTCCCAGTTGGCGAGGTCTCTCGTATCTCTCTCTGGCCGGGTTTTCCGTGGCGCTGTACGAACTAACGATCTATCAAATGTTGCAAGGATCGGGAGGGAGTCCGGTGGATGGACTGATTATCCTTGCAATTCCGACTCTGGCGATCGCGTTCATTTATCGCATCTTTACGGCAGTATTGCATAGATGCGAGCGAGAATATCTCTCGACGTTGCGACGGGTGGATCTGGTTTTTGCGGGGAATATTCACTGGGCGATCGCGAGTTTGTTCATGGTACAAGGGCTGATTTTGGGTTTCGATTTTCCTTCGCAATTGCGCATTTTGGGGACGATAATTTGGGGAATTCTCCCGCTTTATGCAGTTTGGCAGGGACGGGGTTTGGATGTGCTGAAAAGGAACGATTGGTGGGTCATTATCGGGCTATTGGAAGCGGGACTACTGGGGATTTATTTCCGCTTATTCTGGCCGGAATTTATGGTTTTGAGTGCGGCTACGGTTTTCGCGGCTTGCACGATCGCGCTGGCACTTTATTCGCTGCCTTGGCAGAGATTGGGTTGGCGCAAACGACCTTGGCAATATTGCGCGATCGCGTTGCCGTTTATCATGTTTTTGAGTGAATTTCCCGATATTTCGACCCTGAATTTACTCTTGGTCGCGGGATTTTATTTACGGGTGGCGCAACAGTCGAAAAATTGGCGTTGGACGTATTTTGCTTTGGGGCTTTGCAATTGGGCGATCGCGCGTTTCTTCCAAAACAATCAATTTCAAGATCCCCTCTGGTATGTCTCTCTCGCTAGCTTGTCCATTATTTATATTGCCCAATTCGATCCGGCGTTACAGGATGCTTCCCAACAGAAAAATCGCCATCTCTTGCGAGTTTTGGGGAGTAGTTTAAGTTGTGTGTTTGCTTTGGTTTTGCATTCGGATACGGGACTGGTTCCCAGTGCGATCGGCTTGTTGGCGGTTTTTATCGGTTTGGGGGTGAAGGTGCGAGCATTTCTCTATGTGGGAACGATAACTTTTCTCTTGGCGACTTTCTATCAACTGATTATTTTGATTTTCCAATATGCCTTTTTGAAATGGGTTATCGGGTTGATTGCGGGGATTGTTTTAATTATTGTCGCGGCGAATTTTGAACGCAGTCGCGATCGCGTTTCCTCGACTTTCCAAAATTGGTTGGCGATATTGGAAACTTGGGAATGATATCAATTCAAAATTCAAAATGATATCAATTCAACAGAGTGATTGGATATGGCGAATTCGATTCGCCATCCCTCACTCTCAAAATTCTGAATTCAAAATGAATTTGATATGAGGAGGTGCTACTGACGTGACACGACTAAAATAGTGTAGCGATCGCCAAATGTTTTCCCACTCCTGCAATTTCGACAATGGTAACGTTGAAAATTTCGACGGACTCTACCAACTACAGGTTTCTGGATTTAAGTCCGAATACGAATTCGCGACCGGACTTAAGTTTTAACCGCAATTGGCTCTAACAGAATTGTTTGCTTTCTCCTTAATCCCGAAGGAAAACCCTCGAATTGTATAGCGCTACGCGCTAGGGAGTAGAAAGTTATGACTGGGTTTGGTGCAGTTAAGAATGTCCTAATTCTAATGCGTAGTGCCAGATTTGAGCGATCGCCCTTGTTTTCCAGGCTTTCTCTGCAATCTATAAGCTGTGTCACGCCAGTAGGGTGCGTTACGTTTCACTAAAGCATCCTAAAATTTTCTTGTTTTTGTGAATTCTGATTGAGCTAATTTTACTCCAGACCATCTCGTAACAGTCTTTCATGGGCACGCGCGATTGCTTCTCTCTCTTAACCCGTCGGACTTTTAGCTCAAGTCAGAAACAAGTCAGTCAATCTCAGTCGGTAACTCAGTAAGCGGTATATTTGATTAAAGAAATCACAGAAACGAAAATATCAGGAGTAAGAATTCATAAACTCCGGTAAAATTATTGTTAGCTCCCAATCAGATAAGCGATGAGTAACTCTCTGGCGATCGCAGCCGTCACGACGACTTTACAAAACGTACTCTTCTCGGGTCTCCGGGACGTTTTGGGAAGTGGCAATATAACCACCCTTCCTCTGGATAAGGCGCGGGGCAATAGCGATAGCAATCAAATCAATCTATTTCTCTACCACGCTAAGCCCAATCCGGCGTGGCAGAATCGTCCCAAACGGACGCAAGTGAAGCGGGGCATGAGCGACGAACCTCCTTTAGGTTTGGATCTTTACTATTTGATCGCGACTTATGGGAAGGACGACGATGAAATTGCCAGCCATCAATTACTGGGAAGGGTGATGAGTCTCTTTCACGATCTCAAAATTCTCCATGCCGAGGATATCTCGACCGCGACGGCGAAGCGATTGCCCGAAAGTGATTTGCACGAACAAATCGACAGCATTAATATCACGCCCCAAGCTCTCTCTTTTGAGGAGATTTCCCAGATCTGGCAGGGGTTTCAGGCTCAGTATCGGGCTTCGGTGGCCTATCAAATCTCTGTGGTGACTCTGGATAGTCAACTGCCCGTGAATGTGCCTTTACCCGTGCTGCCGGAACGGAACGGGGGAACGGGGGGCGGTCGTCGGCTCTTTTCCAATCTGGGGATTCCGGCGTTGCAGTCCATCCAGTTGCCGAATGGCCAGCGCAGCGCACAATTTGGCGATGTTTTAACCTTGGGGGGCAGTTTATTGAATCGTCCCCAACTTTCGGTGCAGTTGCAACATCCCCTCTTGGGAGAGCCGATCGCCCTTTCTCTCCTCCCGGAAGCGACGGAGGAAGAACTGAAAGTGCGACTGAGCGATCGCGAGGAGGATCCGTCCCTCGTTTCTCGTTGGGTGGCGGGGTTTTATACCCTTTCTCTCGTTTGTCACCGGGAGGAGTACGAGCAAAGAAGCGAGTCCCTGTCCCTCGCTATTGCCCCCCAAGTGGCGGGTCTCGCATCACAGCAGGAGGGGGAGGGGTTCTGCCGCATCGAAGTCGCCTGCTATCCCCAAGTGCGACCCGGACAACAGGTGGTGCTGTTGTTGGGGGCTCGCGGGATTGCTCTCGCGGAGGATATAACTGTACCGGAGGATGCCTCGGCGCCGTCTCGGCTCGCGTTTCGGGCGCGCAATGTGCCGGCGGGGGTCTATGTGGTACGATTGCGGGTGGATGGGGTGGATAGCATTCCGGTGGATTTTTCCACCCAACCCGATGTTTTTTCCGAACGGATTTCCATTTAAAAAACAAAATGGGGAGGACTTCAGGTTGAGGTGATGAACGAAAATCAGCGCGCACTCGGAGAAGCGATCGCGGTAGTGCGATCGCGGATGGAAACATTAGCAATGGCCGATTCAGAAGGGAAAATCCCCGATGAGGTGCGCATTACCGAGCCGCCGACTCTGGAATATCTGGGCGATCGCTTCGATCTCTCTGTTTTGGAGCGGGGGATTTTGCTCCTCTGTGCGGCGCAGGAGTGGGATAATGCAGTGCCAGGGTTGTGCGATCGCTTGCAGGGGTCTCGCAATATGCCTTATCCCACCTTTTCTTTGGCGTTTGACCTGTTTGGCGAGGAGGATTGGGAGGTGGTGTCTTTTGAGGGATCCCTGTCTTACTGGAATTTGCTGGAGGTGCGATCGCGGGATACGCTGCCGGAAAAGTGGTGTCCGTTGAAGATCGACTCTCGGGTTCTCAATTTTCTCGCGGGATCCGGGCGCATCGATCGCCATTTGGCTTCTCGGCTGTTTCCTTTAGATGCCACCCGGGAAGGTCTTTTGCCCCTCCTGTCTCCTTCTCAAGGGTTGGTGGTGGAGGAAATTTGTCTGGCGATCGCGGCGGCGAATCCTCGGCGACCTTTACCCATTATTCAACTTTTGGGGGGGAATGCGGGCTGCAAGCAGCACAT
>JBFRWJ010000218.1:0-8496 GCA_051439525.1 Spirulina sp. | reverse complement strand
GTGCCGAGAATGCGCAGAGAGGAGAGATCTCGCGCTTTCGGTAACTCTTCCCCCATTTTAATAAACGCCCGGATCGCCGTCGGTGCGGTATAGAAAATGGTCACGCCGTATTTTTCCACCACATCCCAGAGACAACCGGGGTTAGAGGCACGGGGGGCCCCTTCATACATTAAACTGGTGGCCCCGTTGGAGAGCGGCCCGTAAACGATGTAACTGTGTCCCGTGATCCAGCCTACATCTGCCGTACACCAATACACATCCGTAGCTATGAGATCGAATGTCCATTTTGTCGTCATGTGGGTATAAAGGTTATAGCCGCCCGTGGTGTGAACGACCCCTTTCGGCTTGCCTGTCGTGCCGCTTGTATAGAGAATAAAGAGCATATCTTCGCTGTCCATCGGCTCTGGAGGACAGTCCGCAGATGCCTCTTTTTCCAGATCGTGCCACCAATGATCCCGCCCCGGTTCCATATGGATCGCTTCTTTGCTACGCTGTACCACGAGGACATTTTCCACGCTGGGAACGGCATTATCGGCGAGGGCTTCATCCACGGCCACTTTTAAGGGAATAATTTTATCCTTGCGAAAGCCCCCATCGGCAGTCACGACTAATTTTGCTTCCGCATCAAGCAAGCGCGTTTGTAAGGCTCCGGCACTAAAACCCCCAAAAACTACGCTGTGGGGGGCACCGATCCGGGTACAGGCTAACATGGCGATCGCGGCTTCGGGAATCATGGGCATATAAATGCCCACGCGATCGCCTTTTTTCACGCCCAACTGTTTGAAGACATTGGCCATTTTGCAGACTTCCCGATGCAGTTGCGCATAGGTGAGAGTGCAACTATCTCCGGGTTCTCCTTCCCAAATGAGAGCGGCTTTATTCTTGCGCCAAGTTGTCAAATGCCTGTCCAAACAGTTATAAGACAGGTTTAATTTCCCCCCAACAAACCATTTGGCAAAAGGGGGTTGCCAGTCGAGGACTTTATCCCACTTCTCAAACCAGTGCAGTTCTTTTTCCGCGAGTTCTCCCCAAAAGCCTTCGGGATCGGTAGCCGCCTTCTCATAAAGTTCTTTATATTTTTCCATGCTACCGATGGTTGCATTGGCGGCAAAGTCTGCGGGAGGGGGAAAGGTGCGATTCTCTTGTAGGATTGATTCTATAGTTGCTTCGGACATGAGTATTTTTGCCTACCTTGACGATCTTTCAGTTTCAACCATACTCCTCGAGGGAACGCGATCGCGAAATTGTTGGTTTTCTTTACAATTTGGGATTTTTTGATTGCAGCGATATTTTTAGGGCGAAATTGTTGGCATTCAATCAATTAAGTTAAGCATTAATGCAAATCTTTGTTAAAATTTTTTCTTAGACCATTCAAGCACATAGTACACTGGTTCTCGAGAAGAGTTTTTGAAGTTGAGTAAAGGAGGGAATCTCATGCAACTGAATGAATTGCTTGACATTTTGCAGAATCTATTGACTCGGGGAATATTTGGAAAGTCCAAGCAGAACATTTAACAGTCGATCGCCGAGTTGACGTTCATCTCTTAAACAATCTAGAAAAACTTGGAAAATGGCTCGAAAACAAAGGATTAGAATTATCCATTGCTCATGCTCTGATTGGTAAATATGTCTATATTCGCTATCTGCGCGATCGGGGAATTCTTTCGGATCTATGGCTAAAGGAAAAGCAAATCAATCTTGATAGTGTTTTGGGTAGAAATGCGACGTTACAAGGCTTAAAGCATATTGTTGAAGTCTTAGAAGAGCGTTTTGAAGGTAATATTTTTCCTTTACCTTTGTCTGGGAAAAATGCACCTTCTGATGAGCAAATTAGCTTAGTTGCTTCTGTTTTCAAAGGTGACGATATTGAGACCGGACAACTGCATCTTGATTTTAAGGCATATAATTTTGAATACATCCCGATTGAATTACTTTCGTCAATATACGAGCAGTTCTTGCGAAACCAAGGAAAAAGTAAAAAACATGGAGCAATTTATACTCCCGAACCTTTGGCTGATTATCTCATCTCTGAATTAAATTCTGTAAGACTTTTGGAGAAAGGTATGAAAATCCTCGATCCTTGTTGCGGTTCGGGAATTTTTCTCGTCCTCGCATATCGTCGATTAATTGAGCAAGAATCTCAAAGAAATTTGTCTGAAAAAATTGCTCCAGACAACTTAAAAGCAATTCTCTTAGAAAGTTGCTATGGAGTTGAACGCAGTCGAGATGCTTGTTATATTGCTGAATTTAGCTTAATTTTGACAATGCTGGATTACATAGAACCACCAGATTTACATAAAAATCAAGATTTCAAATTTCCTAAATTGCACAATGAGAGAGTCTTTGAATGCGATCTATTTGATAATTCTTCAGAGTTTTGGCAGAAAAATGAAAAATTTGACTGGATTATTGGCAATCCTCCGTGGATAGAATTAAAACCTGAAACAAAAGGAGAAGATTGTGTCCGAAATTGGATAAAAACTCATTCGGAAAAAACAGTCACGGGAAACCGAGTTTGTGAAGCTTTTACATGGAGAGTCACCGATCTTCTAAGATTGGAAAAAACAAATAGTTATGTAGCTTTACTTATTCATGCGCCAAGTCTTTTTAATGGTGAATCTGAAAAATATCGAAAAGATTTTTTTCAACAACATAAAATTAGAAGAGTTACCAATTTTTCTCATCTAGCTTATGTCTTATTTTATAGACGAGCAAAAGTAGCTACAGCTACAATTGTTTATACGATAGGAGATATCAACTATCCAAAACCCAATCTCGTTCACTATTCTCCTTTCGCAGTGAATCAAATCTCTAATAAATCTTGGGAGGAAGATCGACAAAATCAAACTTGGACAATTACAATTAATGAAAATGAAATCCAGCCAATATCTCATAACGATATTGAAATGGGTAGCTTGCTACCGTGGAAATTAGCTTTATGGGGAAGCTATAGAGACCAAAAAATCATACAGCGTTTAAATCGATTGTTTTCTAAAACAATAGGAGAACTCGGTCGAGAAAAAGAATTTCATATTGCATCGGGATTGCAACTCAAAAATATTTCTAAATTAACTGTTGAAAAACAAAGGGAAGTTGTTCGAGTATCTTCGCTAATAGGTCAACAATTGCTCGATATTGATATGGATGAAAGATTCGATCGCTATTTCGTGGATGAAGAGAGACCAATTGCAGGAGAGGGAAGAAAAGGAAAACACCGAAGGCGATTAGATATTGTTGTGGAATGTAGCATTTCTAAACCGAGATTAGAGTATATTTTTGAAGCAAAACGATTGCGTATCGGTGGTTTTCCAATTGGTAAATATACAGGTGAAGATGGATTGCAATGCTTTATTAATGGTATCTATGCCTCTGAATGTCCTGAAGCTGGAATGATTGGTTATATTCAAAGTGACGATTGCGATCGCTGGGAAAAAGAACTGACAAAGAAATTGGATAACGATCCTCAAAATACCCTCAAACTCAAGAAAAAACTCCAACGAGTTAGTGTGATAGAAGATATTCCCTATGAATGGTTAAGCGAACACGAACGAACTACCGGGAAGCCAATATTAATATATCATATTTTTCTAAATTGTTATCATATCTAATATCGAGTAGATTGAGAGAACGCGATCGCGCCCGAGGGAGTTTTCCTAAAAATTCGAGATCGCGATCGCCAACATTCAATCCAACAATCAACAATCAATTATCAACGATTTTTTTATTGATAATTGATTGTTGCTCATTGATTAGCGTCTGAGATAGCGACCGGCAACATATTGTCCCGAACCGATTTGTGCCCAAGAATTGGCAAAACGGATGACGTTAACCGGTGCACCATTGGCCAAAGTCCCGACAACCCTCCCATTCATACTGGGATTGCTGCGAATGTTCAAACGGGATGCCGCCACCCGATAGCGTCCGCCAGTATTGGGACGGGCGGTACTTGCCGTCGCCTGACGCGCCGTGCTGGCTCGCGCCACGGCAACGGAGCCGCCGCGCAAGGCCCCTATCGTTTGAGGTCCGGCAACCCCATCCACTGCTAACCGGGCATCCCGTTGAAACTGACGCAGGGCATTGAGAGTTTGCTGGCCGAATACCCCCCGTCCGGCACCATTAGCACCGAAGCGAATGGCATAGCCGCGATTTCTCAACATTGTTTGTAACTCAGCTACAGCAGCCCCCCGAGAGCCAACCGTTAAATAGCGACCCCCCGTACCCCCTCTAGCACTGCTGCTGGCAGCCCGAACGCTTGCACTGCTCGCGCGACCGCCCACCCCGTTTTGCAAAGCAGCAAGGGTGCGAGAACCCACGATCCCATCGGGAGTCAAACCCATCTTTTGCTGGAAAGCACGGACGGCACTTTCCGTTTGCGGTCCGAACTTCCCGCGTCCGGCACCGTTAGCACCGTAGCGAATGGCATAACCCTGATTTCTCAATAGGGTTTGCACTCGGGAAACATCATTTCCTTGCATTCCCCGGGTCAGCATTCGTGCGGCTGCAGGATCGGCAGAAATTAAAATTCCAGCCACCACCGTCGCCGTTAACAAACTCAGGCACATCGAACCTGCGAAATGATTCCCAAACGCCAATAAATCCAACTCGGGCAACTCGTATTCAATGCCTTCGATCTCCTCGCGAGCGAGATATCCTCGAGTATAGGCAATCGTTTCCAATGTTCTGTCCTCCTCTGAATCACAACGATCGCATTTTTCCTTCAATTTTAACCATCCAGCCCGCAACCGCGATCGCTTTTTCGCCGATTATCAGGGGAAATATGGCGTGCCAACCGGGGAAAGTCACGCGATCGCTGAAAAAGTTGCCCGTCCCTTCGCTACACTATGTAAAGAAATCTCAATCGGGTCCTGTTAAAGGATGGGTGTAGAGCGACATAAATGTCCGGGATACCCGAGGACGAGGTGGAAAACTCAATTGAGCATTCTTTCTCCTTGAGGGAAATCTTTGATGCCAAACCCGCGCGAATTTTCAATGACTACGCCAACACCTGCCAAGGAGAATATTTTAGTAGTTGACGATACCCCCGCCAACCTGCGCTTGCTCGTGACCATGCTCAAACAGCAGGGCTATGAAGTGCGACCGACTTTAAATGGCAAAATTGCCCTTTCCGCTGCCCGTGCCATTCCGCCAGATTTGGTCTTGCTCGATATCATGATGCCAGAAATGGATGGCTATGAAGTCTGTCGCCATCTCAAAGCCGACGAACGCACCAAAGATATTCCCGTCATTTTTCTCAGTGCTTTAGACGATGCCCGAGACAAAGTCAAAGCCTTTGATGCAGGAGGAGTGGACTATATTACCAAACCCTTTCAAAAAGCCGAAGTTCTCGCCCGCATTGCCAATCAGTTGCACCTGCGATCGTTGCAAAAACAACTCGCCCAACAAAATCAACGTTTGCAGACTTTTGGAGATCGCCTCAAGCAACTCCATCGCCTCAATACCACCTCTTACCATAACTTAAACGAACTCTTTGACGATTATCTGGCAACGGGCTGCGAAATCTTTGGCTTTCCCTTCGCCGCGATCGCTCGCGTTGAAGGCGATCGCTGCTATATCGAAGCAACGATCGCTCACTCGTCAGAACAGTCACCCGATAATCAGTCACCCGTCACCCGTCACCCGTTGGAGAAGGGAAAGCAGAGGAAGCAAGGAGGGAAGAGAAGGCGGAAATTCAGCCTTCAGCCTTCAGCCTTCAGCCTTCGGAGTCTTTTCCCCTGTCCGAAACTTATTGTCAATTGCCTTGGAGCCAGGAAGCGACGGTGACCATCGATCGCACGGGGGACAACGCAGAATTGCGCGATCGGCTTTTCTATCAACAATTTCGACTCGAATCTTATGTGGGTACGCCCATTTGGGTCAATGAGACCATTTACGGTATTCTGAGCTTCTACTCCCCCAAAATTCCCTCGCATTCTTTAGAGGCCCGAGCCCTTGAAATTATCGAGTTAATGGCACAAAGTCTCGGGAAGTTCATTGCCACCCGTCAAACGGAATTACAACGCCAGCAAGCAGAAGAAGAAGTACAATTTCTCTTGACCCTGTCCCAAGCTATTAGCAATGCCTCCGATTTCGATCAAGCCCTAGAGATCGCCCTCTGTCAAATTTGCGAAAAAACCGGTTGGATTTATGGAGAAGTTTGGTTGGAAACCCCCGATCGCTCTGCTCTCGAATGCAGCCCCAGTTGGTATCGCCGCCAGCAAAACATCGATCCCCCTCTCGTGGAAGCCATCGATCGCTTCCGAGACTATAGCGCGGCCCTCGTCCTCTTGCCGGGGGAAGAAATCCCCGGACGGGTTTGGGCAACGGGAAAATCGCAATGGAATGCGTTGTCTCCACCCGATACGGAAGATCCCCTCCTGCGCTTGGAAAACGCCCGACAGAGCGGTTTAAATGCAGCCTTTAGCGTTCCCATCCTCGCCGCCGAGAATTTTGGCGGAGAAAGAACGCGAGTATTCGCGGTGTTGAGCTTTTTTACCCTCGAAACCCGGGAGCAAGATCTGCGTCTGAGTCATCTGGTCAGTGCCGTAGCCGACCAATTGGGCAATAATTTACATCAAAAGCAAATCGAGGCCGAACAACGGGGCATGTTTGCCGCCATGACCGACTTGACGGTTATCTACGATCGCTCTGGAATTTGTCTGAAGGTCGCGCCCACGAAAACCAGCAATCTGTTTGGGTCTGCTGAAGAACTTTTAGGGAAGACTCTTCCCGAAATTATGCCCCGAGAGAGTGCCGATCGCCTCCTAGCTGCCATTCACACCACCCTCGACACGGGAGAAACCCAACATATCGAATACACTCTCGAGGGTTCGACATCTTCCGGCAATCCCCGGGCTGACCGACAGATTTGGCTCGATGCCAGCGTCTCTCCTTTAGATGAGGAAAGTGCCATTGTCGTCGCTCGCGATATTAGCGATCGCAAGGCCACCGAACTGGCTCTACAAACCAGCGAAGCCAAGAACCGCGCCATTCTCAGCGCTATTCCCGATCTCATGTTTCGCATGAATGCCAAGGGCATTTATCTGGATTTTGTCAAGTCTCGGGAATTTGCCAGCGTCGTGCCGTCGAATATCGAACCCGTGGGCAAACACGTCAGCGAATTTCTCCCCCCCGAAATCGCCGCTCGCCAACTCGCAGCCGTCCGAGCCGTTCTCGCCACCAAGGATCCCCAAAGCTACGAACAAGAAGTTTGGATCGATGCCCCTTCTGGAGCGCGACGCGATCGCCGCTTGCAATACGAAGAAATTCGCGTGGTTCCCAGTGGCAAAAATGAAGTGCTCTTTATGGTGAGGGATAATAGCGATCGCAAGCGGGCAGAATTGGCATTGCGCTTGGCCAAACAACAATCCGAACGCCTGCTCCTCAATATTCTTCCCCGTTCCATTGCCGACCGCCTC
Source organism: Spirulina sp. (assembly GCA_051439525.1). Taxonomy (GTDB): domain Bacteria; phylum Cyanobacteriota; class Cyanobacteriia; order Cyanobacteriales; family Spirulinaceae; genus CCY15215. The sequence goes on along the minus strand of JBFRWJ010000218.1, from coordinate 1,081 downwards.
AAGCAAACCACGGGGGCGATCGCGGAGCAGTACGACTCGGTCAGCATTCTCTTTGCGGATATCGTCGGGTTTACCCCCCTCTCCGCTCAAATGTCCCCCATCGAACTGGTGGAACTCCTCAATCAGATCTTTTCGGCGTTCGATAAACTTGCCGACGAATATGGTTTGGAAAAAATTAAAACCATTGGCGATGCGTATATGGTGGTGGGGGGACTGCCGGAACGCAAACCCGGACACTTGGAAGCGATCGCGGATATGGCCCTAGCCATGCAAGCGGCGATGCCTCAATTCGAGATCCCCCAACTCCAAGAGGAACGATCGTTACAAATTCGCATTGGCATCAGTACGGGATCTGTGGTTGCCGGGGTGATCGGAATGAAAAAATTTATTTACGATTTGTGGGGCGATACCGTTAATGTCGCCTCCCGCATGGAAGCTCAAGGAGAACCCGGAAAAATTCAAATGACTGCCGACGCTCGCGAAAAACTCGGCGATCGCTATCACTTTCACAAGCGAGGTGAAATTTCCGTGAAAGGAAAAGGAGAAATGACCACTTATTGGCTGTTGGGAAAGGATGAAGGAATTTCAAAAGGATGAGGGATGAAGGATGAGAGAGGAAAATTTCTCTCACTTAATATTTTTCAATTGCGAATTGCGAATTGGACTAGCGGGCGCATTTGAACAGAAACCTACGGTTATGGAAAATGTATCGCCTGAAAGATTTGCATAGAGAGGCTTTCAGAGATCGACCTTTTTGTGGTAATTCAACGCTAGAATCAGCATCCTAGAGTTGGAAACCAAGCTCAAGCAACTCGCTTTGTTGATCATTTCTTCATAGTCCCCTGTTGAGAACTCCCCTTGGTCGGCAAAGAAAATACGAGAAAAGAGCGGGAGATTGATAGCCCCGTCTCTTTAGAGCGGGGTAGAAAATGGACACGGCGGCTTTAGCCACCTGTATCTTTGATAATTAATTTTAGCAAAAGATTGATAAATTTACAATTTTTTGTTAATGACAAAGAGGGAGGTAAAATACAAAGTATGGATGTCAACAAAATTTAATCACAGACTCTGAATATTTACC
>JBFRWJ010000217.1:0-7286 GCA_051439525.1 Spirulina sp. | reverse complement strand
ATATTGCACCGTTACTGCTCTTTGTTGTTATCGGTTTGTTTTTATTTCCTCGCTTTAACCGTCGCTATCCCAATCTATTTACCCAGTCTCTCATTATCAGTAGCCTTCCTCAAGTGGCCGTTCAGTTGCATATGTCTTTTGGGTCGAGAGTTTTGTTTGATAGTGATTTTAATATCGCGCATTTTTTGAAAATTCTCGCCTATTTAATTCCTTTTATCGGTCTCTGTTTAACTTATATCCAAATCCATCGCGAAAAAGAAAACATCGTACAAAAATTAATGGCAGCAGAACAAGACTTAAAGCAAAAGCAAGAACAACTTAAACAAACTGTTCGAGAACTCAAAAATACTCAATCTCAACTGGTTCAAAGTGAAAAGATGTCAAGTTTGGGTCAACTGGTCGCCGGAGTTGCCCATGAAATCAATAATCCCGTTAATTTTATTTATGGCAATTTTACCCATGCCGAAAAGTATATCAATGAGATTCGCCAGATTTTCGACCTGTATCGTTATTATTATCCCAATCCTCATCCCAAAATTCAAGAAGAAATGGACGAGGTAGAATTGGATTACCTACTCGAAGACTTTAATCGTATCTTGAAGTCCATGCGTCTGGGTTCAGAACGCATTCGCAATATTGTCCTTTCTCTTCGCAACTTTTCGCGCTTAGATGAAGCGGATGCTAAGGAAATTGATATTCATGAAGGGATAGAAAGCACTCTCTTAATTTTGGGAAATCAACTCAAGGCCAAGTCCGATCGTCCCGCGATCGAGATCGTTAAAAACTATAGTGAATTCCCCGTCATTGATTGCTATCCCAGTCAACTGAATCAAGTGTTTATGAACATTTTGACGAATGCCATTGATGCTCTGACTCAAAAATGCAAGCAACAGCCCGATTTTCAACCCCAAATTTCGATCGCGACGGAGTTTCGCGAAAGTCAATGCAACATTAAAATTCAAGATAATGGTCCGGGCATTCCAGAGGAGATTCAATCAAAAATTTTCGATCCTTTCTTTACCACAAAGTCAATCGGACAGGGAACGGGTTTAGGATTATCAATTAGCTACAAGATTGTGACGGAAAAACATCAGGGTCAACTGGTTTGCAGTTCGAGTGCAGAAACGGGAACTCTATTTGAAATCATCATTCCTCAACATCTCTCTGGAAAAGAATGAGAAAATGAGCGAATAGTCTGGCGATCGCGAGATTTTCCAGAAAAAGTAAATATTCTTTTAAGGAAAATTGCTCCACTGTGGATTTATAACCAAAATAAGGACAAATGGGAGGCGAAAGGGTGACGGAGGAACAGTTCAACGCACTGGTGAAGCGACTGGAAGGGAATGCTCGCCGCAATCCCGGCTTGTATAAGTTACAAGTGGGACTTTTAGCCATGTTGGGATATGTTTATATTTTCAGCGCGATCGCGATTCTTTTTGCGGCTCTCGCTCTCCTCGTTTTGATGATTATTTATAGCAAGCGCATTCACGGGAGTACCATTCAACTCGCGATCGCCTTGATGGGAGTCATTTTCATCATTGCGCGATCGCTCTGGGTCACGATGTCTCCCCCCAATGGAATTTACCTCACCCGCAGAAGTTTCCCTCTCCTGTTCCAGCATCTCGACAAGCTCACCAAAAATCTAAAAGCACCGCGCTGCCATCATGTCATTTTAACGGGAGAATTTAATGCGGGAGTGATGCAGGTATCTCGTTTGGGGGTTTTTGGCTGGCCGCAAAATTATCTCATTATTGGCTTACCTTTAATGCAGGCACTCTCTCCCGATCGCTTTCGCGCCGTCCTCGCCCACGAATTCGGGCATTTATCCGGCAATCACGGGCGGTTTGGGGGTTGGATTTACCATCAGCGCCAAACTTGGATGGGAATGTTGGAACGCTTGCACCAAAGCCAGCATGGTTGGGCGACGTTCTTTTTTCAGCTCTTTTTAAGTTGGTATGCGCCCTTTTTTAATGCCTATTCTTTTGTTCTGGCACGAGCGAACGAATATGAAGCCGATCGCTGTGCGGCGAAGATGGCCGGAACTCGTACCGCAGCAGAAGCGTTGATTGAGGTTGCGGTGAAAGGACGGCGGCTCGGGGAAGCTTGGTCGGACATTTATCGCCAAGCAGGAGAATTGCCCGATCCTCCCGAAGAGGTTTTTGGTGAGATCGATCGCGCCCTGACCGCCGAAGCGAACCCGGAAAAGGAACGAAAATGGTTGAGTTTGGCGTTGGCGGAACAAACCAACAACGAGGATACTCATCCCTGTCTCCAAGAACGCCTCAAAGCCTTGCGCTATCAGACTCACCCTTTGCCCGACCCGCCAAAACCGATGGCGCGATCGGCGGCGGAGGAATACCTGCAACAAAACCTCTCTAAAGTGACATCCGCTTTGGGAGTAGATTGGCGCACTTCCGTGAATTTTCAATGGCGGCAGCGTTATGTTGAGTTACAGGAATATCGCATGGCGTTGGAGAAATTAGAACGCAAGGCAGAGACAACAACTTTAACGGTAGAAGAGAGGTGGCAGCGCGCTCGCTTAACCATGGAACTCGAAGGCACGGACAAGATTAAGCCTTTGTTGGAGGATATTTTGACTCTCGATGCCAATCACGTCGGTGCGAATTTTTATTTGGGACAAATGTTGTTAGAAGCAGGGGACGAAGAGGGAATGGGTTATGTGCGCAAGGCGATTGCAGAGGATGCCAATGTGGTTGTACCGGGATGTCAGTTAATTTACGCTTTTTTGCAGGGACAAAAACGAACCGAGGAAGCAGAACAATATCGCCAACAAGCCGAGGGATATCATCAAGAGCTGGTTTTGGCGCAGGAAGAACGCAACTCGATAACCGTTCGCGATCGCTTCAAACCTCACGGTTTATCGCCAGAAAAAGTGAGATCGCTGCGGGAACAAATTGCCGCTCATTCGGAGGTCGAGAGGGTTTATTTAGTGCAGAAAGCGGTCAAACATTTGCCCGAAAAGCCTTTTTATATTTTAATGGTTCGTCGCAAGCGAGGTTTTTTTGAGGCGGATGAAGCTGCTAGCGATCGGGCTTTTCTCCGTCGATTTGCCGAGTCCCTAACCTTTCCGGGGGAAACCTCGATCGTCGTGGTGGGATCGCGAAATAAAGCGATCGAAAAAGCCATACGAAAAGCCGTCGAGAAGCCATTTTATCTCTCTACAAAACTTAAAAATCTGCAAAAATAGTTCCTCAAATATAGGAGAAATTTTATGGAGATCAAGCAGAAACTATATAGGTTGGCAACAAAGGTTGAAAATCTTCTTGAAGAGCAACCAGAGGCATCTAGTTTGGAGATCGTACAACAAGCTTATAAAAGTCTTAGAAAAGAAGGTTGGCAAAGATTTACTAGAATTGATTGGGATGTTTTGGAAGCAATTGTTATTGTTGCGAGTACTATTAAAGAAAAACCTCTCGTTCAAGGAACCAGATTACAAATTTATGGCATTCTTGAACGATATTACTTTCACCTGAGCAATATTTACGATTCTCAAATGCGATATCGATTGGGGGCAAATGTTTCAACATTAACTTCTATTCTTGTTGCCATAGTAGTTGCTCTATCAATTCTAAAAGTTCCTCAATTCATAATAGGTGTTATAGGTTTAGTTGCAATTATAACGAACAAAGCTAATTTTTTCTATTCATTTTCGTCTAACTTTGAAGACTGTGCTAAGATCGCGATCGATTTAAGAGATTGGTCTACAAATTTTCAGCTTGAGTTAAAAAAAGTTATAGAGGACGAGCATGTTCTTTCAAATCCTCAATCCCTCACGACTTCAATTAACAAGTTCATCGAAGACCAAGATAAAGAAATCTCTAAAATTGGACGAGACTGCCCGACTTTATTTATTCCCAATCCCTTACCCGGACTCAATGATATTCCACTTCTTCCGCCTAAATCGGATAAGAAAGATGACAAAAAGTAAAATATATTATATATTGGCTATTGAGAGTATTTAGCAAAAATAGAATTTAAGCTCTTAAGGATATCAATCTAAGTCATATAATTAAGTGTTATGATTTTCTTCAACAAAGATATATTTAAAATTCGTTACCTAGAAGCGGCTCTTAGAGGTCTTGAGGCTGCGCGAATAAAAACTGGGTTGGGAAAGGGGTTATTTGCCGCAACTGCGTTCGATCCTGCAAAATGTAAAACCGAAGTAACATCGGGAGATTCTCAAGTCAACGATGACAATTATTCTCTGGCTTGGATTCGGGATACTTTAAAATGCAGTGCTTACGATCTTGTGGCGGGAAATACTGCGCGATCGCAGCATACCATGGCGACTCTGCTAACTTATTTTAGAAAGAATATTGAGACGATCGACCAAACCCTTGAAGCCAGTTCCAAGGGAGAAAAACTCGAGTGCGATCGCCATGCAATTCTACCCAGAATGCACCCTTTAACCCTAGAGCCAGTTCATGCAGACCAGAAGAAGGATTTACAACTAGACATGGCAGAATTTCTCAAGCATCTTGCTTTATTAACTGAAAATGGTATTTGTGTTTTGCAGGATAGAGAAGATATTAGACTGGTCAAAAAAATACTCGATTATTTTCTAGCTTGGGATTACAGTAGAAATAGTAAAATTCCCGGGGACTTTGGGATCTGGGAAGAAGGAAAAGGAGGAACTCGAGGAGATATAGAACCGGATATACACGCCAGTTCAATTGCAGCAATTCTTTCTGGATATATGCACGTACAAGGTTTAACGTTACGAGCTAAAGATGGAACAACAGAGAGTATTTCAATCGATGAAAGAACGATTAGCAGTGGTTTTGAGTTTCTCAACGAACGTATGAGTTCGATGGGCGAAACAGAAGAGCGACCCTACGATCTGACCGGTTTGATGATTCTCTACGATCATTTCATCCTACAAGAAAAGAAGAAGGGAGAGCTTTTAACAGAAAAGAATGTCTGGAAAATCCGAGAGAACTATAGCCAACTCGAACGCGATCGCGGATTTGTTCGCTATGCTTCCGAGGAAAACCCAGATACTTTAGATGACTATCATAAAAGTGGATCGCCCAAAGGAAAGTCAGCAGAGTGGACAATGGGCTTTGGCTATGGGGCATTAATCGCTGAGAAATTAGGTTTATACGATGAGATGGTTGAATATATTGAAAAAATGGAAGCTGTATTTGATTGGGATAAAGAACTGGGACTCCCAGAAGCCTATTTTGGAGGAACGGATCGACCCGTTCCGATTAGTCCGCTATCTTGGTCGAATGCCTTATATTTAATGGCTTATGAAACGATACGGAAAGTCTGAGGGGACTTCCTCTCCCGCTCAAAAAAACTTACGATTTCGTAGCTAACGTTAAAAAATCCCCCTAGCTTGCCACTAGAGGAACTTTTCGTGAGTGGGTTCACCGCTTCGCCGTCTTACCTCAGTTTTTGACCTGGGAAACCCAGGTGGGTGTCGCTGCCTGCTGCTTAAAGTTTCCAAGTACGAGCTTGGTTTACTGCCGCGCAAGCGATTTAGGACTCCCTCATTATCAAAACATAGATCTAAAAACTATATTGGCAGTCACCAACGTTGCAGCAAAACCATTTCTATTTTAGTCAATTTTTCTCGAAAGGGGGGCCGAGGCAAAAAATAAAAAATTGCGCTCGGCCTGAGTGGGGGTTTTTCGGTGAATTCGGGGCGATCGCGCCGAGGAGAAGAAAATCGAGGAAATTGGGATTCGATCCAACCGTGATGAACTATAATGTTTGCTCCGACGATATTAACGTTTTGGAGTGCAGCCGGAATGAAGGTTTTGGTAGTTGGTAACGGCGGTCGGGAACACGCCATAGCATGGAAACTCGCTCAATCTGACAAAATTACCCGCGTTATCTGCGTTCCGGGCAATGGAGGCACGGCATCCCTCGCCAAATGCCAGAATATGCCGATGCGAATCGATGACTTTGAAGGAATTGCCCGTTTTGCGGGGGTGCAAGGGGCATCTCTGGTGATTATCGGTCCCGAAGCCCCCCTCGCGGCGGGTTTGGCAGATTACCTCTTGGCGCAAAATATTCCCGTCTTCGGACCCACCAAAGCGGGAGCGCAAATCGAGTCCAGCAAATCTTGGGCGAAAACCTTAATGAAAGATGCGGGAGTTCCCACCGCCAAAGGAGAAGTCTTTACAGATGCCGAAAAAGCCAAAACTTACATTCAAAAACAAGGCGCTCCCATCGTTATCAAAGCTGACGGGTTAGCCTCGGGGAAAGGCGTTATCGTGGCCCAAACCTTGCAAGAGGCACGGATGGGGGTGGATACCCTGCAGGAAAAAGGATTTCGCAAGATCGTGGTGGAAGAATTTTTGAGGGGCGAAGAAGTGTCCGTTTTCGCGATCGCTGACGGCATTACGTTTCGCACCTTACTCCCCGCCCAAGACCACAAGCGCATTGGCGAAGGAGATACGGGTTTAAATACCGGAGGCATGGGAGCATATGCCCCTGCCCCTATCATCACCCCCGAGTTAATGGCCCGGATCGAAGAGCAAGTTTTTCGTCCGGTCATTAGTGCCTTAAAACGCCAAGATATCGATTATCGGGGAGTCTTGTATGCGGGGTTAATGATTTCCCCGACAGGAGAACCCAAAGTCCTCGAATTTAACTGTCGCTTCGGCGATCCGGAAACCCAAGCCATCTTACCCCTACTGGAAACCCCCTTCGATAAGCTCTTACTGGCCTGCGCCCAACAAAAATTAGCCGACTTGCCTCCCTTAGAATGGAAACCCGAGAAAGCCGTCTGCGTCGTTGCCGCCTCGGAAGGATATCCCGAAGACTATCAAAAAGGGAAAGCGATCGCGGGCATTCAGTCCGCCGAAGAATTAGAGGCTCTCGTCTTCCATGCCGGTGCGAAAAAGAAAGGCCATGAATTCGTGACCAATGGCGGACGGGTTTTAGGGGTGACAGCATTGGGAGACAGTTTTGAAACGGCGATCGCCAAAACCTACCAAGCGATCGAGTGCATTGAATTTGAAGGCATCTATTATCGTCGAGATATCGCCCATCGCGTTCGCCCCAAACCCGCTCCCGCCCCGAGTAGCAAAACCGTTCCCATCGCAGAAACCGAAACCGAAACCGAAGACGTTTGGGCAGACAGTGATGAAGGATAGAGGATGAAGGATGAAGGATGAAATGGGTAAATACGAAAAAAGAACGGGAGATTGATAGCCCCGTCTCTTTAGAGCGGGGTAGAAAATCGACACGGCGGCTTTAGCCGCCCGATAGTCCGATAAACTTGTTGGCTGAAAAAGCAAAAATTTTGATAT
>JBFRWJ010000216.1:0-5589 GCA_051439525.1 Spirulina sp. | reverse complement strand
CCCTATCACAGTAGAGAAGCAAACCGCGAATGCTTCGATCGCGAATGGGAGAAACGGCGACCGGAAAAATCCAAACAGGTGACGGGGGAGTTAATGCAGTCCCCAACATCTCCCCCCCTCCCCGAAGCAATTTCGCCGTCCTCCGAAGAGGAATCCCCATCCCGGGACAATTTCCCCTATCACAATCTTCCCGCCCGCGATCGCGCCGCCTTTATCGGCAGGCAAAAGGAATTAAACCAGTTATTAGACTTCCTCGCTGGCGATAACCCCCTCCATCGCATTAGTATCGAAGGCATGGCGGGAGTGGGAAAAACCACTCTCATGATGGAAGTCGCCCATCTGTGTCTGGAGGCTCGTCAAAACCCACAACAGACCGATATTCCCTTATTTGACGCGATCGTGTTTAGCTGTGCCAAATCCCATCGACTCCATGCCGGTCGCTTATTACCGCGCTTTCAGCGAGAACGGGATCTGGGGGATATTTTTCGCGCGATCGCTAATACCTTAAACTGTCCGGGGGTTCTCAGAACCGACTTTAGCGAACAATTTCAACGGCTGCGAGAACATTTGTCCGAGCAACGCACCTTATTATTATTGGATAATGCCGATACTCTTGACGATCCCGAAAATATCCTCGCCTTTTTATACGAACTGCCCACTACCGTTAAAGTGTTACTCACCACCCGAGTGCAAATACAACTGGATGCGGCGATCCGTCTGGAGAATCTGCCGGAAAACCAAGCCTTAGAATTAATCGAAAATCAAGCAACACTCAAACAAGTCCAACTCGAGCCGGGGGAACTGCAACCCCTCTATCACAAAACTGAAGGCAACCCCATGGCTGTCGTTTACACGATCGGACAATTGGCTTCCGGTTATCCCTTCGAGGCGATCGCGACCCGGTTGCGAGAACCGACAGGAGAAATTGCCCGTTTTTGCTTGGAGGGATTAGTTAAACCCTTGAGAGGACAGCTCTCCCATCGTTTGTTCGCGGCGATCGCGCTTTTTGCCGCACCTCCTACCAAAGACGCGATCGCTGCCGTTGCAGGTGTAGCAGATCCTTTGAAACTGGCGGATAGTTTGGCGCAGTTGCAACAACTTTCCCTGCTCAAACCCGAAGCGGGACGATATCAAATGCCCTTTCTCACCCGCGAATACGCGATCGCCGAACTTACCACCGATCCGAAATTTGAGGCCGAAGCGCGATCGCGTTGGCTCACTTGGTATTTAACCTCGTCCGCTCCGGAGCGAGAATATCATTGGCGAGAATGGCGGGATTATGGGAAATTAGAAGAAGATTGGGACAATCTGCGAGGGGCTTTTGAATGGTCTCTCGAAACCGGAGATTATGAAACTGCCAAAGTATTTTGGCAACAGATTAAAGGCTATACCTACATTTACGGCTATTGGAACGAGCGTTTGAATTGGTTGGATGGATTGTTACAACTCGCACGACAGCAAGGGGATCGGGAACTGGAAACAGAAGCTCTCGTCGATCGCGCTTGGACGTTGATGTTAATGGGAAAGCCCGAGCAACTCGCAGAAGCCGGGCAAATTTTTGCCACCTTGGACCCGGAGATCGAGGCCATGAATCCACGCGATCGCGTGGAATTCGTCCATTCAAAAGCGATTTTAGCCTTTACGCAGCAGGATTTCCCCCTTGCCCTCCAACACCTCGAGGCAGAAAAGACTTTGCTATCACGAATGGAGAAAGAGGGGGAAACCGACGAACGTCAATGGATTCGCATTCAGTATTACGAAGCGGGAATTTATTGCAAAATGGCGGATTTTGCCCGAGCCGAAACCCTCTATCAACAGGCTCTCGTCCGAGGGCGAGCGGTGCAATGGCAACAAATGGAAGTGTATATTTTGAATTGGCTGGCCGAGATCGCCGTCGCGAGGGGAGAATTAGAGCGCGCTGAAGCCCTATTAGAACAAAGCTGGCCGATTGTTGTCCGAGCCAACGATCGCCGATCGCTGGCCTTTCACAAGCGCACCCGAGCGCGTTTGGAGCGATCGCGCGATTGCATGGATGCAAGCAAACAAGCCGCCGCCGAAGCCTTAAGCGATTTTGAGGCTTTGGGGATGCGATCGGAGGTGTCCGAAATGCGAACTTGGCTCGAGGGAAATTTTTCCTAAAAGTTCGGGGATTCCCCGAACGTCAAGAACTTCCCCTAAAGACGAAACAACCACCGTTAAAGGTTTTCCAGAAAGCAAGAGCGCAACTTGCTTGGCAGAACTAACCCTCGCTTATGTTGTGATTGTCGTTAAAAACAAAACAAACGAGGACATTATGAATAACAAAAATTCTGCCGCAATTTGCAGTTTGCCTTCCAACCTTAACGCTGCCGCGATTTGCAGTTTGCCTTCCACCCTCAACGCCTCTGCAATTTGCAGTTTGCCTTCCACTCGAGCCAATGAAGCTCGCCCTCGGGTCGAACTCACTTTAGAGGATCCCCTCAAAGTTTTGGCCGCCGTCTAAGGCTCGACTCCCTCGAAAACGGTTTGAGGGAGCTTAATGGGTTGACAAGCGGGCAAGATGCCCGCACTACCACCATCATTAAATCCTGTAGTGGGAGCATCTTGCTCCCTAACTCTTTGTATTACTCCCCTCAACTCGGCAAGAGAGGCGATCGCGCGGGGATCGCCTCCAATTCAAAATTCAGAATTCAAAATTCAAAATGACCATGCCTCTTGCTCATTTAAGAAAGTTGTTCGGGATCGGGACGTTATTTTGGTTAAGTTTGGGTTTATTATTTCCCACATTGCCCCTGTACATTCAAGATTTGGGAGAAACCAGCCAACAAGTCGGATGGGCGGCCAGTGCCGTTGCAGTGGGTTTGCTCCTCTCGAGAACTTGGCTCGGGGGTATGGCCGATCGCACCTCTCGCCGAATCTTACTATTGTTCGGTCTGGCCGTCGCCGCGATCGCGCCCCTCGTCTATTGGCTCGTTCCCTTTTTCCCCGTGTTGTTGGGGTTTCGACTGGCTCAAGGCATGGGAATCGCCACTTTGAGTACGGGATACATGACTTTAGCGATCGATGCAACCCCCCCGCAACATCGCGGGCAAGTCTTGAGCTATATGGGATTAACCAAAGCACTCGGGGTGGGATTTGGCGCTCTCCTCGGCAGTTTTCTCCAACGCCACATCGGTTATCCCGTTTTGTTTCTCACTTCCTCCAGCTTCGCACTCATCGGCTTACTTTACTGTAGAACATTACGAGAACCGCCGCGAGAAAAATCCGTCGCCTCCCGGGAAACGGCTTCCGAGGGATTCTGGAAACTCGTTGGCAATCGCCGCATCGGCATTCTCGTCCTCTTGGCACTCCTGATGGGATTGACGGCAAGTGGGGTAGGCGATTTTCTGCCTTTATTTATCGAAGATGCTCGCATTGCTTTCAATCCGGGGCTATTTTATCTTACAGTTGCTCTATCCACCTTCAGCACTCGGATTTTGCTGGGGGGACTGAGCGATCGCTCGGGTCGCGGTTTGTGGAGTAGCATCGGCCTTTCTCTTTATTGTGCCGCAATGCTCGTCTTGTGGAACGCTCGGGAGGGGGCGAGTTTAATCTTCGCAGCCATTTTGGAAGGTGTGAGCTTTGGCATGACTCTTCCCACTTTTGCAGCTATTGTCGGCGATCGCACCCATCAAAACGAACGGGGACGCACCATTAGTTTCTGGATGGGAGGCTTCGATCTGGGGATTGCCATCTCGGCACCGATCGCGGGAGCATTGGTGAATATCTGGGGTTATCGCAGTCTCTTTGCCTTGGGAAGCAGTATTTCTGCCTTCGCACTCCTCCTCTTTTTCACCCATTCGAGTTGTACTTTCTCGAAATCTTGGCGATATGCTTGCGGACGGGTCAAAGATTGCTATGCTCGCGACATCAATGGATAATCTCAATATTTCTCCAACTCGTGTACCATAAGAAGAGTTACGCTCTTGAGAATTAATCAAAATGGCAAGCAAACTCATTAAGCTAGAAGATGGAACTTTAGTAGAAATTGAGGTACCCGGCGATCGAATACAACAAATTTCCAGTAAGGGTGCAGAGGAAGTCGCTTCCAGTCTGAATAAAATTAAACCTATTTTAGTCAGTATTTCCCGTCCGCTCCAAGAGGTCTGGAAAGAACTCAACCAAGAAATGGAAGTCGAACAGGCAGAAGTCGAATTAGGGTTCAGTTTTGAAGGGGAAGGAAATTTATATGTTACTAAAGCCAAAGCCGGGTCAAATCTAACGGTCAAATTAACACTCAAACCAAAATCGGAATAAGCTGCAAATCAATTCAAAATTCAAAATTATCAATTCAAAACGGGTCAATAAATAGTGGCTTAAGGGGTTTGAAAGAGATGGTTGATTTTCTGGATTCAGTGGTTTTAATTGAAACTACCGATAATAACGAGGAGGATTTTGGGACGGGTTTTATTGTCCATAGAAATGAACGGGAAACCTATCTCGTCACTTGCGCTCATGTCATTTCTAAAAAAATACCCAGTTCTCGGGAATCTCGCTTGTTTGAGAAGATAGAAGTAAGGGGAGAAAGTTTGCTAGCAGCAGAAGTAGAAGGTTGGGATAATGAGTTCGATTTGGCGATTCTAAAAGTACGGGGTTTGTACGATCGCCCCATCCTCCGTTTAGTTGCTTCCGGTCAAGCAGAAATGCCTTTTATTACCTCTGGCTACTATCAGTTTGATAAAGGACAAAAGAATATCAGTCAACTTCAGGGTAAATTACTCAAACCAGAACAGAGAATCCGTCAGCAAGGCGATCGCGCTACAGTCTGGAGAATAGAAGTTTTAGGAAATGAATGTCTCAAACCCGGGAATAGCGGTTCTCCGGCGTTGGATGAAACGGGAAATTACGTTTTAGGCGTTATCAGTAATTTACAGGGAGAAGGTCAGATTGGTTGGATGATTTCGATAGAAACACTCAAACAAGTATGGTTGGAAATGCCGGATAATCTGATATCGAACTCTAATTCATCGCCAACTGCGATCGCGTCTCCACCTTCTCATTTAACGGCAACAGAACGCCGTTACATCCAAGATCGAATTGAAGAACTCGAAACAGAATATGAATTCGCAGATGAGGAAGTTAAGGCGTTAAAAAAGGCTTTAAAAACTGAGGATTTATCACCGAAACAAATGATTAAAGTAAAAAGACAAATCGCAGAAGCTGAAGCCGAACGAGATGAATTTTTTAAACAAATTGATTTATTAAAGCAGAAACTATAACAAACTTACCTCGATTCTTTTTGCGTGTAAAACTGACGCATAAAATCAGCAAATTCTACAGGTTTGAAAATCTGGGAGTAATTTTGAGGGATACGACCGGGATCTCGATTTTCTCGAGTGGGTAATCTTGTGAAAATATACTGGCATTCTACTCCTTGTAGTTGAGTTGCAGTCGTTATTTTGACCTCTTTAATACAAGCACCTGTCAGACAAGCCGCGAATAAATGTGCTTCATCTAACTGAGTTTCAATCAGCTTTGCTCTTGATAAATTAGTGTATTGTAAATTCGCCTCGCTGAGATTAGTGCCGATGAAACTGGCATCAGCTAAGTTAAACTCTTGTAGATTAATGC
>JBFRWJ010000215.1:0-4920 GCA_051439525.1 Spirulina sp. | reverse complement strand
CCGCTTCCATCCGCAACGCGCCTCGCCCCAGCTCTTTTTGTTAGAGTTCCTCGACGGAGAGCAATTCGACGGCTGTTTGGGTTCGCCACTGGGGCTGGGGGGCATGGGGCGGGGGGCAATAGCAATTCACTTGCCATAAGGTCGTCCCCCGAGGGCCGCCACTCAAGGCATAGCGTCCGTCTGGGGCGAGAGCGAGGGTGGTCATGGCTTCAGATTGCGTAAAGGTGCGCAAGCATCTTCCCGTTTCCAGAGACCACAATTGCAAATCTTCTCCCCCACTCAAGGCATAGCGTCCGTCGGCACTGACGGCGAGGGCAGCGATCGCCGAGCGATCGGTTTCAATAGTCTGGAGAATGCGCCCGGTGGAGAGGGACAGCAGTTGGAGATTGCCCTCTCCCACCGCCGCCAGACAAAAGCGCCCATTCGGCAGCACGCAAATTGCCGCGACCGGGCCGAGATCGTCAAATTGGCGCAGGGGTTTACCTTCCTGCAAATCCCATAATTGAGGGCGGGATGCTTGGGATAAGCCGTAACGTCCCGTCGGAGTGAGGAGAAGGGGGGTGCCATCGTGCAAGCAAGTATAAAGGATCTGTTGCGTTGCCACTTCCCGCAATGTCAGCGCGATCGCCTCGCGGGACAAAATATAACGACCGTCCTCACTAAAAATCTCATTGCTGGAGGGATGAGGGATAAAGGATGAAGGCTGAAGGTCTTTATTCTTTCTCTCTTCCCCCACTGGTGACGGGTGACGGTGAGGTGGTGACTGCCAAAATACCGTTCCCAAATCTTCTGAGGCGTTGCGTTCGCGATCTAATGCCGCCAGAACTTCCGGGAAGTCGGCGAGTTGGCTTTCGAGTTGATTTTTCGGGGCTTCCGGGCGATCGATATTTTCAAACGTACACAGACACTTGCCGATCATCAAACTCCACAATTTGAGGATGAGACCGAATGTCCCCCGGGAAAGGGAGATAATATAACGATTGTCCGGGGTAATGGCAATGGAGAGAATTTCCCCTTGGCAATCTCCAGCAAAGATATGATTTTGATGGGTTTTGAAATCCCACAGTTCTAGGGTGCCATCTTGCTTCCCCGACAGGCCGTAACGTCCGTCAGCGCTGAAACAGACGGCATTAACGGGTTTGACGCGGGTGGCGGCGGACTGTTTTCCGGGGGGGTTGACAAATCTATATTTGGACTCGGGGAGGCGAGTTTTGGCGAGAGCGAGGGCATTTTGACTTTCTGGGAGGGGCGATCCCTCGGGTAAGGAAGAAAAGGCGGCGATCGCGGCTTGACAGTCGTCTCGCTCTAAGTGGACCCAGCCCAAAAGATAAGAAGTTAAGTCGGCTTGGGGAGCGAGAGCGTTCTGCAAGACTTGCAGGAGTCGTTCGTCGGTGGTGCGTCGCGATCGCCATAATAATAACCCCCAGTTATAGGTTGATTCGGGATGATTGGGATGGATGCGCCGTGCTTCTTCCCAATAGTGCACGGCTTCGGGTTTGCGATCCAAGTCGATGAGGGCAACGGCGCGGTTGTTGAGGATATCGGCGCGATATTCGTCGATATTGGGTTCCCTGCGGGGATAGACCGTCCCGAAACTGTCCTGATAAATTTGCATGACTCGCTCGGCACAAAAGCGCAAATCCGGGGGTCGGTAATGTTCGAGATCTTGCCAGCAGTGGTGCAATAATGCCGCGATCGCCCCGGGGATGGGAGGAATATCCCGGGGAGCGCTCCCGCTTTGTCCGTATCGTTCTAGGGCTGCTCTGGCTTGGCTTCCGGTTTGCCACGTCCGCTTTCCTTGGAACATTTCTAAGACCATCAGTCCCCAACTCCACACATCACTTTTCGGGCTGTAGCGATCGTGGTGTAATTGTTCGGGGGCGGCATAGAGGGGCAAAGCACGGCACAAATTGGCCCGACCAAAATCCGTAATTTTGGCAATTCCCCCCTCGGTAATGAGAAGATTTTCCGGTTTGAGATGAGCGTGAACCGTCCCCCGCTCGTGGGCGTAGTGCAATCCCCAAGCCGATTGAATGGCAATATCGAGGATGCGTTTGAGGACGGTATTGGCACCGCCTCGATACAGGCGATCGCGATCGAGCCAATCTCTTAAACTTCCTCCCTCAATGTATTCGGAGACGATGACCAGTTCGTTTTCAAGGGGGCGCGTGTAATAACAACTGACAATATGAGGATGAAGAGCTAAGTTAACCCACGTTTCCAGTTCTCGAGCGCACTTTTCCAGTCCTCCAGTCGTCGCGATGAACTCTGGAGACAAGGCTTTCAGCACGATCTCAATTGCCCATGACTTGTGTCGGGCGAGGTAGACGGGTGCGAATTCTCCTTGATTCAAGGGTTTTTCGAGCGCGTACAGGTCTAGAAGGGTCGTGCCGACCTGCCAATGGTTGGAAACCCGAGCCTGCATATTTTCCTCGTTCGTATAATTATGCCAGAGCGTCTTTAGATTTTAACGCAAGTTGTGGAATCTTTGACCAAGAACAATTTTTGCACGATCGCTTGTCGATCGTTCATCCTTGAAAAATGAGCATTAAAGGGTTTTATCATCGCTTGCTCAAGGCATATCGGGGGGCGACTCCTGTGGAAATTGCCCGTGCGGTGGAGCGGTGTGCGGTAGATTTTTATTGCGGGTTGGGGGAGGAGGAATGAATTCGAGGGAATGTGGAGGCGAGGATTGCGATCGAGGCATTGCACGGGCAATTAAATGAGCATCGAAACGAGATGCAGATTGAGGAAAGTTCTAGTTTGTGAGAATTTGCTCTAATGCGATCGCCGTTTTAAGAATATCCATGATATCCATTTTATTAATCCCCATTTTGTTAATCCCCACATGATAATCGCAATGATGAAACTGACCAAAACAGCAGTTAAGAAAGGATGGGGAAATTTCCCATGTTCTTTGTCCCATGGCCAAGTTACGGGTTGAGTCATTAAACCAGAACTCGAAGCAAAAATTGCTCCGGTTGCAATCCCAATACCGATCGCTTGAATTTCTTCTTGGAGTTTGCGATCGCGTTCTGTTTGTTCGATTTCTACCAGTCCGCGAATGGTATCGATAGCATTCTTTAAAAGTTCTGTTCCTTGTTTGTAGTAACCTAAATCCGTTTCAATTTGTTCGCAAAATAAATCGCAATATTCTTTCACAAAACTCTCTAGAAATTTGAGATTTTCTTGAGGGTATTGTCCATAAATATTTTGTAGTTGTCGTTGGTAATTGTTCGTATTGGTTTTGATTGTGAGGTAATAATTTTCTAAGTCTCGAATCAGTTGTAGATATTCTAGTTGAGTTTGAGGTGCTGTTTGGAGATAATTTTTGAATTGCTCTAATCTATTTTCTGTTAGGGAATATTGACTCAATTTTTCTGTAAATATTTTATCTATTTTATTTGAAATATCATTATATTCTTGAGTAAGAACTTGGTAAATTTTACGGCTATTTTGATATGCTGTAATAATTTTATTCCGATAGGCAAATAAATCAATGAGATGATGATAGCAATTTTGAAATTTATTATCGGTTTCTTGTTCGCAAAATATCCAAACTAAAATATGATTATAGTCTTCAATTTGACTGGCTATTCCATATTCAAAGATTGGGCTATTAAATAGCTCTCCGACTTGATTAAGTGGAGGGATTTGGATTTCTTGATCGTGAAAGAAAGATTGCAAGCAGCGATCGCTCAGTTCTTTAAGTTTTCCACGATCGGGAGAAGATTGCCAAAACTTCAGTGTTTTATCGGGAGTTTTCCAAAAAGTTAAGAGGAGAGTTTGTCCGAGAGAACTGTTAATGCGATCGCGCAGAAAAATGCGATTTGGATTAATGATTTTAAAAAAATCTAAATCAATTGGCTTTGTTTTTTCTTCGGCTTCTTTTTCGGGACGACGTAAGTTTAAACAGAGGACATAAGTATCGTGAAGACGGAGAGGATAAGCCAATCCAGTAATGGTTAGAGTTTCATTATTTAAGTCAATTTGACTGGTTAGAGAGAGAAAAATGCGATCGCATTTCTCCGATTTGAGCAAATCGACTCGATATCCTTTTTTTTCGATAATTTCTTCCAGAGATTCATTAATATTTAATTTTTTGAATATTTCTTGGCATTTTTGCCATAATAATCTATCGTTTGGCTTAAGGTTTGAGCTAAAAGGTTTTGCAATATCTTTGCAAAAGTGAAATGCAAACAAGTGAATATTAGGAGCATAAACTTTAGTTGTTTGTTTCGGGGTGTTTGTCATTATTCTGTTCCAGTTTTTCTTTAACAATTTTTCGGAGTTCTGAGAATAAATTGGTAACTCCAGTTTGTCGCTCTGGACTTGGTTTAATCTCATTGATTTCTCGTCCATCTTCTAAACGCAGTTGCAAAGCGTTTACAATATTAAAATGTTGACGATAAAATTGAGTGAGTTTTTTCTCTATTTGCTTTTCAGAAAGGTTTTCCATATTTTCAGCTATCAGATACAAATCCTGTAAATCTGAATTCTGTAAGGAAAATATTTCTGGCTCAGTTTTGAGAAAATGTACGAGATAAAACAGCAGATCTTTGTTATCTAAATTTGTCATTGTTTACTCTCCTGTTGCATAGAAAGCAGCCCAAAAATAAGGATCGCTGAAAGGTTTTGCTTGAAGGTCATAACGATTTAACCAGTCTCGTATGGGATCAATAGAGCTTGGTCTTAAGTTAAGTTCCTGAATTGATTGTAACACGATTTCTGTTGTTGCATCTCGCAACCAGATTTGAGCGTGATTGAGAGCTAAAGTAACATTCGAGTAAGTTTCTCGAAATTGGTAAAATTTTATCATCAATAGAGCAGTAGCGAGATCGTTAACGTTCCATAAAGAACTAACCACACTCGAAGCACCTGCAAATAAAAAACCACTGGGTAAACCAATATATTCATCAC
>JBFRWJ010000214.1:0-6041 GCA_051439525.1 Spirulina sp. | reverse complement strand
TGTAATGCCAGACGAAAATCCAAACGGTTTGGATTTTGAAGAAGAAAAACGAAAACTCGACGATCGCACCCAGATCGTTGAGTTTAAGGAACGAAGATTTGAGGCTTTCCAGTGGCTCGATCCTCTAGTAGTCAAGGGAAAGTTATCCGATCGAGAGTCGAAGATTTTTGCCGAATTTTTCGCTCATCTTGGCGGTGGGGATACCTTTGAAATTCAATTTGGGGAAGGCGAAGAAAAGCAAAATGCTCTGAAGTTCTTGGAACACTTTTTGACGAATCTACCCACGCGAATTCATTTCGGTGAAATTGTGAAGGGAAAAGGGCAAGAGACAAAAATCGACGATTACGAGATGGCTGATAAGATTAATCGCTATCTCAACAAAATTAAGACAGAAACAGGGCGAACAATTTCTTACACCGAAGCCTTTCTAAAAGTAAAAGAAGGGATTGTTGAAGTTTAATGAAGCGAAAACACGTAAAGACCGATAAAGCAGTAGTCGAATCCGGAAACGGAAAAATTGAACCCTACAAAGTCGTTAAATTTGGGACGGCAAAAGACACTGTTACGAAAGCCTTAGCCGCCAGTGATGCAAGTATTGGGATTTCTAACGAATTGGAAGCAGAAGAAGGCGAACCCTGCGAATTCTTTATTTGTGGAATTGCACCCGTCACCTACGGCGGAACGATCGTGAAGGGATCTCAATTGACAGCAGACGCAAACGGCGATGTCGTTGTTGCTGGGGCGGGAAACCGCATTATTGGTATCGCTTGGGAGGATGGAGTTGCCGGAAATATTGGCTCTCTTAAAATAGCACAATCCTAAAGCGAAGAACTTTAACGAATTAAGTTAGCAAGAGAGAGCGCGAAAATTATATGCCCACAAGTCCTTATCCAATTAGAAGCGATCTGTTGCAGATCGCCCTGTCATACAAGAATGAAACTGGAATTGCAGATATTGTTGCTCCCTACAGCAAAGTAGATGCCGAAGTTTTTGAGTGGTACGAACACGATCCTAGAGAAGATTTTACTATCAGTGACGATGAGGTAGGCCGATTAACTCCTCCAAATGAAATCACTTTCAGTGCAACCCCAAAAACAAGTAAGACCGTCGATCGCGGACTCGCAACAATCGTCCCTCATAAGGACGAGATGAATGCACAGACCACCAAAGGATTAATTCGCCCTTTGGGAAACGCAATTGAAAAGTTGATGCGACGCATCCTGCTGAATCGAGAAAAACGGGTTGCAGAGATTGTTTTCAATTTGAATACTTACCTTCCATCTCTGCGGGAAACCCTAAGTGGAACAGATCGATGGAGCGATCGCACCAATTCAACGCCAAAAGATCAGATTATGGAGGCTCTTGATTCTGATGAATTGTTGTGCAAACCAACACATTTAGTGATCGGGCAACAGGCTTGGACTGCATTGCGCCAGCATCCCCAAATTAACGAGGCAATTATCAGAACGGGAGCAAGGGAAGGAAACGCACAGCGCCAAGCGGTCGCGGATCTTTTCGAGTTGAAAGGTGTTATTGTTGGCGCAAGCAAACGAGATGATGCCAACCCCGGACAACCAGCCAATCGGGTTCGGTTGTGGGGAAAACACGCCGCATTAATTGTAATCAACCCCCTCGCTCGCATTGCCACAGAACAAGAGCCAACCTTTATGATCTCGGCTCGATTTGGAAAGAGAATCGTCGATTCTGAATTTCGGAAATCGGTTGGGCTTTATGGCGGAACTTGGGTGAAAGCAGGAGAAAGCGTCAAGGAACTTGTGATTTCACAACATTGTGGCTACTTCTTCCAAAACGTTGCAGGTTAAGGGGGTTGAGTTGAATGGCTTGGAAGTTTTATACAGTTCTCGATCGACTCAGGCACGACGGCACGAAATACTCCCCCGGCAGTAGCGTAGTCCTTAACGATACCGACCCCAACACCACCTTGCTCATCAGCCAGAACGTGATCGACGGAACACCCACAGGAGACGCACCCGATCCCGATCCGGAAAGCAATAGCGACAGCGACTCGGATTTGCACACTTTTGGCGAACCCATTTCTCTTTTCCGAATGGTCTATCAACAGGCTGACGATCGGGTTTATTTAGCCAATAACGACCAAGAAGAACAATGTCGGACAGCTTTGGGTATTGCTGTTGCCAACGAAAACGGACAAGTTCGCATTAAATATGAAGGAAAAATCGTGAATTCTAACTGGACTTTTAATCGAGGCAAACCTCTTTTTCTTCATAATAGCGGACAAATCAAGCAAACTGTTCCTTCCTCGGGTCATGTCCTCCAAATTGGAGAGGCTTTAGGTAAAACTTCAATCAATTTGGAAATTAAAGAAGTTGAAATCCGCACCTAACAAATACTTATTCAGGAGACCTTTAAATAATGGCTGCATTAATTACCGTCCGCGACACGACGACTGGAAAGCTCATCCTCAAAACTCTAGAGGAAACCGGAACTATGACAGCATCAGAGGCACTTACTGCCAACGATTTGATTAATATTTTTGATGATGCTGGCACTTTGAAAATGCAAAAAGCTGATGCCGACAACAAACCCGCGCACGGCTTCGTTAAAGAGGCTGTAGCTCTTGCTGCTCAAGGGACTGCCTATTACAAAGGGCTTATTCCTGTTGCTGCTAGCGAGGGATCTTACTATACGGGAGTTGCCGGAGCGCTCACGCAGACCCCAGACTATTCGTCTGGAAAAGTAGTTCAATACATTGGTTACGGTACTCCTGATGGGGTGTACTTCGAGCCGCAAGAAGAGGCAATCGTGGAATAAAAAATGGCAACTTACTTGCGAGGCATCAATTCCACTACCAACAAACCTATCCTCCAAAAAGCTCCCGATGCGGCGTTGATGGTGCCGATGATGGTTGGTGGATCGATTCCTGTGAAGAGCAAGAGGTTGCCTAATACCGATATTGTCGCCAAAAATGGCTGGCTTTGGCTAAGGCTCGATCGTGCTTTTGGCTCGATCGGGAAAGCATTGAGCAGCGCTCAAATTAAAAGCGATGCCCTTGAATATCTATATCTTGAATGGGGAGGGTTGCAGGTAGATTGGGATGCAGGAACTCCCCTTCTTATTCCGGATTATCGAGGGCGAGTCATAGGGATAAGCGGTCAAGGCACAGGGCTAAGTCCGAGAGAAGTTGGAGATAGCGTAGGAGAGGAGCAACATCTTCTTATCATTGGGGAAATTCCCTATCACAATCATGGTGGAGGAAACCACCGACATGGCGGAGTCGGAATTCCTTACAGTAACACCCAACAGGCCGGAGGCCCGGGGGGATGTAATTGGAGTCATTCCTCCTACTCCGGCAATATCATTGCCCCCCAAGGCAGCAACCAACCTCATAATAATATGCAGCCCTCGATTTTCTTTGCTCACCTGTGTTTTTTGGGAGTACAAATATGACTATTTTGATTACCCAGATCGAAGAGAATATTACTCTCGATGATAAAACTTTTCCTGCTCAATTTCTCCTCGATAAAGGATTCCCAGAGCTTGCCCATTTTCAACTTAATCAGAAGGCGGTACAAGCTACAAATCTCGTCATCTATGATACTCATTCAACTTATTCAGATGGTAAGTCTGTAGTTGGAGAACTTTCAGAAGTAGATCGATTGCATTTAATCCAAACATGGTTTAAGAATGCTGAATCTTTATACCAAGAGTATCAAAATTCTCTGCCAGAAGAACCTATTGCTGACATCGAAGAATCTCCCTCAATTTGATCTTATGAACTACACTACACCCGCCGAAATCATCGAAAAATACTCTCACGCGCAAAAATTTCTCATCCAACTCACCAATTTAGATGGAGGCACAACCATCAACGAAACTGTTTTACAAAAAGCTCTAGATGATGCCTCTGAGGAAATGTAATCTTATCTCCGAGTTCGTCACGAATTACCTCTACCATCTATTCATAATACTCTAAAAGAAATTTGCACGAAAATCGCACTCAAAAATTTGGACTCTTACGGCAGACATGAAAAATTAGATCGCGATTACAGAGACGCAATTAAATGGTTAGAAAAATTAGCAAAGGGCGAAGTCCTCCTAGGACTTGACAGCGAAGGAGAAAGCATCCCTATCGCCGAACAACCGCAATGGCTAAAAGGATTAGAAGCTCGAATTTTCTCCTTAGAAAGATTATCTAGATTCAATCGAAATAACACCTATTGATATTATCGATGATTACAGAAATAATTAAGGAGATCGTTGATGAATTAAAACCGCAATTAGAAACCGAACAAATTACCACGGAAGCGGTAGCGGAAGGGATAGAACAATGGGATAATCCCCTCGGAAGTGGATTGGTTTTGGTCGGTTATAGGGGGCGCGATCTGCAAGAGCCAAACGGTCAGAAAATTCGCACCGCTCCCACTATTCAGAAAGTTAGATACACCTTCAGAATTATCGTCAAACTTTTCGATCTCCAATCTCACGAAAAAGCAGAATCTTACCTCGATAAAATCAACGATATCCTGACGGGATTTAGACCGACTATTGCTCCTGACTCTCCTTTATTTCAGACTTCAGATGAATTTATCGAGAGGGATAACGGATTCTGGATCTACGAAATGCTCTTTTCTCTTAATAAGCCTCTCCAGAAAAAACCAAGACACTGGAGACACTAATAGATGCTATCAGGCGCAGGACGTATTTTTTCAGTAACGCGAGGACTAAAAGATACCAGCTTAGGACGAGAAATCTTCTTTCCGGGGCTATTCTCAGATTTCAACTTTGATGTTAACAATTCCCCAAAAAAAGCTAAGGCATGGATCGACGGAAAAAAGAGAACCGTCTCGTCGGATTCCGGGGATGAGGAAGTTGAATTAACTGTTGCGTTTGAATATCTGGACTGGAAGCACCTACAGTATGCAACGCAAGAGTTGGCTCAAACCTCAAATAACGTCCAGATCCCGATCTGGAAACAGGGATTTGTCTCTAGCAGCAACGATCTCGTTGATGCCGATATTGCCGGACTCACTACAGAACAGGAAGAGGGGGTCTTCGTTTATGTCAACGAACGCGGATCGTGGGGCGAGGCCGGAGATTTGGCAGTCGTAACTACAACTCCCAATGCCGGAGAATTCCAGATTGATAAGCTCAACAGCAAACTCGTTTTTAATGCGGCGGAAGTGGGGGCCTCGATCACTTATGTCATTCCCAAACCTTTCACCACTTCTTCGATCGGTCGCGAGGCGAACTATACAAAGTTCGGCAAGCAGGAATTCTGGGGATTGGGCTACGGGCCCGAATTCCCCAACGGTGTTTATTTGCATCTACCGGACGTGACGGTGACACAACTTGCCAGTTTCAAAGTCGATGACGGTGTTCCCAAATGGGAACTGAAATTTGAGTGCAATGTCCCTCGGGGCGGGCGTAGTGCTTACGAATACCACCGCGTTTAGAGAAATTCAAAACGGTTTGGATTATGGAAACCCGCTTTTACGAATTCGACTGCTTGGAATTTGCCGACTGCACTGGCAAATATCGCACGATCCGCCAGTGCAGTCTTACGGATCGCGATGCCTTGCGAGATACCTACAATCATCTCTTGCGCCATTTCCTTGAATGCTTTCCTCAGCATTTGGACGAAGTGGACGATAACGAGCTTTTTGAACGAGTTGAGGCACTCTGGGATCGCCCGGACGATCGGTTTCGCTACCTCTGTAATAAATGCTTGCATTTGGCGGGTGTCAAGTCGGAATGGGTTAACTTGTCGATGCTGGTCGAGCTGTTATTTCGACAGTGTAAAACCTTTCTTTTGTCGGTCGAAACAGAGACAGAGAAAGATGAGGGCATCAAACCCGGCTTATTAATCCAGCTCAACTTCCCTCAAAGCAATGTCAAGAAAGGAGAAGGAGAAGGGGCAACCTATGAGGAGATTTTGGCGAGTTTATGGGCATGGACAAATGATATTGAAAAAGCCTTAGAAGTTGCCAGAAATCATCCCGCAGGGGAATTAATTAAAATTCTCGAAGCAAGAGCAAAACTAGAACGAAATTCAACACCAG
>JBFRWJ010000213.1:0-4778 GCA_051439525.1 Spirulina sp. | reverse complement strand
CTCGATACCTTGAATGTCGTCCCCGGACAAGAAGTGCAAACTGGAGATATTTTAGGCACTGTCGGGACGAGCGGCAAACCCGACATTCCCCAACCTCACGTACATTTTGAAGTCCGCTATCAAGTCCCCATCGGTTGGGTTGCCCAAGATCCTCAAATTCACCTCATCTTCGAGAATTGGTAATTGTTCATTGCTCATTGATAATTGTTCATTGATTCAGCCATCCGCGAAGACGACGAGCAACTTGGGGACGGCGCAGTTTGCGCATGGCTTTACTTTGAATTTGTCTGACCCGCTCTCGAGACAAATTAAACATCCCCCCGACTTCCTCTAGGGTGTAAGGTTGGCTGGTATTTAAGCCATAACGCAAAGAAATGACATCTTTTTCGCGTTCCGTCAGAACATCGCTGAGAACCTCTCCAATCTCCTGACGCATCATCACTTCGCTCATTTGATCCTCGGGCAGCTTTAAGTCGCTGTCCTCGAGCAGATCCATGAGTTCCGTATCTTCTCCTTTCCCCACGCGGTGATTGAGAGATAAAGACTGACGGCGCAACTGGAAGAGTTGGCGCAGTTGTGCGGGGGTGACTTCTAATTCCGCCGCAAGTTCCTCTTCTCGAGGATTGCGCTGGAGTTTTTGCTTGAGATTGCGCTGAGCCTTTTTGAGTTTATTGAGTTTTTCGACAATGTGAATGGGTAGGCGAATGGTTCTCGCATCGTTGGCGATCGTGCGGGTAATGGCTTGGCGAATCCACCAATAGGCATAGGTCGAAAACTTATAACCTTTATTGGGATCGAACTTTTCGGCGGCGCGATTTAAGCCGATCGCTCCTTCTTGGATCAAATCGAGAAACGGTACGCCGCGATTGAGATAGCGTTTGGCGATCGAAACCACTAAGCGCAAATTCGAGCGGATCATTTTCCGTTTGGCGACGCGACCTTGATACAATTTTTGTTCGAGTTGACGAAGGGTCAGTCCCAAGGCTTCAGCGAGTTCTGCTTTCGAGGGTTGTCGCTGCAATTTCTCAGTAAGTTGCGCTTGCAGTTCTTCAACTTGCACGATCGCTTTGACGCATTGAGCCAATTCGATTTCTTCGTCCGGTTTGAGGAGGGGATAACGGGCCATTTCTTTAAAGAAAGCGCCGACGGTATCTTCCTCGCTTTTGCCGTAACTCGTTTTGCGGCTTTTGCCCGGGGGATCGGTGGGGAGCGAAAAAGAGACATTGACCAGAGGGGATTCCACATTGGCTTCCATTGCCCCTCCAGAAATCACCCCGATATGTTTATTATCGGTGTTTGCTGTTGCCGTACCAGGAGATAATTCAGTAACGTTCATAAGTCGAGCTTAAGGATTTCAAAAAGAAAATTGTTAAAATTGAAGGCAGAAATTTGTTATTGTTTGGGTTGGCGATCGCTCGAAGGAGTTTGGGGTTTGAGAATTTTCGGTTTGGGAATTTTGCGATCGAGCTCGGTTGTTTGGTTTGAGGGTAATCGCAATTTGCGCCCGGCCCAAAAACTTAACAGTTTCTTAACATCGTTTTTCGCTAAAATGGTTGAATGTTGCCTAATAGGCTAGCAGAAATTTTTGGGGAGTTTGTTGGTATAATTACAAAATTTTGAAAAAAATATTAGGAAATGTTAACAATAATCTCGACATCTTGCCGATAATCCATCTGACTTGCGTCGAGATTAATGGCTTTACCCCAGTAAAACCCTAGGGATTACGGGGATTTTACTTTTTTCAAGATTTTACTTTCAAGGATGAGAGCGACCGCTCGGAAATAAGTAAAGTTTTATTTCATCCGCTTAAGATTTATTGAGAGCGATTTTGTTTTAAGTTATAACTCAAATTCAGCAAATGTCGAGTGCCTCCAGTATGATTTCTTCTCCTTCTTTGTCTTATCCGCTCGTCGCAGAACCCCGAGGAACTTATGGCGATCGCGGGGGAGGCGATCGTTGGCTCGAAGTCCTCGTGAACCGTGGAGAAATCGACGATCTGTTAACTTATCGCATTCCTCCCAGTTTAGAGGTTCAGTCTGGAGATATTATCCTCGTACCGCTCCAAACCCAGATTGTGAAAGGAATTGCGATTCGCTCAACCCAAGTGCTTCCACCCCATTTAGCACCTAGGAATATTCGCAATATCATCGATATTATTGCCAAAGGTATTTTTTCCAGTACCTATTTACAGCTATTGGAAAAAGTCGCGACTTACTACTTCGCACCACGGATTGTTGTATTTCGTTCTGCTTTACCTCCCGGAACGCTAAAAGAGTCACAAAGAAGAATTTGTTTGAATTCGGACTTAATTCCTCAAGGAGCAGAGGTTTTTTGTTCTCCTGTTGCTCGTAACATTCTCGAACTTCTCAAACAAAGTAAAGAAGAGGATTACAGTGCCAAACACATCCACAGAAAAATAAAAGGAGCGAGTAAAGGGCTGAAAGATTTAATTAAGCGCGGATGGGTAACAAGTTATCTTGCACCGCCTAACATACCACGTCCAAAACGGCAAAAAGTTGTAATTTTAGTCTCTACTAATATTGTTCTCAAACCTTTATCTCGGGAAGAAAAAGCAATGAATCTCTTGCAGCGTTTGGGAGGAGAAGGAGTTTTGTCCGAACTCCATAAATCTTATGGTGTTGATTATAACGTAATTAAGAGCTTAGAAACTAAAGGTTGCGTGTTAGTAGAAGAACAAGAAGTCTTACGTTTCTCCTCCGAACCGAAAATAGAGAAGGATAGTCCGAAACCTCTCAATTTCCACCAAGCAACAGCCTTAGAAAGCATTAAAAATTTAAAGGGATTTGCTGGTATTTTACTTCACGGTGTAACGGGTTCGGGAAAAACAGAAGTTTATTTACAAGTAATTTCCCATATTCTAGAACAGAGAAAATCTGCGATTGTCCTCGTTCCCGAAATTAGTCTAACTCCCCAATTAACCGATCGCTTCCGAGCCAGATTTGGGGAACAAGTTTGTGTGTATCACAGTGCCTTAAATGAAGGAGAACGATACGATACTTGGCGATTTTTATTGTCTGATAAACCTCATATTGTTATTGGGACTCGCTCTGCTGTATTTACTCCCGTTCCCAATTTGGGACTCATTATTCTGGATGAAGAACACGACTACAGTTTTAAACAACACGATCGGACTCCAAATTACCACGCTCGCACGGTAGCGCAATGGCGAGCAGAATTAGAAAATTGTCCCCTCATTCTCGGCTCGGCAACCCCAGCATCAGAAACATGGCATACTCATACCCTAAACCCGACACCGCAAACTCATTATTTATCCTTACCCGATCGCATTCATTCGCGTCCCCTACCTCCGGTAGAAGTGGTAGATATGCGGCGAGAATTAAAACAGGGGAATCGTTCGATTTTTAGCGTCGCCCTGCAAGATGCTCTCAAACAACTCAAACCAACCGGAAAAAAGGGCATTCTCTTCATTCCCCGACGGGGACACAGCACCTTTGTTTCTTGTCGCAGTTGCGGTTATGTGATCGAGTGTCCCCGTTGCGACGTTTCCCTCTCCTATCATCACGTCCGCGAGGGAGCAAACCAAATTTTGCGCTGTCATTATTGCAACCATAGCACCTTACATCCCTCCGAATGTCCAGAATGCGCATCCCCCTATCTGAAATTCTTTGGGAGTGGGACTCAAAAAGTCGTGAGAGCGATCGAGAAAGATTTTCCGGATCTGCGGGTCATTCGTTTTGATAGCGATACTACCCGGGGGAAAGGTGCCCATCGCAGCAAATTAACCGAATTTGCGGAAGGCGAAGCGGATCTGTTGGTGGGGACGCAGATGTTAACGAAAGGGTTAGATGTGGCACAAGTCACCTTGGTGGGAATTTTAGCCGCAGATGGACTCTTGCACCTTGCCGATTATCGTGCCTCCGAGCGCGCTTTTCAAACTTTAACCCAAGTCGCGGGAAGAGCGGGACGGGGAGACGATCCCGGACGCGTTATCTTACAAACTTATACCCCCGATCATCCCGTCGTCGGAGCAGTTTGCAACCACGATTATTTATCTTTTGCCCGAGAAACGTTGCTCGAGCGATCGCAGTTAAATTATCCCCCTTACGGGCGCTTAATTTTGTTGCGGTTGAGCGGTTTGCATGTCGAGGAAGTGGAAGAGGCGGCGCATTTAGTGGCGCAGGGATGTCATAATTTATTAGCTACCCTCAAACACGAACTGCTCGGACCCGCACCCGCCAGTATCATGCGGATCGATCGCCGTTATCGCTGGCAAATTTTGCTGAAGTTTCCCCTCGATGTTGACAATTTACCCGATCTATCTCAGTTAAAAGGATTGTGTCCCCAATCGGTTCGCTTGACCATTGATGTCGATCCTTTGAGCATTAGTTAATTGAGAGCGATCGCAGGTTCTCGATCGTCAAGAACTGCTCTTGACCTGACGGTACAAGAGCAGCTTGGAAGAATCAGTTTCCAATAAATCTTGTCTAAACGTCAGTTCGGGATAAGGAAGGGAGGATGGAGTACGCTGAAATTGAGAAAAAGGTCAGCCCCCATCCTCCGTTATGAATACCAGCTTAGAAGAACTTTTTTGCCATGTCGATGCTTCGGCATCGCTCAGCAACCTGATTTCTGCCAAGTCTTTGAACCTCAATGGCATCAGCAGCTATTGGGGAATGGATTGAAAAGGCGGGTATCGATCGCGATCGCGTTGCCCCCAAAACCCCCCGTAAAAGGGGGGGAAAGAAGGGGGGGTGTCGTTCCAACAAGGCAATGATAAAAATAAATTACGCCCGGGG
>JBFRWJ010000212.1:0-17106 GCA_051439525.1 Spirulina sp. | reverse complement strand
CCTTCATCCTTCATCCTTTATCCTTCCAGTTAAACCATCATTAAATCGAGTTCTTCTGCTTCAGTTTTGGGTGCTTCGGGGGGATTCAGATAGAAGTCGGATAACAAGGAGAATAAATCCCGATCCTGTGCGTCGTTGGGGACAACTCCTTCCGGTAAAGCTAAAATTTGATCGGCGATGTTCAAATAGTAATCGCAAACATAATTCAACGAGGGATCGCTTTCTGCCATTTCAAATAGGGTCTTTCCCTTTACCCGAGAAACTCGGATATCTTCAATTAAGGGTAAAACTTCCAGTACGGGCATGGGAACCGCTTCGACATACTTATTAATCAAATCCCGCTTTGATGTCCGATTTCCGATTAAACCTGCCAAACGGAGGGGATGAGTGCGTGCTTTTTCCCGTACTGATGCGGCGATGCGATTGGCAGCAAATAAGGCATCAAACCCATTATCAGTGACAATCATACAATAATCGGAATAGTTCAGAGGTGCTGCAAATCCGCCGCAAACTACGTCACCGAGAACATCAAAGAGAATGACATCGTATTCGTCAAAAGCGTTGAGTTCTTTTAATAATTTAACGGTTTCTCCAACCACATAACCGCCACAACCCGCACCCGCAGGGGGACCGCCAGCTTCTACACAGTCTACGCCACCATACCCTTTATAGATGACATCTTCGGGCCAAATGTCTTCGTAGTGGAAATCTTTTTCTTGTAGGGTGTCGATGATGGTGGGAATCAAAAATCCTGTTAGGGTAAAAGTGCTGTCATGCTTGGGATCGCAACCAATTTGCAGAACCTTTTTACCCCGTTTTGCTAAGGCGACGGAGATGTTGCAACTGGTTGTCGATTTGCCAATGCCACCTTTTCCGTAAACTGAAAGTTTCATTGTTCCCTATCTCCTCTTTGTTATGACGGTTATGTTTTCGGGTGAATTTCGTTAATTGGCATTATGGCGAAAGCGATCGCTCTTGAAAAGCGATCGCCAAAATGAAAAACGCCGTAAATCTGGATTAAACTTAGCTTTCCTAGAATAAAATCCCCAAAAATCCCATATTTTCTTAAAAATTGCTATAAAATCTCAAAAAATAGAATTTATGCAAACTTTTAATAAAAATAGTGACAATAGACAAAAATAAAAACTGGCTCTAAATACACATTGATTTTATTTTGTCAAGCCTCTGGAGAGAGTATATTCCCCACGACAATTTTCGGGAATATCCGGGGAGGACGCGGAAAAAGGGCAGTTGAGGAAGGAGAATGGGATTCTTCTTCGGAGACGCTACTCCAACTAACGTAAAGAATCCTTACATTTTCCCAAAATTCCTAAAATTCGCCACAATAGGAGAAGGCTTCAGTGACTCCATTGGTCATCGATCGTCGTTCATTGCTCATTAAAATGGCTTTCCCTCCCCAGTCAGAAACCATCATTAGCAACCTTTTTTATATGGTTGTGGGACTTGCGATCCTCGTCTATCTCTTGCGGGGAATGGGAATTCTCTCGTTTATCCCGGGAGGGGTTATCTGGTTTCTGATTTTGTCGGCGATCGCCACGGGAATCCTCTTTTTTGTCGAGAAAAGTCGGCGGTTTTGAGCTAAAATCTGAGGTGATGAGAGGAGAACACGATCGTGCAAAAATATGAGTGCGGGACTTGCGGCTACATCTACGATCCCGAAGAAGGCGATCCCGATGGTGGAATCGACCCGGGAACGCCTTTTGAAGACATTCCTGATGACTGGGTTTGTCCGGTTTGCGGAGTCGGTAAAGAGGAGTTTACACCCGCCGAATAAATTTTGTAAATTTTTATGACATAATTTAAAAAAAGGCTATCGATCGCGTTTCGGATAGTCTTTCTTTATTACCGAAGGAATTCACAATACATCACTTAATTTTTTTATGAGTTATGCTGTTTTAATCGAGAATCTTAAGAAAAAATATGGAGATGTTGAAGCGGTCAAGGACATCTCATTTAAAGTGGAAAAAGGCGAAATTTTTGGATTGCTCGGTCCGAACGGTGACGGAAAAACCACCACCATTCGCTGCTTATGTACCCTGTCCAAGCCAGATGAAGGCAAAATTGAGGTTTGCGGCGTTTCGGCGATTGCCAATCCCAAGCAAGCGAGAAAACGTCTGGGTTATGTTGCTCAGGAAGTGGCGTTAGATAAAGTCCTCACGGGAAGAGAATTATTGCAGTTACAGGCAGCACTTTACCATCTTCCGGTGAAAATTGCCAAAGAACGCATTAATCAACTCTTAGACCTTTTGGGATTACAGGAATATGGAGATAAGAAAACAGGAACCTATTCCGGAGGGTTGCGAAAACGATTGGATTTAGCGGCGGGTTTACTGCATCAACCGAATGTATTAGTGTTAGATGAACCGACGGTAGGGTTAGATATTGAAAGCCGTTTCGTGGTTTGGGATTTCTTGCGCCAATTGCGAGAAGCCGGGACAACGGTATTGATTACCAGTCATTATTTAGAAGAAGTCGATGCACTTGCCGATCGCCTTGCCATTATCGATCGCGGGGTGGTTTTAGCGGAAGGAAGTCCCTCGGCATTAAAAGATAAAGTTGGAGGCGATCGGGTGACGTTAAGGATTCGCGAGTTTTCTCCTCCAGAGGAAGCCGAAAAAGCTAAAGAACAAGTATTAATGCTTCCCTTTGTGGAAGAAGCAATTATCAATGAAGCACAAGGAAACTCCTTAAATTTGGTCGTCCAGCGAGAAAGTAATCCGTTAACGCAAATCGAGAAATCCTTATCCGAAATTGGTTTACCCACCTTTAGCATGGCACAATCGCGACCCAGTTTGGATGATGTTTATCTGGCTGCAACGGGACGTACTTTAATGGATGCAGAATTAGCAGCAGCAGGGACGCGGGATTTGAAGAAAGAGAAGAAACAACAGATGAAATAATTTTCAAGTTATTTATCTTTTTCATTAATATCAAGTAAGTCTTTTTGTCTAAGACTGTGAGCATCCATGAGTTCTTTAATGATATTGTCAAGATCTATGGGAAAAAAGCGCGATCGCGTTTCTTGCTCGTATTTAACGGTTCGGATAGAGCGATCGCCTTTTGGTTAGAATGACGATAGGAAATCTTTCTCGATCGCTTAATGTCCCCTTCGTAATCTCCCGCGACACAATATGACAGCTTTAACGCTCAATCTTCCTTCTTCCCTCAAACTCACCGAAGAACAGTTTGAAGCCTTAGCCCTTGCCAATCAAGATTTACGCTTAGAATTAACGAAAACTGGAGAACTCATTGTTATGCCTCCGACGGGTGGAGAAACCGGCGATCGCAACTTTGAAATTGACGGACAATTATGGTTGTGGAATCGTCAAAATCGTTCGGGAAAAGCCTTTGATTCGTCAACAGGATTTCGCCTTCCCGAAGGAGGAACTCGTTCTCCAGATGTTTCTTGGATTCGTTTAGAACGATGGAATGCACTGTCCCCCACACAACGGAAAAAACTTCTTCCCCTTTGCCCCGATTTTGCGGTAGAGTTAGTTTCAGAAACCGATGATGTCGCGGAAATGCGAGCAAAAATGCAAGAGTATCTTGATAATGGCTTGAGTTTGGGTTGGTTAATTAATCCGAAAAATAGAACCGTAGAAATTTATCGTCAACAACGAGACATGGAAATCTTGCAATCTCCAGAAACCTTATCCGGAGAGGAAGTTTTACCCGGATTTACTTTAGACTTGCGAGAAATTTGGGGAGAATGAGAGAATTCAATAAAGGTGAGAGTACATTCCTAGAGGATATCTTTGGCAGGAAGCGAGCCGATCCCCAATCTAGTTATGATGGACTATCTTCACGCGATCGCCTCAAACCTCATAGCTTGAGAATTCCGAGAGTTAAATTTGGGGACGAAAAAAATGCTCGATGCGTTTTTTTCATCCGATACTAACAAAAAAGGCGTTATCGTGTCAGATTCGAGAGACTCAACGCTTTGATTTGGGCTATTTTAGACTTTAGTCTTAAATCTCAACCATTTAGGACTGTTCGCCGTTCACTGTTCGACGTTCATTAAAAAATGACTGACCCGACTAAAACGCTTTGTCCTTATTGTGGTGTCGGTTGCGGACTCGAAGTCTTACCGCCCGCCCTCCCCGATCGCCCGACCCTGCGCGATAGTGAAGGAAATCCCATTTGGCGCGTGCGGGGCGATCGCGATCATCCCTCCAGTCAGGGTATGGTTTGCGTTAAGGGTGCAACCATTGCCGAGTCGTTAGAGAAAGATCGCCTCAAATATCCCCTGATGCGGGACTCCCTCGAGAAGCCCTTCCGTCGGGTCAGTTGGGACGAAGCCCTCGATCGCATTGTCAACCGCCTGCAAACCGTGCGTTTTACGAAAGGGGCAGAAGCGATTTGCATGTATGGATCGGGACAGTTTCAAACCGAAGATTATTATCTCG
This sequence comes from Spirulina sp., assembly GCA_051439525.1. GTDB lineage: Bacteria > Cyanobacteriota > Cyanobacteriia > Cyanobacteriales > Spirulinaceae > CCY15215. The sequence goes on along the minus strand of JBFRWJ010000212.1, from coordinate 12,679 downwards.
CACAAAAGTTACTGAAAGGGTGTTTGGGAACGAATAACTTTGATGCCAATTCTCGCCTCTGCATGTCTTCTGCGGTTGCCGGTTATATGCAAAGTTTTGGGGCAGATGGTCCCCCTTGTTGTTACGACGACCTCGAGGAAACGGATTTTGCCTTTTTAATCGGCACCAATACCGCCGAATGCCATCCCATTATTTTTAATCGCTTGGCGAAATATCACAAGCGCAACCGCAAAGTAAAAATGGTGGTGGTGGATCCCCGCCGCACTCCCACCGCCGAAAAAGCCGATATTCATTTAGCCATCAAACCGGGTACCGATATCGATCTCCTCAACGGCATCGCCCATTTACTCATGCGTTGGGGCAAAATTAATACGGTGTTTATTGATGAATGCACCCGCAATTTTCCCGCTTATTCTTCGGTAATTTGGAACTATCCCCCGGAACGAGTGGCGCAAAAATGCGGCATTTCTGTTAAAGATTTGGAAAAAGTGGCCCGATTGTGGGCAAATAGCGATCGCGTCCTCTCCCTCTGGTCTATGGGCATGAACCAATCTTCGGAAGGAACGGCGAAGGTGAGGACTTTAATTAACCTGCACTTAATGACGGGCAATATCGGCAAACCGGGGGCGGGTCCCTTTTCCCTCACGGGTCAACCCAATGCCATGGGAGGACGGGAAGCCGGAGGATTGGCGCATATTTTACCCGGGTATCGCCTCGTGAAAAATCCCCAACACCGCGCCCAACTCGAAGAACTGTGGGGATTGAAACCCGGCAGTATTTCCCCTCAACCGGGGTTAGATGCGTGGGAGATGATTCGCGGATTAGAACGGGGGGAGGTCGGAGTTTTGTGGGTTGCTGCCACCAATCCGGCGGTGAGCATGCCGGATATTCGCCGCACTCAAGACGCGTTGAAACTCTCGCCGTTTACGATTTGTCAAGATGCTTATTATCCCACAGAAACCGCCGCTTATGCCCATGTTTTGCTGCCGGCGGCGCAATGGGGCGAAAAAACGGGAACGATGACCAATTCGGAACGAGTCGTCACCTTATGTCCTCAATTCCGCCCTCGGGTGGGAGAATCCCGGGCGGATTGGGAGATTTTTGCCGAAGTGGGTCGCCGCATGGGGTTTGAGAAACAGTTCAATTTTGCCAACTCGGCCGCGGTACATCGGGAGTTTGTTGAGTTAACTCGCGATCGCCCTTGCAATATGACGGGCATCAGTTACGATCGCTTGCGCGCCGAGAAAACCATTCAATGGCCCTGTCCGGACAATGCATTACCCATTACCAATGACCCATTACCCATTACCAACGACCCATTACCCATTACCGATGACCCATTACCCAAAAATCGGGGTAAGCGACTTTATACGGATTTGAAGTTCCACACTCCCGACGGACGGGCGATTTTTGGGGCATACCATTCCCGGGGGCTGGCAGAACCTCCCGATGAGGATTATCCTTTGGTTCTGACCATTGGGCGATTGTATGGGCATTGGCACACGCAAACCCGGACGGGACGCATTGAGAAAATTAAAAAAATGCACCCCCATCCTTTTCTCGAAATTCATCCCAAGGATGCGAAAAAATTGGGGATCGAAAATGAGAGTTGGTTGGAAGTGCGATCGCGGCGCGGGGTTTGTCGCTTGCCGGCAAAGGTGACCAAGGCGATCGCCCCGGGTACGGTTTTTGCCCCCATGCACTGGGGAGCCTTATGGGCCTATGATGCGGAAGTCAATGCCCTCACTCACCCCGAGTCCTGTCCCGATTCCCTACAACCGGAATTAAAGGCTTGTGCGGTGCGAGTCCGAGTAATCACTCCCGAATCGATTGCCTCGGAACTCTCCGGGCAACGCGATACGCCGGAAACGGCCTCCCGCGATGATACTCATACCATGCTTCGCGACCGAGTTACCATTTAGAACGATCTTTCTCTAGCGCCCGAGGGCGTTCCACAGTCCGGCTTCTCCCAAGGTCACGGGGGCTGTATCGGCGTTGCTAGAGGAAAGATTATTGCTAATGGCGATCGGTACCAGTCCCACGATGAATGAGGCTAAAACCACGCAAAGGACGAGCAAGTAAGGATGTTCGGCATGATGCTCTAGATGATGCTCGTGGCTGTGACTGTTCATTGGCATTCCTCCAAAGGCTTCCTCTAAAGAATGTAGCCAATGCTACAAACCAATTTCAGTGAGAGTAACATTTTTTACAGTTTTTTTACGCTACTTCACAACCAGTAAAGTAATATTCTAAGATCTGCAACGATCTGCGATCGGGAAGGCGATCGCACTGATGACTTATATACAGATTCCCGTGCCAATTTCTCACAAAAATATTGATGTCTCTGCAAATATCAGCACCGACAGTTGCCAAAGGTTTCGCGATCGCGGTATTATATCGTACAGTATCGAATATCCAACAACAAATAACAAATAACCAACAACAAACAACAAATAACCAACAACAAACAACAAACAACAAATAACCAACAACAAACAACAAATAACCAATAACCAACAACAAATAACCAATAACCAATAACCAACAACAAATAACCAACAACAAATAACAAATATGCGCATTTTGTTAATTGATGATGATGAAATATTAGTTGAAGCTCTCAAAAGGAGTTTGACTGAATGTCACTATGTTGTTGATGTTGTTTTTAATGGCGAACAAGGATGGACTTATGGTTCGACGTATACTTACGATCTGATTATTTTAGAAGTTGTTTTGCCCGATATTGATGGAATTCGTTTGTGTCGCCACTTCCGAGAAAATGGCTATCAGATGCCCATTCTTTTCTTAACGAAGAAAAATACCAGCGCGGACAAAATTAAAGGACTCGATGCTGGCGCTGATGATTATGCCGTCAAACCGTTTGATTTTGAAGAATTAAATGCTCGCATCCGTGCCTTATTGCGCAGAGAAAGTGGCAATTTTCTCTCGATTTTAACTTGGGGAGAATTACAACTCAATACTTGTAGTTTGGAAGTGACTTATTGTGATAAATTGCTTTCCCTGACAGCTAAAGAGTATACCTTATTAGAATTATTTTTACAACACGATCGCAGCGTTTTAGATACTAGCGAAATTATCGATAGTCTGTGGAATGCGGAAGAATCTCCCTCTCCAGCAACCGTGCGATCGCATTTGAGAAGTTTGCGACAAAAACTACAGCAAGCCGGAGCGCCTCGCAATTTTATTGAAACGGTTCGAGGACACGGATATCGTTTAAAAATGCTGTCCGATTCGGAAAATAGTCTTGAATCCAACCAACAAATTAAACATCTCGAATCTTTCGGAAAAGTTTGGGAAAAGTATCGTCAAAAAATTCACAAGCAATTAGAAATTCTCGAAGGTGTTGCCCGCGCGATCGCGACGAATTCCTTAGATATCAAGCAACAAGAAAATGTCAGATTGGCAACTCACAGTTTGTCCGAAAATTTAGAGATTTTGGGTTGGGAGCGCGGTTCTCAACTAGCAAAAGAATTGACATCTATTCTGAAAAACAATTATACCAAAACCTCTCATTTCTCCATTATTTTAGATTCATTAAAGCAAGAGATTTTTGCTCACAATACGGAAGAAAAAACTCTAGTAAATATTCTAGAAAATGCCCCTTTTTTATTGATTTTTGATGACGATCTGCAATTTACCGAATCCTTAGTCAAAGCAGCAAGAGAACGAGGAATGCGAGCAGAAATTGCCTTGAATTTGAGAGAAATGCGCTCTTTTCTCGATACAAATTCCTCTTTATTTCCCGATGCAATCTTGCTTAAATTATCCTTTCTCGAAGCCTCCGAACGAATGGGGCGATCCACAATTTTAGCAGAACGTTTGTCGGCAATTTCAGAAATTGCCTTGAGATCGCCGTCATTACCTATTCTGACGATTGCCGATCGCGATACGTTTTCCGAACGTCTAGAAGCAGCACGTCGGGGAAGTTGTTTTTTTCTAAGAGAACCCGCGACACCTGCTCAAACGATCGCCGCGATCGTCGGAATTTTGCAGCGTTCCTGTCGGGAATATAAGGTCATGATTGTCGATAATGATATAGAACTATTAAAATCAATGCCATCTCTGCTACACCCTTGGGCATTTAAGCTCACAACATTGGACGATCCCCGACAATTTTGGGATGTCTTGCAAGCGATCGTTCCGGATTTATTAATTCTTGAAATAGAAATGCCTTATATTAGCGGAATAGAGTTATGTCAAGTCTTACGCAGCCATCCCTATTGGCAGCATTTGCCCATTTTATTTCTCACCGTTCATCGGGATGCAGAGACGCAAAATCGTGCCTTTGCGATCGGTGCTGATGATTTTATGAGCAAACCCATTCTCGGACGAGAATTAGCCCATCGCATCCTCAATCGGCTTCAAAGAGTACAACTCTGGTCTACAATGAACAATTATCAATGAGCAATGAACAATATCGATCGCCTAAGATGGAGACTTGCAAACTCTTGATTTAGGTCAATTAAGAAAAATTTCATATTACTGTTTACATGGGCAATTTAATTTGATATAATACGCAAGTAACTTATGATGATGTCCATGTCTCTTTCGACAGAAACTAAAGAAACGATCGCTTTGCAATTGAACCGGGAAAGCAAGCAACTTCTCGAACGAGCGGCGGCCAAGCATTGTATGACTTTAAATGAATATTTACTCAAACTGATTTTAGATGCGGTCGGGGAGGAACAAAACCAACTTGCAGTAAGCGTGCCTACAGAAACAATCCCTACAGAAACAATCCCTACAGAAACAATCTCGACCACTCGCAGAAAGTCAGAAAAACTACAATTAAATTTGCGCCCTTCCCGTCCAAGCGATCGCAATTCGAGTCGCAATTCGAGAGCGATCGTGACCCCAAGACCGGAGAAAGAAGAAAATTGGTTACTTTAATCATTGCTATCTCAGCATTAAGAATGCCATTCAAGTCCCTCAGCAAGTCGTTTTAAGCGTTGAAGTTGTGCCTTCATATCCGCTTGCGTCCAAGAAGAGGCAAATAATTGAAATCCCCAACGAATGAAGGAATTAGGAATCTCAAATTCAAAACGGTTTAATAAAATCGTTCCCTCATCCACAGTTTGACATTCCCAGCGATCGCGTCCCTGAAAAAAACCTTGAAACTCCCACACCACCAAACCCGATTCTCGTTCGATTACGGTATTCTCTAACACGAGGGGCAAAAGGGAAAATTTCACAATAAAGCGACTGCGAGCGCCAACTTCCGTACTCCATTCGCCAACGGGTTCGCATCGCAAAGATGGATTGAGCCAACAGTGCATTAAATCCCGCTCCACAATGCACCGTTCCACAATAGCCGGACTCGCATTAATTTTAATCGATTGTTCAAATTTCATATTAATTGGGTTATTGGTTATTCGTTATTGGTTATTGGTTATTCGTTATGGGTTATGGTTTGTTTGTTGGTTGCGGATTAAACCTTCTCCTCTTCTCTGTTGCTTGTTATCAAATCTCGAATGGCTAAAGCTGTAGCGGGGGCGAGTAATACACCATTGCGATAGTGACCCGTTGCTAAAAACACATTATTGTAACCAGATAAGCGAGTAATAATGGGAGCGGGTTGACCTTCAGGACGGGGACGCTTTCCCCACCACGATCGCAGAATTTTTCCCTCTACAAGATCGGGACAAAACGCGATCGCCTCTTCTGTCATCTTTGCCAAACGCATTCGATCGGCAACCACTTTTCCCTCTGCATCGGGAAACTCCACCGTTGCACCCACCCCATATTTGCCCTCACCCCAAGGCACGAGATGAACGTCATTTCCCGTAATCACGGGTTGAAAATCGGGATTTCCCAAGATATGGGAACATTGGAGATGTAAGGCCTGTCCCAACACCGGCCGAATCTCGACGGATTGTTTTAAGTGAGTCGAGAGGGGAGTCGATCCCAAGCCGGCGGCAATAATTAGATCGTCAAGGGCGAGAGTCCCTTCCGTCGTTTCAACCTGCTGGCATTGGCGGTTTTTCGAGCCATGAAGGGGGAGGGAAAGACAATCGCGAACCTCAGTCCCAAATTGACATTTCACCCCCTGCATTCGCGCCGCCGCCACCAGAACGCGAGTGAGAGCCACGGGGTCGATTTGCCCATCGCGGGGAGAATAAACCGCACCGATAACGCGATCGCTGCGAATTTGAGGACAATAGTTTTGCAAAGTTGGGAAATCCCAAAGCTGTAAATTCCAACCTCGATCGGCGCGAATTTTGACCAAGTTTTCCCATTTTTCGCGATCGTCCCCCGCAAACAGCAGTTTCACCAGTCCGTGACGATTGCAAGGAATCTTTTCCCCGGTGAGGGACTCTAACTCCGGCAGAAGCGTCTCGTAACGCTCCAAACTGGTGCGGCGCAATTGCCATTGTCGTCCCTTGACTTTCTGGCTAATTGCCCCCATTAAAACCCCGAGAGCGGCACCGGTAGAACCCGATGCCGGAACTTGTCGATCCACCAAAGTAATGTCTAAATCGGGAATCGAACTGAGTTCGTAAGCGATCGCCGCCCCAACAATACCGCTCCCAATAATAACAACTCGCCTCATGAAGCCATATCGCTTTCAGTAGGAATCAAGTCGATATAGTCATCCAAGTCTTTTAAAGCGCTTTTGTATTCCCCGATCGCAAAGCTATAAACTTTCGCTTCGGCGGCGGCATCCAAGCGTTCGATATCATCGTAAAAAGACTCGTATAATTTTTCAAGGGCGGGTCGGTCTTTTGGGAGAACGACGGCGCGATTGATATAGCCCATAGGACTGCTCAATCCCCCTAAAGGCCCGTGAATGAAGGAACTCACATTCCCCCAATCTTCTGCCTCAATGTACTCGGCCAATTCCGGCATCCGTTCCCGAGCGCTGTAGACGGGAGTCATATATCTTTGAATCTCGGCAATTTTTTCCGGCGTATAAACCGGAGGCGCTTTGGCAACATTTCCTCCACAACTGACCAAGAGGATAGCGAAGGCCGCTAACAAGATGGGTAAGATAGACCGCAAACGTTTCATAAGTCGGTTTTTGCAACAAAATCACTCAACTTAATAGAATAGGACGTTCTGGCGTTCGATCGATTACCGATTAAAATTTAGAGTAAATTTGGGTTTGCAAATGAGGTCGGATTGATGGGAAAACAATCTTTGAGATGGTGCGCTTTGACGGTCGCGTTAATCGGGTGGAGCGCGATCGCCCCCCCGGGAAGGGCGCAAAAACATCCCGAACCCCCTCGGGTCAAGCAAGTTCTCGATGGATTGTATACCAATAACTTAGATGCCGCGATCGCGTTTCAAAAAGGAACGCGTGCCTATCAAGAGGGGATTTTTACCGAAGCAGAGACTGCCTTTCGACAGGCATTGCGCTTCGATCCCCTCATGCCCATGGGCTACTATATGCTGGCTAACAGTCTCATGCAGCAAGGAGATATCGCCACCGCCATTCAAGAGTACCGCCAAGCCGTAGGGTTAAATCCGACATTTGCCGAAGGGTACTACAATTTAGGAATCGCTTACTATCGCCAAGGGGCATTACTGGATGCGGCGGCCAGCTTTCGCCGTGCCACCCTTCTCCAACCCAAGTTTGCCCCCGGATATTATAATCTCGCTCTCGCCTTAGATGCCCTCGGAGAAGATGAAGACGCAGCCTTAGCTTATCGTCAAACCTTACTCCTCAATCCCGAAAATCCTCGCGCCGCTTATAACTTAGGTTTAATTCTCGCCCGTCGCGGCGAAACCGACGAAGCGATCGCCCTCTATGAAGACGCGATCGCGATCGATCCGGATTTTGCCGATGCGTACTACCAAGTGGGGTTGCTTTATGCCGATCGCGGCGATTTAACCCGGGCGCAAGAAGCTCTAGGAACGGCTGCCGTTATCGACCCGGAAAACGCACAAGCACAATATCATTTAGGTTTGGTTTACGCCAGACAGGAGAACTATAGCGCCGCCGAACAGCGCTTTGCCACCGCCGCCGAACTGGATCCCAATAATGTTGCCGTGTATCAACAACTCGGTACCGCCGCCATTGAAACCGGAGATGTGGATACCGCGATCGCCGCCCTCGAACAAGTGGCAACATTTGCCCCCAACGACGAGACGAACTATTACAATCTTGGCATTGCCTATCAAGATGCGGGAGACTGCGAACAAGCACTCGCCAACTATCAAAAAGCGATCGGTCTCAGTCCCATTTTTGCCGATGCCTTCTACAATTCCGGGGTGTGCTACTATCGCCTGCAACGTTACGAAGAAGCGATCGCGACCCTAGAACAGGCTATCGCCCTCTATCGCAGTCAAGGAAATGTAGAAAAGGTAGAAGAGGTGGATCTCTATTTGAACGAAACGGTAATTCCCTCTGTTCCCATCCCCGAACCCCCACCGGAAGAACAATTTGAGGAACGTCCTCCCCTTCCTCCGACACCGCCTCCACAAGAACGAGAAACGTTTGAGGAACTTCCTCCTCCTCCTCCATTAGAGCAACCCGAAGAGAATTCTCCCCCTCCTCCTCCCCCGCCGCAACAAGCCCCCACCCCCACCCGCGATCGCTTTGCCAGACCGAGATTTGGGTAATTTCAATGAGCAATGAACAATTATCAATTATCAATGAATAATTAGCAATGACGGAACAACCCATTATTAACAACCCACAACCCGCAACGAATAACGAACGGCACGAAGATTATCCCCTCAGTGCCGTTCCCCCAGATATGCGCAAAACGTTTTGGTCTCTGACTCCGATTTTAGTGGGGTTTACTTTATATTCAGGTACTCTGTTTGCGGGCGGATTGATAGGACCTGCTTTTCGTTTTTTTCCCGATCTGCTCGGGGTGATTCTCCTCGGGAATTTAATCTTGGGAATCTATGCCGCTTTATTGGGCTATATTGCCGGAGAAACTGGGTTAAATACCGTTCTGATGGCTCGATTTAGTTTTGGCAATATTGGCTCGCGGTGGGTGGATTTTATTCTCGGTTTTACTCAGGTGGGTTGGTATGCTTGGGGCTCGGGATTAATCGCCGATTTGTTAAACCAAGCGATCGGATTTCCGCCCTCTTGGAATTGGTTACTGATTGTTGTGGTGACCTATGGGTTCTGCATTACGGCTTATTTTGGCTATAACGCTTTGGATTGGTTGAGCCGTATTGCCGTTCCCGCGATCGTGGTTTTAATGCTGTGGAGTTTAACGATTTCGACGGGGGATGTGGGGGGATTTTCCGGCTTGCAAGCGATCGCGCCCCAAGCCGAACTCCCGTTGACAGCAGCAATTACGATTGTGGTGGGTACCTTTATTTCAGGAGGGACGCAAGCCACGAATTGGAGTCGTTTTGCGCGATCGGGAAAATTAGCCGCGATCGCGACGTTACTGGCATTTTTCCTCGGGAATGGCTTTTTAGTATTTAGCGGTGCCTATAGTTCCCTCGCTTACGGCAACGCGGATATTGTCACAGTGATGGTGCAACAAGGATTGCTGGTTTGGGGGGTCATTCTGTTCGTACTCAATATGTGGACAACCCAAGACAATACCATTTATGCTTTTTCGGTCGCCGGATCTCATGCGTTTCGCACGGAAAAGCGTCATTTACTCGTATTGGGAGGAGCGACTTTAGCGTTAGTGCTGACCTTTGGCGGGATTTATGGAAGCGAAGGGTTCGTGCAATTTCTCATTTTATTGGGAACATTTATTCCCCCCATCGGCGGAATTATTATGGCAGATTATTGGCTTTGCCGTCGAGGACGATTTCCCGATTTAAAGGAAATCCAACCGCCGTTTAATTGGGCGGGCATCATTGCTTATATTGCCGCATCCACAATCGCCTATTTCACCCCCGATTACATCCCCGGCATTCCCCCGATTAATGGCATTATTGCAGCTTTAATTTTGTATTTCTTGCTGGATAAGGCCATGAGAAAACAGTCACCAGTTACCAGTCACCAGTCACCAGTTGAGAAGCAGAGAGAGGAATAACCAACAACCAATAACAAATAACAAATAACAAATAACAAATAACAAATTAAATGCCCGATCCCGAACCTAAAAAGTCGCCACCCCTTGAAATTTCCTGCTCTCGTCAATTCCTGCCTTGGCTTTACGAGCAGTATATCAGTCTTGCCTTTACTACCTATCAAACCAACCGACTTTTTCTGATTGGATTGAAACCCAATGGCGTGCTGTCTATTTTTGAACGACTCTTCGATCGCCCCATGGGACTCTATACCACTCGCGATCGCTTCTATATGGGCTGTCGCTTTCAACTCTGGCAATTAGAGAATGCCCTCGCCGACGGGGAGACTCACAAAGATTACGATGCCGTTTATGTTCCTCGTCTCGCTTATACTACGGGAGAATTGGACATTCACGATCTTGCCGTCACCGACACACAAAAAATCGTTTTTGTCAATACTGCTTATAGTTGTTTGGCAACAACGAGCGATCGCTACAGTTTTGCCCCGATCTGGCAACCGGATTTTATCAGCAAACTCGCCCCCGAAGATCGCTGCCACCTCAACGGTTTGGCCATGGTGAAAGGCAAACCCGTCTATGTCAGTGCTATCAGTCGTTCCGACGTGGCGGCAGGATGGCGAAACCAGCGCGATCGCGGGGGCTGCATTCTCAATATTCAGAATAATCGGATTGTTATTGATTCCCTCTCGATGCCCCATTCTCCCCGTTGGTATCGCGATCGCCTTTGGGTGTTAAACTCGGGGACGGGAGAGTTCGGTTATGTGGATCGCAAAGCGGGTAAATTTAACGCCATCGCTTTTTGTCCGGGATATTTGCGAGGACTGACATTTTGGGACAAATGGGCGATCGTCGGTCTCTCCAAACCGAGAGGCGATCGAATGTTTACGGGTTTGCCTCTAGACGATCGGCTCGCGACGAAAAATGCCGCCCCGGGTTGTGGTTTAATGGTGATTAATTTAGAGACAGGAAATATCGACCACTGGATGCAAATTGAGGGAGTTGTAACGGAACTTTATGACGTGCAAGTGATTCCGAGAGTTCGTCGTCCCATGGCTTTAGGTTTTATGACCGATGAAATTTGTAAATGGATTACGATCCCACCAACAACAAAAGAACGAGAAAAAACAACAAAAAGCCAACAAGCCGATATTAAAAAAGCCCCTCAAGAAGGAGAAGTGTTTCCTCTTTAAATCCTATTGTAATGGATTCTACTTTCATAGAGTATCTATCATCAAAGTATATCTCAAATATAGCATAAAGCTAAGAGGAGATCTTAATGACAAAAAAGTTAACGACTCCGCTTTTTAGGGCTGATTTGCAAATAATCGCCCCGAACTTCTAAACAAAATCCTCCCGGAAAGGTAGAAGTTCGGCTTTGATTGGGGGCAGAAATTAAGTTTACGGCAGCTTCAATTTGCTCGAAAACTGGAGAAGTGGGAAGCGATCGCTGCAAAAATTGCCTTAATATTCGCCGTTGGAGAGCAAGGGGCAGCGATCGCAAGACGCGGCGATTGAGGGTGGGAGTTTCAGCAACAATCAACGCTTGCTCTAAATATTTTGTTGCTTCGGCTTCTAAATATTCCACGTCGGCTCTCAATAGTTCTGCTGTTTGTGCGAGACTGCGTTCCGATCGGGGATTGAAATGTTCTTTTAAATAAGGAATGACTTCAGCACGAAGGCGATTGCGGGCATAGTGGAGATTTTCATTAACGGCATCTTCCCAGACGGGGAGTTGAAATTCTTGGCAAAATTTCCCGGTTTGCGATCGCGAAACTTCCAATAAAGGGCGAATGAGACGAATTTCGGGAGTGAGGAAGCGATGCCACGCGAGTGCCTGCAACCCGTCAGCACCCGCACCGCGAATGAGATTGTAGAGGAGAGTTTCGGCGCGATCGCTTTGGGTATGTCCGACGGCAACCCGGGGAAAGTTGTATTCGATCGCGATTTCGGTCAGGCTACGATAGCGCCATTCCCGTGCCGCAGCTTCCGTTTCCGGCAATCCGATCGCCTGTTTTAAGTATAAAGGTAAATCCCAAGTGCGAGCGATGGTCGCCACGCGATCGGCAATCCCTGCATCCGTTGCCCAATTATGATCGCAGTGCGCGATCGCTAAATGCCACTGCCATTTGGGTTGTAAATCTAACAGTAACTTCAACAAACAAAGAGAATCTTGTCCCCCCGATACCGCGACGAGGACGCGATCGCTTTTAGCTAAGAGTTGCCTCTGTCGCAGGGTTTTGTGAATGCGATCGTGTAAGGGAGTCCAGTTTCCAACACTCAACGCTCAACGCTCAACTAAATTCATCAATATCTTGCCAAATATCGGCAAAAACGGCTTCTTCTTCCTCGTTTTCCTCACTAGAACCCCCGGATTCCGAAGCGTCATCAATGGCAAGCTCGTCATCCTCTGACGTTCCCCAATCGAGATCTTCATCAATACTACTAAATAATTCATCCTCCTCTTCATCTTCCTCTTCAAACGCTAAATCTTCATCAGCTTCGGGTTTATTGTCCGCTTCAGAACTGCCAAACGCATCTCCCAAGTCTAATTCGTCATCCGTAACATCAGCAAAGACATCTTCCGCTAAACTCGGTTCTTCCTCATCAAAAGCATTGGTATCAAAAATACTCTCGGATGCCTCTTCAACTTCCGGTTGACTCTCTAGAGATTCTGCAAACAGATCCTCTTCGCCAAACTCTAATTC
>JBFRWJ010000211.1:0-3919 GCA_051439525.1 Spirulina sp. | reverse complement strand
GTGTATAAGAGACAGGGCTTTCCCAAGCATATCGAGGCTGACAGTATCTAAACTGAGCCCAATATCTTCAGAAATTACTCTCCCTTGGGTGAGAATGGCGATATCTTCTAGCATGGCTTTACGGCGATCGCCAAAACTGGGAGCTTTAATGGCTGCGACATTGATCACCCCTCTGGCTTTATTTACTACTACAGTAGCTAAAGCTTCTCCTTCCACATCTTCAGCGATAATGAGCAGGGGATGACTTTCCCGAGCCACTTTTTCAAGAACCGGCACCAAATCTGCGATCGCGCTGACTTTTTTATCGGTAATCAGCAAGCAGGGATTTTCAAATTCCACGATTTGCCGTTCTTGATCGGTGACAAAGTAGGGGGAAGTGTAACCGCGATCGATCTGCATCCCTTCCACCACATCCAGTTCCGTGGCCATAGACTTGGACTCTTCCACGGTGATGACTCCATCTTTAGTCACCTTGGCCATGGCCTCAGAAATCATGTGACCGACTTCCTCGTCATTTCCCGCCGAAACCGTCGCCACTTGCGCGATCGCTTCTCCTTCCACGGGTTTCGCGATCGTGGCGATTTCTTCCACCAAATGGGCAACAGTTTTTTCAATGCCCCGACGCAAAGCGACGGGGTTGGCACCGGCAGCCACGTTTTTCAAACCTTCACGAATCAGGGCTTGCGCGATCACCGTCGCCGTCGTGGTTCCATCGCCGGCAATATCTTTGGTTTTGGAAGCGACTTCCTGAATCAATCTCGCCCCTGTATTTTCGAGGGGATCTTCAATTTCGATCTCTTTCGCAACGGTAATCCCGTCGTTGACAATTTGCGGTGCGCCGAATTTCTTCTCGAGGAGAACGTTGCGTCCTTTCGGTCCGAGGGTAATGCGAACTGCATCGGCAAGGGCGTTAACCCCTTTTTCCAAAGCACGTCTGGATTCTTCTTTAAACGAAACGATTTTAGCCATTTTTGTTGTAAGTTCCGTTATCTCTAATCTCTACCATTAGCAAATTTAGCACTCTCTTGTCCGGAGTGCTAAATCTCGAGCAATTTATTACACGAGACCTCTGAATTGCTTGTCAAATCTCAATTTCAGACAAATTGCCACAATCAAATCCATAAAAGATTGATTTTGTCAAGTTCTGTTTTTGCCGTATTTTCCAGAACCGATCGCCGATCGAGGATGCGGTTACCGTCAGAGAGAGCTACGATGAAGCTGCGTTCTGAATCGGAATCTCGATCGCAAACTCCGTTTTCCCTTCGGGTGTAGAGTGACAATACAGCTTGCCCGAATGCTTTCCAGTCACGATTTGATAGCTAATCGAGAGTCCCAAGCCGGTTCCCTGACCAATTGGCTTTGTGGTAAAAAACGGATCGAACAGTTTAGAGCACAATTCTCGATCTATCTCCGGTCCGTTATTAGCGATGCGAATGACGATCCGATCGGAGTTTTTCAGCTCGGTCGAGATAGAAATGGTGTCGGGAGTCGCTTCAATGTCTTCAGGGTTGCGTTTTCCCCAAGCATCGTTTAAGGCATCAATGGCATTTGAGAGAATATTCATAAAAACCTGATTGAGCTGTCCGGGATAACACTCCACTAAGGGGAGATCGCCATAATTTTTAATAACTTGAATATCGCGTCGATCGCCCAACCTTTTGAAGCGATTTTGCAGGATCGTCAAGGTACTCTCTAATCCTTCGTGAATGTCTGCTTTCTTAAATTCAGCCTCATCGAGACGAGAAAAAGTACGGAGAGATTTGACGATTTCACGAATGCGAGTTGTTCCGGCTTTCATCGATCGCAGGAGCTTGGGAAAGTCTTGTTTGAGAAAATCCAGTTCCTCTAATTCGATGAGGTCTTGAATATCGGACTCGGGCTCGGGATAGTGCTGCTGATAGAGACCGATCAGCTCTAACAAGCTGTGGACGTATTCTTCGGTATGTACTAAATTGCCGTAAATAAAATTGGCGGGATTGTTGATTTCATGGGCGATCCCGGCCACTAACTGTCCCAAACTCGACATCTTTTCGGTTTGCACCAGTTGAGCTTGGGTGTTTTGCAAATCTATTAGGGCTTGGGATAATTCAGAGGTGCGTTCTGCAACGCGGCTTTCTAGCAATTCATTAGCCTTTTTTAATTCCTGCTTTGCGGATTTTTGTTGGCTGATGGTAGATAACAAAATCAAGATGGTGAGACTTACCACACCTACAAACGACTGTAACAGCACCAGTGATTCGGTAGATGTTTTCTGGGCAAAAATCCCCACTCCCCGGGCCGTCGCCAAGATGGAAATCAACGACAAACACACGACCAACAAAGTCGAACCTCGCGCTCCAAAGCGAAACGCTGCCCATACCATGGACAGCAAAAACATATACTCGAGGGGATAACTCACACCAAAGGTTTGCCACGAGATAAAAGCGGTTAACCCAATAAGTAGAAGAAGTTCGCCCAACTTCCAAGGAGCGATCTGCATTCCCTTAATACCGCTTTGCCATGTCAGTAACAAGGGCGCAAAGACTAAAAAACCAACTGTGTCGGCCGTCCACCAAGTTCGCCAAACTGTGGCATAGTCTGCCACGGGAACGGAATCGTTGAGGTAGAGCAAGGAAGTCCCCAAGGTGGCATTAAAAATCGCGGCAAGGCTGACCGCGATGGCAAACACAAATGTGCCTCGCACGGTGCTGAGAAAGTTGCGATCGCTACCCCACCACAGGATAAGCAGCGCGGCACCCAACGCCTCAATTGCTTCTCCTGTCCCCATTGTCACGCCGATCCACCAGCTTTCATAAAAATGGCTATCGAGCAGCCAATACCCGATAAGCATTCCCGGTATTATGCGAAACCGACTGATAAACAACGCTGCTAAGGAAATTCCCGAAAGCGGCCAAATTGGCGTTACATCGTTAACCGTCGCAAACTGAAATGCTAAGATCCCCACAACGTGGAGCGCGACAATCATCAGTGCATTGAAAACGAGTACCTTACCATCGCGAAAATTGTTAAGCCATGCCATTAAACTACACCTATAACGAGGAGATCAAGGAGGTAAATGAAAACGAAACATAGGTGAATTTTTCGTGTAGAGTTGACATCATAAAAAAAGTTGGCATTTTGAGTAGGACTGAAGTTTGGTAATAAAATATCTAGACTGAAGTCTGAAACTCCTATGAAATCGAGATATTTTTGAGATAGAGGTATATTTCTCTTTTTTCTCTAATATCTAGCAGAATTTATGTTTTGTCAAGCTCCGTATCGGCCAATTCAAAGCCATTATTCCGTAGATTCATCTAGTCTTTAACGTGGGCTGAATATCTCAAAATCAGCAGATCGCGGTCAAAATATGTTATTAAAGTTTGTCATGATGCCCATTTTCAGTAAGGCAGATAAAACCAAAATATAGGTACATTCCCTAGTAGTTGTTAGGATTGGAACTACAAAAAAGTTAACTTTCGTGATTAATTTCTATCAAAGATAAATATGGAGCGGTTGAGGAAATATCAACTAAATGAAGCAAGGATTCCCCATCCCTCTGAAGCTCGGAGAGCGATCGCGATACGGAGTTTACTGCCAAGTCTTATGACTACTACTGGGCATATCTCTATTGTCCGGCTCAGTGGTTCTTGAAGCAGTAAGTGACATTGCTGGCAAATTCAATCGATCTTGTAATTTTGCAAACTGGACTTCTTTTCAAGGAGTCCGGTTTTTTAAGAGAGGAATTGATAAGGAATTTCGATCGCAAACTCTGCTCCTACTCCGGGTTGATAAGAACAAGAAAAGCGACCGCCGTGTTTTTCAACAACAATTTGATAAGCTGTCGATAAGCCCATCCCCGTTCCTTGTCCGATGGGTTTTGTTGTAAAGAATGGATCGAAGATACGATCTTGGATCTCTGCGGGAATTCCCGTCCCGTTGT
>JBFRWJ010000210.1:0-19415 GCA_051439525.1 Spirulina sp. | reverse complement strand
CCGAGGGGAATTCTGATATTATCTCCCTTTAACTTTAGAGCTTGCTTGGGATAGGTAATAACTCCCAATCCTCCCTTTTTCCGGTAGTTAGGAAGGCGTTGAAGCAAATGGCGGCGAGATCGTGACAGTCATTGCCGATATCTCGAAAGAAGAGCAAATCGACAACATGATTAAGACGGCCACCGACACCTACGGCAGGTTGGACGTTCTTGTGAACAACGCGGGGATCATGGATCATTTTGACCCCATTGCCGATCGCACCAAAAAACCAAAACAAATATACCATTTGTCTAATTTTTCAACAAAAAGCGATCGCAGCCTCAATGTAGAGTGCATGGGGTTGTGGAGAGAATGCGATCGCCCGAAAAGATTGCGATTCAGGGAAATATAGACACAACTTGCAACCTAACCATGTAAATGGTACCAAAAGATCGCCACCTTGTCAAATTGAAAAAATGAGAGGCATGAAACCTCGTTCAAACTAACAGCAAGAGAGACGATATAACCATTTTCTAGAAGGAGTTTGGGCAACTGAAAAGATTATTTTGAAGAGGGAATAGGGAATCGGGGAAAAATTCCTTCTTTTCCCCTGACCCAACCCCCCATTAAATGGGTTTGAGACGAGTCACCTTCAGGCGAAATTTGCCCCCTCCCGTTTCTCCAAAAGCGCGAACGCGGACGATATATTCCCCTTCATCTTTAATGCGGGCAAACAGGAGAGAATTAGTCGTTCCATCGGGTCCATCATCATTTTCCGCTACGGTAGATCCATCCGTAGCAATTAAAATCACAATGGGATCGAATTCATCGGAAAGGAGATCGATCGCGACATTATCTCCCTGTTCTAATTTCACTTTATAATCGCGAGAAAATCCTCCCTCTCCCGTCGGTATATCTTTTTGTGAGAGAACGTCTTCAATCTCTTCTCCCGAAACCAAAGGGAACGGATTGTACATTTCTTGGGCTTTGGCGGAAAGCGTCCCCAATCCAACGGTCACAAGCGTCGTACTCGCCAATAATGTAGAATAGCAATAACGGGCAAAACGGTGTTTCATGAAATTGTTGCTCGAGCCTAACTCGTTCATTATGTCTTACTTTTCTGGGAATGGGCTAATTTCTAACCAACCTTTAACCTTTATTCATTTCTCGCGACCCGTGACTCTCTTCCGGTTGATAATGAATGCAGGTTTCGCAAACGCCTAAAGGATTAACCGCGCATAGGAGAAAGGGAGAATTGGCGCTATATTTACAAGTTCTTTGACGGTATCGCTCTAAGGATATTCGCCGCGATCGCCGTTCTCGATATTCAATTTGACGTTTAATCGCCGCGTGGGATTGTAGGCGCATGCGTTGAAAGGCGGGAGAAGTCATTGTTCTAAGTTACATCAAAATAGCTATCTAGGATTGATTGAAAAATACCTAACACTTTTTCTAGCTCATTAATATAGTATCTCCGAGCGTCAATCAAAATGCGATCGCCCTCGAGCTGCAAAAATTGCCAATCTTCTCCCGTCGTCACGCAACCGTAGATGGCAGCAATTTCATTTTCTTCGCGATCGTTAAATCGTTGGGATCCGAGGCATTGCGCAATACACTGACCCAAGCCGCTTTTAATATCGCTTCTTGAAGCCATTGACTGACTTCTAGGGGAGCAATCTCTGGGAAAATTTCCCCGGATTGCTCTTTTAGTGCAAATACTTTTTTAACCCGCTCTAAGGAAAAATCACGATAGGCCATGACATCAAAAAGAATCACATTCTTTCCAAAACTGAAATTCCTAACAAAGATAATCCTTGTTTGAGAGTTCTTGCGGTTAAATCGCACAACATTAAACGGGAAGTGCGAATGGGTTCTTCTGCTTTGAGAACCGGGCAATTTTCAAAAAATTGATTGAATTTTTGGCTGAGTTCGTAGAGGTATTGACAGAGGCGATTGGGATATAAATCGCGTTCGACTTCAGCGAGAACATCGGTTAATTGTAAGAGATGTTTGGCGAGAACGAGTTCGGATTCTTCTTGCAGGAGAACTGCCTCGCGATCGCGTGCCGGAGGTAGCGTTTTAACCGGATCGGGAGTTCCCAAAACTTCCCGTTTAACATTTTCCACATTTTGGGTCAATTGCTGGCGCTTGTTGTAGAATAGGAGATTCTTCAACGCAAACCAAAGGGTATAACTCAATCCCGTTAATTGGAGAATGGGAGCGAGTAAGGGAACGTGGTGAATGGCAAGATGAAGTTTTATGATGACATCGAGGACAAAAATCACGGCAACCAACGTTAAACCCGCGATCGCGATCGGTTTTACGGTTTTCCAAGTGTATTGGAGTTGTTGTTGGAGTCTTTCTTGGAATTGCGTTCCAGGGGTTTTAGCGATCGCTGTTGTTTCTACGGTTGTTAAAGTCCCCGCACCGATTTTATCTTCTTTGCGTCCGATGCCTTGGGTTCTGACGTAAGCATATAAAAGATAGGGGGCGGTATTCCCTTTTAATGCCAACATGCGATCGTAATCAAAAATGTATTCGCTGGTTCGATTTTGACTGAGATCGGCATATTTAACCGCACTCACTCCTACGACTTCCGCCACATTTTCTTTAAAGGGTTCGCTTTCGGTTCTGTTATCTTCTTGCAAGCGTGCCTCTAAATCCTGATAAGCGCGAGAAACCGCTTCATCTAACAAATCTTTGAGACGCACGGTATCGCCAGCACGAGTTTTAAATTTCTTCCCATCCTTACCTTTCACCACGCCAAAAGGAACGTGAATGACTTCTACGTTTTCCGGCAAAATATTCGCCTTGCGCGCAACCTGAAAAACTTGAGCAAAATGATTGGCCTGTCCGGCATCGGTGACGTAAACAATGCGTTCTACTTCATCTTTTCCCGTCCGGTATTGCAAAGCGGCTAAATCCGTGGTGGCATAGTTAAAACCGCCGTCGGATTTCTGAACGATTAAAGGCAGGGGATCGCCGTCTTTATTGGTAAATCCTTCTAAAAATACGCATTTTGCGCCGTCGCTTTCCTCCAAGATTCCCACGGATTCTAAATGGTCGATAATTCCGGGAAGTAAGGGATTATAAAAAGACTCTCCCCGTTCTTGCAGGTGAATATCGAGGCGATCGTAAATCTTTTGAAATTCTCGTCTTGATTTATCGCATAATAATTGCCAAGCATGGAGGCTATCTTCGGCTCCCGATTGCAAGCGGATGACTTCTTGACGCGCCGTTTCCTTGAATTCTTCATTCTCATCAAATCGCTTTTTGGCCTGACGGTAGAAGCTGACTAAATCCCCCAAATCTAAAGTATTCGCCGTTGTTAAAGCATCGGGTTGGACTTCCCGCAAATAGGCGATTAACATTCCGAATTGCGTCCCCCAATCTCCCAAGTGATTGAGGCGCAAAACATCGTGACCCCGAAATTCTAAAATGCGGGCGATGCTATCGCCAATAATCGTGGAACGTAAATGTCCCACGTGCATTTCTTTGGCAATATTGGGGCTGGAAAAATCAACAATTACTTTTTGAGGACGTTTGATCCGTTCGACTCCCAATCGCCGATCGCTTGCCATGGCGGTCAATTGTGCTGCGAGATAGTCCGGTTTGAGAGTGAGATTGATAAAACCGGGTTTGGCCACCTCGGGAGACTCGCAGAGATGGTTAATTTCCAAGCGATCGCAAATATCCTGCGCGATCGCCATCGGATTCTTCTGCAAGCGTTTGGTCAAACTCAGGGCAATATTAGACTGATAATCCCCAAATCTCGGATTGCTGGCCGGAACGACGAGAGGATCGGTCTCGCGAAACTCATCGCCAAAGGCAGCGACTAAGGCATGGCTGAATTTTTGGGCGAGTTGGGTTTGAATAGAAGACATGAGTGGGTTATTTGTTATTTGTTATTTGTTATTTGTTGTTTGTTCTTGGTTATTGGTTCGCTCTTTATTGTTCATTGATAATTGTTCATTGATAATTGTAAAGATTTGAGTTCTCTCCTGTCTCCCTCGGAGTTGAATTTCCATGACGGGTTTGCCGGCAAAGCGATCGCGGACTAATTCAAAGGTCTCTCGGGAGATAAGAATATTATAAGGGCGTTTTTCCTCAACTTGTTTATTGAGGGATTCCAAACGGGCGGCGATATTGACCGTATCTCCCACCACGGAATAATTGAGGCGCTGCTGTCCTCCCAGACTCCCTGCCATCAACAACCCCGAATGAATGCCGACTCCGATGCGAATGAGGGGAGAATTATTTTGCTGCAATTCTGCGTTCAATTGTTCCAAACGGTGGTGCATGGCAATACTGGCCGCGATCGCATTCAGGGCATCCTGTTGAATGTCGCTAGATTCGGCATGGGGAAAGGGAACCCCAAAAACTGCCATAATTGCATCCCCGATATACTTATCCACTACGCCGCCATGTTCCATAATACAGGCGGTCATTGCGTCCAAATAGCGATTTAACCAGCGAAAGAGTTCCGGGGGGGTCATCTTTTCGGAAATGCTGGTAAATCCCCGAATATCCATAAATAGAACCGTTGCGGCAAGTTCGGCGGCCAGGAGTTCCCCCTCTTGGAAGAACTCGTCTTTATGTTGCCAAATTAAATTGGCGGTTTCGGGGGAGACGTATTTCTCAAAGAGACTCATTAACTGCTGCTTTTCCCACTGTTCTCGCAACTGAATCCCCGTCGCGGTGAGGAAGAGGGTGCCGATAGGGGTGGCGACGGGAATCCAGAGGGTGCGCCATGTCAAAATAATTAAAGCAAGAGCAAACCAGACGAGGGGAAAGGCCAGAACGACGGCTAGGCGACGTTGTAGGGTTCGACGGGCCAAGAGTAAACTGGCCAGCAGTCCGATGGGCATTAAGAGGAGTATTTCTCCCCAGATCGGCAAGCGACGCAAAAAGCGATCGCGCAAAAGATTATCGATGATGGCGGCGTGAAGGTAAACCCCGGAAGTGGGAGGATTGAAGTCGAGCGGCGTTCTCAAGGGATCGTCGGCGACGGTGGCGGTAAATCCCACGAGAACCAGTTTATTTCGTAAATCTTCGGGTTGAAAGTTTCCTTCGACAATATCGAAGAAGGAATAGGTCGGCAAAGATTCAGTTTTTCCCACCCAGTTAATGAGGCGATTTTGGAACTCGCGATCGCGATCGGGTTCGGGAATTTTGGCGATGGGAGGGTTTCCTTCTGTTTCCCCCAAAAAGTTTTCCACTTCCACCATCGCTACCCCTAAATTGGGGATGGCAAAGTCGGCACTATTGACCCACAGGGTCGCCTGACGGGAAATGCCATCGGAATCCCTCTGATGCACGATTTGCCCTTGATTGGCGGCAACTTCGGCGAGAATGGGGACGGGTTCGAGGGGGGTCGATTGCCCGTTTTGCAATCGCGTCCAAGTTCTGGCTAGAACAACCGTTCCTAATGTTTCCATGGCGGCGGCCAATTCTTCATCCCGGGGAGAGCGATCGGCAAAAATTATATCGAATCCGACGACGAGGGGATAGGCCGTATCGAGAGATTGCAGCAATTGAACGTAGCGATCGCGAGACCAAGATTGAAACTGTCCGTATTCTCGCAAACTCTGTTCGTCAATGCCAATAATGGCGATGCGATCGTCCCATTCGAGTTGGGGTCGCAGTTGAAACAGAAGGTTGTATCCCGTGCGTTCCCAGGGATGCCAAATTCCCGTGGGAAGAGAAATGACCGTGAGAATCGTCGCGATCGTTCCCGCAATCCAAGGAGGATTCGTTCTCAAATACTGTCGCAGGCGAACAAACATTTAGATCTTGATAATCGAGGGTCTGCGATCGATTATCAATTATCTTTCCGAGAAAAAAATGCAGGTGCAAGAGATTTTTGGGTCTCCCCATCGAGGGATTGATAAATGCCATCGATGCGATCGCTAAAAAATTGCGGGATTTGCGCCAATAATTCCTCGTCTGCGATCGCTTTGAGGCGCACCAGATTCTCGCTATTTTGGGGTGCGTTTTCCGAAATTTCCATCTTTTCGGCCAAATTTTTTAATATATTGCGCTTTGCTCTTTTAATCTCTTGATAGACTTGCTTTTGAGAACATCCGAAAACCATACCAATTTGAGCTTGGGTGAGGGTGGTTCCCTGGCAAAGAATTAAAAAATTCTGACGTTCGCGGGATAAATGATTAAACGTTTCGTAAAGCATAACTCGAATTCGGTTGCGTTGTTCTGACGACTGCCAGCGATCGGGGGTCGTCTCTAAGAAACCGCGATCGCGAGAATGATTGTCATACATGGATCTATCCCGGTTTGCCTTCAGGGTTTGTCCCCCATCTCGCCTACATACTAAAACATACTTTTTGGAACGTCAAGTTTATTTGCCTTAACTTAAGAACTGGAGAGGCGCGAAGGATGCTATATTGCTAGGGAAAAGGGCGATCGCGGCTGCGATCGCCCCGAGTTAGTTAGTTGATTGTCCTGCTTCAACATAACATACTTATTTTAGTACAGCATAACTCGAACGAGCAGGAGCGCGCGTCTCGCACTAATTTCCGAGAACAGATAATGAATAACCAATAACCAATAACGAATGAAGAGTTATGCTGAGTATAGTCCTTAAATCGATGCAGACTGCACCGAAGTTATGAAATTCGAGCAAGCTCTCCAACTGGTAGATGAAGTCCTCTTTACCAAGCAAAACAGGCATTTAAGCGATCCAGAGATGACGATCCTGCAAGGAACCTGGCAAGGGATCGCCTATGATGAAATAGCTGAAAGCTCTCAATACAGCGTGAATTACCTGATGCGGGATGTCGGACCGAACTTATGGCGATCGCTGTCGGAAATCTTAGGGGAAAAAGTCAGTAAAAGTAATTGTCGCACGGTTCTCGAACGTTATCAAATCGCAGACAAAACGGGTGAGAACATCGCGATCGCCACCCAGAAAAACAAGCAAAAAACCGCGAATCGTTCCCAACATCGCGACTGGGGAGAAGCACCCGATATTGCGACATTTTACGGTCGCGAGGGGGAGTTAAAAACCCTCAATCGCTGGATAATCAAAGAACAATGTCGCCTCGTTTGTATTTGGGGAATGGGAGGAATGGGAAAAACCACCCTGACCCGTCAGTTTGTGGAAACCGTCAAGGATCGCTTTGATTATTTATTTTGGCGATCGTTACGAAATATGCCGCCAATTGTCAATTTATTGACAGAAATATGGCAGTTATTTGCCCCGAAAGAAAAGTTACCAGAACCCAGCGATCGCGCCATGGTTCGAGTCCTAGAATGTTTGCAAAATCATCGCTGTTTGCTGATTCTCGATGATATTGAAACCCTATTACAGCAAGGCGATCGCTTTGGGGATTATGCCGAAGGATGCGAAACTTACGGACAATTTTTCAAGCGGGTGGGAGAAACTTCTCATCAAAGTTGCTTGTTATTGAATTCGCAAGAGAAACTGAGAGAAATCGTTCTCCTTGAAAATTCAACAAAATCTGTTCATTCGTTAGAACTACCGGGTATAACCCGAGAAGAAGCCGCAAAATTATTTCGAGACAAAAAATTAACGGGAGAAAAAAGATGGTCAGATTTTGTCGAGTTGTATCAAGGCAACCCTTTAGCTTTAAATTTAACCCTCGTGACAATTCAGAATTTTTTCAACGGAGATGTTGCCAAATATATGCAACTGAAAACAACCTATTTACCCGCAGAAATCACGAAGATTTTACAAGAACGATTCGCCAACATATCCGAGTTAGAAATTGACATTTTGACCCATTTAGCACGCTCTCGTCAACCCCTTGCTTTATCAGAAATCATGGAAAAAATGGCCGTTGACGATGCGATCGCCGCGATCGAGTCCCTCCAAAGGCGATCGCTCATTGACATTAAAACGCAAGAGAACGAGACGCGTTTTACCTTACCCCCCGTAGTCAAAAAATACGTCACCAAACATCACTTAGAGTAGTGGCGCGACACAGCAAATTGAGTCTAATAGCCTACAGAGAGAGCCTTGCAAACAAATCCGATCGATATACAATTTGAGTCACGCCACTACACTTTTGAACGAGAAAACAAGCGGAAATAGATAGAAACCCAGAATTCTTTCAGAGGAAAAGCGATGTAGGTGATGGGATTAACGGTGACGATAATATTGCGAGTATCTCGAACCGCAAGATTAACAATTTGACGGGCGACCCAATTAGCCGACATCACACCAAAGGGATTGAGATTGCTTTTAAAAGGCCCCAAAATCAGCTTGCGAATGAGGCAAGGAGAATCCAAACGACGCAGGGTGACTAAATCTCCTAAAGTCCGCTTGCTGAGTTCGTAGAGGGGACTAAACGCGGGATTTACCTCTGCTTCTGAAGTATTCACCCACACTTCTTTAGTGGCAATTTCTTTATTAGTGCGGACGGTGGTTAAAAAGAGTTCGAGAAGTCGCCAACTGGAGAAAGCATTCACTTCGTAAGAAAGGTCGATCGCTTCTTTAGTTCTTTTCTCATGGACGTTAACGCCGTGATTGAGAATTAAAATATCAATCTTTTTCAACTCTTCTAACAGTTCTGTTTCTTGTCCCACTTGCCAAAAGAGAGAGGGAATGGGGTCGCTGTCTCCTTCTAAAACAATCTCTTTTGCCGTGGACGTCAAGGCGATAATCTTGGCCCCTTTTTGTTGGAGTTGTGCGAGGAGCGATCGCCCTAAAGCACCCGAAGCCCCCGTAACAGCGATGGTTTTACCTTTAAGAGAAAGTGCCGTTCCCATAACCTTATCCACTAACGTCAGCGTTCCGCAATAATAAGCCTGTTGATTGTCAAAATGATGCCGCCAATGATAGGGACGATTGACCCACCAACGAGCGGGTAAACTGGCAAATGCTCCGGGTCGGTGAGTAATATCGGTTAACTCGTCCGCATAGGCCAAACCACTCCCCCGCGCGATCGCCCCGAGCAAGAATGTCAAAGTGTAGAGAGACCCCAACCCGGTCAGCCAAGCATGAGGCAAGTGAGTACCATAAGAAGTCGCAATTGGCAAGCCGCTCAGGGCTAGCATGACCAAAGATTCTGGCAGATCGTTATACCATTGCGCCTGTCGATAAATGGCATCGCTAGCGACGGAAAGATCCGGACGAAAAACCCGATGATGCCAGACGTGCAAGCGATATAACGGTTGCCAATGGTGAGCGAGAACGTGATAAGTATCTCTGACCAATTCCACCCAGAGAATGGCGAGCAGTCCCGCCGCGATCGCCCAAAGCCAATCAATCCCAATCATTCTGTTACAATTAACGAATTAAATTAAAGGTTTGTAAATGCGAAAAACTCCTGTATTGTACGGGAAATCCGTCATCTTTCGCTATTTTAGCCAGAGAGATTCCGGCGCAAGCGATCGCTCCCTTAAAATTTCGCTAAGAATTTTAACAATTTCCGATACAATAAAGCACCAAGTGCCGAATTAAATCTATTTTTTGCCGTTATGCCGTTTACACTAGCGGAGCGATCGTGACTATGTCGGAAAATTCTTGGTCAAATGATGACGAACGGGAACTCGATCCCCTGAGTTCTTTTCTCTCGGAATGGGAAGATCCAGAAGACGAAGAAGAAGAGTTTAGAAGTGATTTCTTCCAAGGCACGGAAGGGCGCAGAAGCAAAGCGGCCTTTCTGTTAATCGCAGTTTGGGGGGTTGTTGTTGCCCTTCATCTGGTCTCTGGGGGATATTGGCTGGTGGTTAGCGTCACGGGGATGATGCTGGTCTATTTTGTGCGACTCGTGACGGCAAAACCGGATCCCATGCCTCCGATGTTAAGCGACAACAGACTGGTGAGAGCGCCGATGGTCTCTCTGCTGGTGGCGGCGAAAAACGAAGAAGCGGTGATCGGTCGCCTCGCCAATATTTTATGTAACTTGGATTATCCGCGCGATCGCTATGAAGTTTGGATCGTCGACGACGCGAGCGACGATCGCACCCCAGAAATTTTAGATGCCCTCGCCCTTCAATATCCTCAATTGATGGTCGTTCATCGTCCTGTGGGCGCCGGAGGGGGCAAATCCGGGACATTAAATCAGGTTCTCCCCCAAACGAAGGGAGACATTATTGCCGTTTTCGATGCCGATGCCACGGTAGACGCGGATTTATTGCGGCGGGTCGTCCCCATGTTCGACAATGAAAATATGGGAGCCGTCCAAGTTCGCAAAGCGATCGCCAATGCCGATGAAAATGTTTGGACGAAAGGGCAAAGGGCAGAAATGGCGTTAGATTATTATTTCCAACAGCAACGCATTGCCATCGGCGGCCTTGGGGAGTTGCGCGGCAATGGGCAGTTCGTGCGGCGCAAAGCGTTGGCGAGTTGTGGGGGTTGGAACGAGCAAACGATTACCGACGATCTCGATCTAACCATTCGCCTGCATTTGGATCGCTGGGATATTGGTTGCTGTCTCACTCCGTCAGTGAATGAGGAGGGGGTCACTCGGGCGGTTTCTCTGTGGCATCAGCGCAGTCGTTGGGCAGAAGGGGGCTATCAACGCTATCTCGATTATTGGCGCTTAATTGCCAGCAATCGCATGGGCTTTACGAAAACCTTTGATTTGTTAGTTTTTGTTTTAATTCAGTACATTTTACCCACTGCCGCGATCGCGGATTTGACGATCGCGATCGTTCGCCATCATTTCCCAATTTTGGGGATTTTCTCTGGTTTTGTGGCTACTTTGTCTTTGGCGTGTACGTTTATGGGTTTATATCGCGTTCGGAATCCAAAACGATTTAATTTCAAAGATGTTTTGATTGTGGGCTGGCGATCGCTCCTCGGTACAATCTATTTATCTCATTGGTTCTTGGTCATGCCTGCCACAACCGCACGGATGTCGGTACGTCCCAAGCGGTTGAAGTGGGTCAAAACCACTCATCAAGGAACTGTTGAAGAGGGTTTGAAGGCGAGCTGAGCAAGAAGGATGAAGGATGAAGGAAAAAGGATGAATATTTCTCCTTTTTCCTTCCTTCCTTTTACCCGCCTAAAGTATGAAAACCCGAGGGACAGCGAACTTCACCGGTATCGGCAATAAATTCGGGGAGAGTCGCGGGACGAGTTGAAGTCGGGCGATCGCTCTCGCAAACTTGGGCATAAGTCGTGTGCTCTCCGGACTCTAATTGTACGACAAAGACCGCACCTAGATAGCTCTTTAATTCCGGTTGCTTAGCGCGGGCAAAATTGATGACTCTGCGATCGTCAGTCGCAACAATTCTATAAGTATAATACTCTGTTTCTGGACTTAGCCCGATTCCTAATTTTTCTAATTCCGCGCTAAATTTTGTGGTTTCTAAGTGATAGGCTTGTTGTCCGCGATTCATTGCTCCTACATTATTTCTCGCTATAGATTGTCGGGCTGCGCTCGTTCGTTCAATTTGTCTTTGATAGGCTTGCTGAATATCGGCATCGATCGCATTGTTTAAACTGGCGCGATCGAGGGTGACTCCATTTAAAATCGCATCTTTAAATATTGCTCCTTCCAGAATAGCCTGATGAAATTGAGCACCACTCAAACAAGCACCCGTGAGATCGGCATTTCTCAAATTGGTATTTTCCAGATTTGCTCCCACCATCATTGTTTGTCTTAATTTTGCATTTTCTAAGTTTGTCCCTTCTAAATTAGCAGTTGTAAAACTATATTTAGGGTCTCTATAGTTAGAGATATTTTCTACTTGAAATGCTTCACAATAAAGAGGATCGGAATTGAGAGTAAAAGAAAAAATGATTTCTGCTCCTCTAGAAAGACCCCCAGATTGAAATCCAGTCAATATTGAGTGACTTAAATTGGCATTTTTTAGATTGATTCCTCGTAGATCGACTCCGACTAAATAAGTATAGGATAAATCGATCCCTTCTAAATTTGCATCTCTGAAATTGATGTTTGGCAAATGTGCTTCTTGCAAATCAGCATTCACTAAACTGCTATTCTTGAAATTTGCATTTTTTGCGATGACTTGATACAAATAAGCATTGCTTAAATTTGCTCCGGTTAGATTAGCATCAATCAAATTAGCAAAACCTAGATTCGCGCCCTGAAGATTAGCATCTGTTAAATTCGCATTATTTAGATTAGCTCCAAATAAGTTGGCATCTTCTAGATCGGCATTGCTGAGATCGCAATTCGGACATTGATTGGTTTTTAACAATCGTTCCAAATGTTCGGGATTGAACCCATAAGCGGGAGTTGCCAGACTCAGCACAGAAAAAAGAAGGAAAGTTAAAGAGGGAATATTTTTCATGATTCTTGTCCGCCGCTCATCGATAATTGATAATGGTTCATGGTTCATTGTTCATTGTTGGGCGCTCGATCGCTTCCAGATTATGACGAGGGGTTGGATAGTCGGGATCGAGTTCGATCGCCTGTTGAAATTGTTCGATCGCGGCTTCTAATTCTCCCTGTCGTGCTAGGGTAGAACCCAAGTTATTATGGCGAATGGCGTTGGGTTCGATTTCCACGGCGCGACGATGGGCGGCGATCGCGTCTTCCCATCGTTCTAATTGATTGAAGGCATTGCCCAAATTACTATAAATAAACGGATTATTAGGGTCGATTTCGAGCGCCTTTTGATAGATTTCTATGGCTTCCTCGAGCCGCGCGATCGCCTCTAAGCTCAAACCCAAATGAATATAAGTTGCAATATGATTTTCATCTCGTTCTAACGCTTGTTGGTAAGCTTCAATGGCTTCCTCATAATCTCCTCGTGCTGCCAAAGCAACCCCTAAATTATGATAGCGGATGGCATTGGGTTCGAGTTGAATTGCCGTCGCATAGGCCGTAATCGCCTCTTCTAATTTGCCCCAATCTCGTAAAGCATTGCCCAAATTATTGTAAGCTCGGGCGTAATTGGCATCGATTTCGATCGCCCGTTCGTAAGCCGCGATCGCATCTCGCAAGCGTCCTCTTTGTCGTAAAACAACCCCTAAATTACTATAAGCAACCGCAAATTCCGGATCGATTTGGACGGCTCTTCGGTAAACAGAAAGGGCAACGCCCAATTGACCTCGCGCCTTAAAGGCATTGCCCAAATTATTATAGGCTAAAGCATTATTGGGATCCAGTTCGATAGCTTGTTGATAAGCCGCGATCGCGTCTTCGAGTTTGCCCTGTTCTAGCAACACTAAACCCAAATTGACGTAAGCTGCTGGATTACTCGGGGAAATTTCTAAGATGCGCTGCCAGATTTCCTCCGCTTCGGGATAATTTCCCGCCGCATAGGCAGCATTGCCCTGTTGAAATGCCCGTTGCAAATCTTGCGCGAGAGCTTTGGGCGGATCGCCAATGGCAAACAACCCACAATTAACGGCGAGTAGCAAACGACAAATGGCGATTTTTCTCACTTTTCCTCTGGCTCGCTCGGCTGACAATATTCTTCTAGAATAGCAATACAATTGGCGATCGCTCCCAAATGCGCAATTTCATAGCCGTGGGTATTTTCCGTGGGAAAGCCCAAACAAGCCCCCCGAGCCACGTGACCGAATTTCATGGCAATGGATGCGTCGCTGCCAAAACCGCTAATGGCTGCAAATTGGAGGGGAATGCGAGCGAGATCGGCACTGGTTTGCAATTCGAGATTGAGTCCTTCATCATAAATCCCATAGCCATCCTGAGACAGCAGCACCGGCAGATCTCCCCCTTGAATGGGATACTCGAGGGAAAGGGGACAAATTTCTAAAGCAATGAGAGCATCTAAGGGCTGATTTTGGGTAAAATAAAGCGCTCCGATCGCCCCGACTTCTTCTTTTGCCGAAGCCACTAAATAAACATCTTGACGGGGATTTTTCAGTCGTTCTGCCAAGGCTAGTAAAATGGCGACCGAGGCTTTATTATCGAGGGTATAACTGGCAATATAGTCTTTAATTCTGATGGGGTGCTTGCGATGTTTTCCCACCACCACTCTCGTCCCCGGACGCACTCCTGCTTTCGCTAATTCTATGGTATTGCATTTGGTTTCCACCCAGGCGCGTTCCCATAATACCGGGGCATTTTCTTGCAGGGCTTTTTGGGGAGATTCGTGGGAAACGTGACGAGACCCAAAAGAAAGAATACCCGGAATTGTCTCGCGATCGCCCAAAATATCCACGACTCCTTCCCCGTACACCCAAGGAAATGCTCCCCCCAAAGCGCGAATTTTCAAGCGTCCGTTTCTCGATACGGTTTTGACAATTGCGCCAATTTCGTCCTTGTGTCCCGTAATCGCGATCGCATTTTGGGAATTTTGCCCCGGAATTTTGGCGATAATATTTCCCGCCCGATCCTGCCAATGTTCTACTTGCAAATCCGTCAGGCGATCGCGTAAAAATTCGTCTATTTCTCCTTCAACACCACTCGGGGAATGGTGTAAAACTAATTCTTCAATGCGATTGAATAGGGTATCGTAATCGAGAGCGATCGCCACCATGGGGATTGGTAAAAATAATTGTCAAAAAATTCTCTCCAATTTGATAAACTGGAGAGTCTTCATTTGTTAAAAAGCTAAGAGAATATTAGCAAATTTTCCTAAAATTGTCAAAAAATACCCAGATCCCTTGTCTGGATGCAATCATTGTCCTGATAAGGCCTTCAGCCTTTTTTCTTCATTATACTCTTCCCAGAGTGACAGAAGAGGGAGAATCGAAGTTTCCGTGACTCGAAAACTCCACAATCGCTATTCGGACAAAGATTTAGCGAGAGCGATCGCTCTCGCGAACGGAGACGCGGAGTGTCTGAGCATTGAATTCAGAAACGTTCCCAATGACAAGCCTTTGCTGTTTGTCGATCGGATCGAGGGATGGCTTGGAGTTTTTGGGAAAGCGTCTGAAGTAGACGCGATCGCGCCGTATTGATAAAAAAATGATCTCCCGGAAACATTTGTAAGGAAAACTCGCAATTTCCGTGTTGAGACCAAGCTTCAAGCTGAGTCCGATTGGCTTCTGAATCTCGCTCTCCTCCAAAGACCGCTAAAGGGATTTCTAGAGGAGTTTTGGGCTTATATTCATAGGTTTCGTCAATTTTTAAATCCGCCCGCAAGATAGGCACGAGTAATTCCATCATTTCGGGATTTTGCATCACTTCTTTAGGCGTTCCATTGAGACGTTCGATTTCTTGAATAAAATGCTCTTTAGGGAGAGCATGTATTGGAGAAAGATCGGGAAGATGAGGGGCTTGGCGACCGGAAACAAACAAAAAATTCGGTAAGTGATTGTAATGTTCGCGACAATAACACGCAAATTCAAAACCCACTAAAGCACCAAAACTATGACCGAATAAAGCATACGGTTTATCTAAGTAAGGGTGCAATCCTTCTCCTAATGCCTTGATTAAGGAGAGCATGTCTTCAAATAGAGGTTCTCTCATGCGAGAATTTCGTCCCGGTAGCTCGATCGGACAAACTTCTAGGGTGTTTGGAAGTTCCCGATGCCAATCGCGAAAGATGGCAGCACTTCCCCCCGCATAGGGAAAGCAAAATAACCGCAGTTGGGCATTTGGGTTGGGTGTAAAATATTTAATCCAAGTATTGTGAGAAATTGAAGCGACCATCAGAAATTTACCTAGAGAAAGAAGTTAAACAGCAACAGAAATATTTTGAGTTTTGGGTTGTAGGGCGACCATTTGCAAACCTCTGTATGTAAAAAGGTTGTCCGGGTTGCCAGCGAGCAATAACGTCATCGGTAACGTCACAAATGAGTTGTCCGTAACGCTGCATTCGGTTCTTTTCGACTGCCTATCCAAAAGCAATCTCCGTACTGACTGGCGCGGCGATCGAGATACCCATCAGCATCATTGCCCATTCTCATGAGTTCGAACAATTTGGGGGTACTTGGATCTTGAGGTAGCTTCATCGTTGTATTCCAAATGACGGTAAGAAGGAATGAAAGATTTGAGAAGGGTTGCGAGTTTCGTCGCTAAGAGCCAATGCTTGTTGAAGAATTTTTTGACTTTTTCAGTCGTTGTTTTAAGCCAAAACCCGTTAACCCAAACGCGAGTAATCCCAAGATCGCACTCGGTTCCGGGACAGAACGCTCGCTGGTAACGGTAACGTTAGGATCTAATAAATCTCCCGTGTTGTAGAGGTAAGCGATCGCCTCTTCATCATCGAGAAGATTGGCTCGGAGAAAAACAGAACTCCAGCGAGCGATCGTTTCAATTGCAATGTCTTGTTCGAGAGTCGGAACATTAACATCGGGAACGGTACCGAAAGGATTATTCGTATTGGTAATTCCGTAATGATTGGCTCCTAAAACATCAATTAAGGTTTTGGGGAGGTCTTGAATTTGTTCGTAGGTTGTTGCAATGCCGTCAGGAGAGGCTAAACCATCTAATGTTCCCGATAGTAAGGCGATCGGGATGTCTTCATTTTCAATGGGAGGGGTTTCTGGAAAGAAGCCCAATTGATTATAATCGCTACCAAAAAAAACTCCTGCTTTGAGTTCTTCCGGTCGTTCAAAGCCACTCGTACAGTAGGGGAAAGTACAAGTCCCTTCGCTGGCATTTAAACCTACAATTCCGCCAAAAGAATGTCCGAGTAATCCTAGATTATCGGTATCGACAAGATTGAACAAAGGAGAATTCGTATTGAGATTTTCACTTTTAAGATAATCTAAGGTTTCAACAATTTGCTCTTGTTCGGAAAAGAAACCTTCTGGAAAACCAAACGGAACAAAAACGTCACTAATATTATTGGGAACGACAACGACAAATCCATAACTGGAAACCGTATTGGCATACTGTGAGTAATTCGCTTTATCAACATAAGAACCTTGCAAGAGTAAAGCGATGGGAAGCGAGTCGGGATTGGTATTATTACTGAGATCGGGAAAGTAGATATCAGCCAAGTCGCCGCTACTTAAAATTGTTGTTTCATAGTTATTGATATTGCTATAAAGCGGAGCAAAACCAGAGGCTCGGACTCGAGAATCGATCTCCAAAATTAAATAGAACGAGCTACTGAGAAACCCGATTGAAACTAAAGATTGCAGGAATTTTGATTTCATGATTTGACCTTTTAGGTAAAGTGTATCGTTATAATATCATGGGAATTTTGACAAGCGATCGCTGATTTGTTTGGATAAAACTCGAACATTGGGAATAGTCATCATCGAGAAATGATTTCCCGGTATTTCTTGCACTTCCAGTTCTCCCAAAACATATTTGTTCCAGCCATATTGAGGTAAATTTGGCAGGCGATCGGGTTGTTCCCGTGCTTTAAAGAGGGTGACTTTTCCCGAATATTGCTGGAGTTGGTAAAGTAGCATGGCTTTTACATTCGTGTGACTTAATTGAGCAATAATTTCTTGCTGTTGGCGGGAAATTTTTTGCAGATTCAGATCGGCATGGGGGTACGCTTTGCTCAGTAATTCGAGTTGTCGATCGCGATCGTCTGCCATAATATCAATTAAGCCGAGAAACCCAACTTCAAGATTGTTTTGCAGGAGTTGTCGCGCCATCTCAAAAGCGACGATTCCTCCCATCGACCAACCGCATAAATAATAGGGAGCTTGGGGTTGAATCGTTTGCAAAGCTCGAATATATACGGTTGCCATTTCCTCAATCGTTTCCAGAGGAGCGGATTCGTCATTGAATCCCAGAGATTGCAGAGCATATAAAGGACGATCTGCATCGAAATATCGAGCCATTTCGAGAAAAGAACTCCCGCTTCCCGTTGAAGAATGAATGCAAAAAAGAGGATTTTTCAAACCACTTGACTTAAGAGCAATCGGCGGACTGAAAATGAGTTCTCGATCTTCTCCCGATGCCTTCTCTAAAAAAGACGCGAGTTCGGCAATGGTTGAATATTGAAAGATATATTGGGGTTTGAGGTCTAGATTATCTTCCTTGGCACGAGCAACAATTTGAATATTGAGTAAAGAATCGCCACCAATTTCAAAAAAGTTGTTATGAATTCCCACTCGATCGAGCTTAAGCACTTCAGCCCAAATATCAGCAAGTAACCGTTCGGTTTGAGTCTGGGGCGCAACATAATCTTTCTGATGCAAAGCATCCTTTAACAGCGATTTGGGCTGAGGAAGAGAACGACGATCGACTTTACCATTTGCTGTTAATGGCAGTGCATCCATGAGAATGTAGTTTGCCGGTATCATATAGTCGGGTAACTTCTGCTGCAAATCGTCGCGCAACTCTTCAAGATCGAACTGTACGACTCGAGCAGGCGCGCGGGCAACCATCACGTGCAATAAATGAGAGAGATCGCTGCCATCAGATTCCGCAATAGCAACAAAGCGATCGAACTCATTGGCTGCCAGTATTTTCTGCCATTCGTTGACTGACAATAAGGGTTGATTGGTTTGCAATCTTGCATCTTCATAATGGCTATACCCTTCAATGAACCTGATACTAACCATTTGAAAAGGATTATTTTGCGTCGCTTCGAGGATGAGTAAAAAACCATTGGCAGTCAGAAGCGATCGCAAATATTGTAAAGTCTTGTCCATCTGACGAGCATCGTGCAGGACATTCGCCGCGACGATGATATCGAAATGGTGAGGTTCGTAGCCTTGATGCAAGGGATTTTGGTCGATATCCAGCAGATCGTACTCCACAAAAGAATAATCTTGAAATTTCTCTCGCGCCCGATCCAGAAAGAAGTGAGATAAATCCGTATAGGTGTAAACCGTTTCTTCCGGAGGCAATACGGGCAGTAAAAAGGCTGTTGTGCCTCCGGTCCCGGCTCCCACTTCCAAAATGCGGATCTTTTCCCGAGGCGATCGCTCCTTCACCAAAGACTGCAAAACCAAGCGAGCGAGAACATTGTAGTATTCAGACACGGGGTTCAATTGATACAGACTCTCAGCCGTTTGCCAAGAGCCATCCGGGAAAAGTAACGCCAAGGGATCGACTTCACCCGCGAGCATGGCGATCTGATTTTCCAGA
Organism: Spirulina sp.; assembly: GCA_051439525.1. GTDB lineage: Bacteria > Cyanobacteriota > Cyanobacteriia > Cyanobacteriales > Spirulinaceae > CCY15215. The sequence continues at coordinate 561 of JBFRWJ010000210.1, read as the reverse complement.
CTGCGCTGAATATACTCCAGCAGGATTTGCCCTTGAGGATTTTGAGCGGCATAGTCTTTTAATTGCTGCCATAATTCATCTTGACTGGGAGTGGGGAAGCGCTGGGGATTGACAAAATGTTCATCACCATCTCGCTCTAGTAGCCCCTCTGCTGCCAAGACGGATAACCACTGACCGAGTAACTTGGCATAGTGGGGTTGAATTTGACACTTGTTTAATATCTCTGCCACAGCGTGCTTCTCTTGAGGACGAACAAAGAGTCCGAGATCGTTTAACGTGCGACACATCGAAAAAATACTGAGGCGATCGAGAATGGGCAAACAAGTCACTAAAGCCTCTAGATTCTCCTCCAACGATTGCTGCCGCACTTGAGATTTTACTTCTTCCACGACAGAGGGCAGATTGGCTGCCGTCAACTGTGTTGGACTGGCTAATTTCAAGACAGGCGATTCGCGATCGGGGACAATATAGGCGGCGAGTCGTTTTTTTTAATTGGTAAAACCCACCACCACCCCAACAAAATAACCCAAAGCAAGAAGTTGATTTTGTAAAGAAACGAAT
>JBFRWJ010000209.1:0-3047 GCA_051439525.1 Spirulina sp. | reverse complement strand
ATGGTAGGCTCTTTAATTGGAACCGAAATTGCGGGGATTTATAACGCTGCCGCAAGTACGGCATTGTGGGTTAGCTTTATGCTCGCAACGGTTAATTTAGTTGTCGCCCCTACCTTTACCCGCCTCTATACTCAAAAGGATTCTGAAGGATTGCAACAGGTGGTTTCCGCATCGTCTTTATGGATTTTATGGCCGTCATTAATTATTTCTTGTTTTTTGCTCCTCTTGGCAAAACCGATCTTAGGCTTATTTGGGCACGAATTTGTCATTGCGCATTGGAGTTTAAAAATCTTAGTGATGGGGCAATTAACCAATGCCTTATGCGGTTCCGTCGGCAGTTTGATGATCATGACGGGATACCAAAACAAAATCTTGATTGTTTCCAGTACTTGTGCTTTTGCCAATTTGATTTTAGACGCGATCGCTATTCCCATTTGGGGGATGGATGGAGCGGCCTTAGCAACAGCCGCAACTTTGATTGCTTATAACATTTGGTGTAGTGTTTTAGCGATTAGAAATACGGGAATATTTCCCTCGGTTGCGATTAAGTTCTTCGGTCAAGGTATTCTAGAAAACAGTGATGCGTAAGGAAATATTGAACAAATGAAAATTATTGCCCTCGAAATTTGGCCGGTCAAGATTCCCTACAAAAAATCCTATTCCACCTCTCGCGGAACCGTCTCCTCGGGCGATCGCGTCATCCTCAAAATTATCACGGATGAAGGAATTGTCGGAGCAGGAGAGGCTTCTTTCATTCACCCCGATCGCGCCGGAGGAACCATCGAAACTTCCGTAGCCACGTTACACAAGCGGTTGGCTCCGCTATTGATGGGATTGGATCCTTTTGATGTCGAGAAAATCATGAAAACCATCGACAAACACGTCGGTGAAGATTTTGCCTTTTCTTATTCTCGCTGCGCCATCGATCTCGCCCTCCACGATATCATGGGAAAGGCTCTAAATATGCCCGTTGCTAAGTTAATTGGGGGTACATTTCGCACTCAGATGGAGGTGGGTCGCAGTTTATCGATTAAACCCCTCGATGAGATTGCTGCGGATGCCGAGAAACTCAGAAATATGGGCTATAAAGGGCTAACTCTCAAGGGAAGCAAAGATTGGCGAGGAGATATTCAGCGCTTCATTGCCGTGAGAAAGGCATTAGGGGATGATTTTCCCCTAGAAATCGATCCCAATCAGGCTTATAGTGTAAAAGACGCAATTCGTCTCATTCGCGCGTTGGAAGAATATCAACTCGACAATGTAGAACAACCCTGTTCTTGGTGGGATTTGGATGGAATGGCTCACGTAACGCAGGTTTCTCCAGTTACCATTACTGCCGATGAATCAGTGATTAATCCCGCCGACGCGATCGCCGTGGTGAAAAAGCGTGCCGCCGATCGGATTACAATTAAGTTGGCGCGTTTGGGAGGATTTTCTTACAGTCGTAAGGTGGCCGCGATCGCCGAGGCTGGAGGTCTGACCTGTAATATAGGATCCAAGCATACCTTTGGCATCGGGACGGCTGCAATTATTCACTTTTCTGCCGCCCATAGTATCGTCATTGAGCCACTGGGTTACGGATCGACCTTAGAACGTTTTACCGATGATATTATTGTGGAAGAGATTCCCTTCAAAGACGGGATTGTCAGTCTCCCAGAAGGGCCGGGTCTGGGTGTTACCCTCGATGAAGCCAAACTGAAAAAATATGTGGATGGCAGTCCGATTGTTATTAAATCTTAAATCGATCGCCTATTGGCTTTGCCGATAAAATTGTCTCGATTCTTCTGTAGTGCTTTTGTATAAATCGCACTACAGAATTTTAATGGCACGGTAAGGCTAAACTCGAGAGGGGCAGCAATTTTCTCACCCAAAACGCAATTCTGAACAAAACATGGATATTGAAGAACAATTACAACTCTTGATCGAGCGATCGCCGGATGATGGCATGACGGTCAAGATTATTGAAAAGGCAGTTGTGCCGACGTTACGAGCGTTTGCGGAGCAGTTAAAGCAATTAGAATATTATGTCGTCCAAACGTTGGAGCAGGGGTGGGTATTGACAACTTTGAGCAATCGCGCTCGAGCGGGGGTGGAAAAGAAGGTAATTTATGCGTTTGCTTCTCTCAAAGATGCGTCGGAGTTTCAAGACACTTCCGATCCCAATTTGGTCGCGATCGCCTTGCCTGTTACCCATATTTTATTTCAGTTGTTCGCCCTCAAGGAAGTCGATAGTATCGTTTTTATGGAAACTCCCGGCAATTTATCCGCAGGCAAGGAAGTCCGGCGATCGGATCTGCAAAAGCTCGTCGAGATGCAGTGGCAAAATTGGCAGAAGTCTCCTCCTTCCCCAACTCGCAATATTCCGCCAGATTTAGCATAAGAAGAGAGAGTATGAAAAGTCGATTTTTGTTGGGGTTTTTGGCTTTTGTTACGGTCTTGATTTCATCGGCGATCGGAGTCGCGATCGCCGCTCTGAGTAAGGGGAGAAATATTTCTGATGTCGGTGTACCCATGTATGCTCACTCGGAGATGGCTTTATTTCTCGGCGGTATTATTTATTTACTTGTTTTTGAAGTTGCCATCTGGGGGATTAACAAGACTTTCGGTAACAATACTCGCTTTTTACAGTGGTTTTGGATTGTTCCCATTCTGCTGTGGAGTCCGATTCATTTTTGGGTGCTTCTGATTCTTACTTCTTTTTAAATTATCTTCAACTATGTTACCCGATAATCCAGATATTGGTTATATTCCGACTCCATATAAATTGGTCGATCTCGTGTTAGATTTTGCTGAAGTAGGCCAAGAAGATATTTTATACGATCTCGGGAGTGGAGATGGACGCATTTTGATTCGTGCAGCCGAGAAATTTGGCACTCGGGGAGTGGGAATTGAATGCGATCGCGATCGCATTTCCGAGGCAAGTTTAAAAGCACGGGAAACTGGAGTGGAACATTTACTCGAGTTTCGCCAAGAAAACTTATTTACTTGCAACTTTAGCGCAGCAACAGTCGTTTACTTTTATCTTTTACCCCATCTTAATTTACGAT
>JBFRWJ010000208.1:0-17006 GCA_051439525.1 Spirulina sp. | reverse complement strand
TGCTGGAGCGGTGGCGGCTCGTTTCGGGCAGAGGCTTTACGGGTTGTTGGGGCAACTCATTCCCACGGGAAATGCCGACTATATGGCGTTTCTGCGGCGTTGGGAGCGGGAGCAACGCTTACTCGATCTGGCCCTCTATCTGGATACGCGGGAGGTGATCTCGGGGGAGGCGGTGCAGCGTTTTGCCTCTCAGTGTCAGGGGTTGCTGTTTATCGACGGGCGGGAGGTGCGGATACCGGCCCATCGGGAAACGCTGGCGATCGCGGCAGATGTGCCGACTCCCGAAGAACAACGGCTCGCTTGGTCTGCGGTTTTGGGGGAGGAGGCGGGGGAGACACCCTCGGTGCTGGCGAGTCAGTTTCGTTTGAATTTGGGGGAGATCGATCGCCTGGCGGCGGTGACTCGCGATCGCCACCCTCGGGCGCGATCGCTCTGGCGGGCCTGCTTGCAACGGTCGGTGCCGGGGTTGGAGAGTTTGGCGGAACGGTTGCAGGTCAAGGCGGGCTGGGATAATCTGGTGTTGCCGGAAGAGGAGTTGGGGCTATTGTGGCAAATCGTCCATCAGGTGCGCTTGCGATCGCGGGTCTACGATGAGTGGGGGTTTAGAAGTCGCCTCAATCGGGGTCTGGGGACGGCGGCGCTGTTTGCGGGGGAAAGCGGCACCGGGAAGACGATGGCGGCGGAGGTGATCGCCAAGGAGTTGGATCTCCATCTCTATCGCATTGATTTATCTTCGGTGGTGAGTAAATATGTGGGGGAGACAGAGAAGAATTTGAGCCGTCTGTTTGCGGCGGCGGAGGAGGGAGGGGCGATTCTCTTTTTCGATGAGGCAGATGCCCTGTTTGGCAAGCGGTCTGAGGTGAGCGATGCCAAGGATCGCTATGCCAATATCGAGATCGATTATCTTCTCCAGCGCATTGAGTCTTATGGGGGTTTGGCGATTATGGCGACGAATCTCAAGGGGTCTTTGGATTCGGCTTTTCTCCGCCGCCTCCGGTTTGTGGTAGATTTTCCCTTTCCTGCGGCGGAATATCGGCGGGAGATGTGGGAGAAGGTGTTCCCGGAGGAAGTGCCTCGGGGGACGTTGGATTGCCAGTTTTTGGCGCGGCTGGAGTTGGCGGGGGGGGCGATCCACAATATCGCCATCAATGCGGCTTTTCTGGCGGCGGAAGGGGGGGAAAGGTTGGAGATGTCCCATATTCTGGCGGCGGCGCGATCGGAGTGGCAGAAGTTGGGACGACCTATCTATGAGGAACAATTCAATTTTCAAAATTCAAAGTTCAAAATGAATGAGGAGCGGGTGACGGATTTTAGTCGCCTGCGCTGAGTGTAGCCCCCGAAATCCCCCAATCCCCCTCCCGTCCCCCTTATTAAGGGGGAAAGCCAAAGGATACTTCGCTTTTCAAGGATGGGGGACTTCGATTCCGGTTCCCCCCAAAGTTGGGGGGCTAGGGGGGCAAAAAGATAAAACGTTCAATTTAACCTGGAGGAACTGTTCCATGAAGGAGCGTGTACGGTGCAAAAAGGAAAAACCCGTTGAGGAGCAAGAGACGCGATCGCCGTTTTTGGATCGCCCTCGACAGGTGGAATCGATGGATCCCTCTGGGGAGCACGTCCCGGTGATGGGGAAGAGTTACGGGCGAGCGTGTTTGCAGTTGGTGTCGGGTTCTTCGGGGCGATCTTCTGCGATCGTTCAGAGGCAGGAAGAGGAGGGAAAACCCAATAAAACGGGGTTGCCGGATCGCCTCAAGGAAGGGATAGAACGTATGTCTGGTTACGATCTCTCTGAAGTGCGCGTTAACTACAACTCGCCGAAACCCGCACAAGTCAATGCACTGGCCTATACCCAAGGGACTGCGATCGAGGTTGCGCCGGGACAGGAGAAGCATTTGCCCCACGAGACATGGCACGTTGTTCAACAGATGCAAGGTCGGGTTAAGCCTACTGTTCAAATGAAGGGTAAAATCAAGATCAATGACGATCGATGGTTGGAAAATGAAGCCGATAGAATGGGCCGAAGAACGTTACAAGAAAAAGATGATAATACGTCACAACTATCTTTGAAATCAAATAAATTGGTTCACAATTCTTGGACACCAATTCAGCGCGTGTTGATAATTGGAGAGATGAATGTTGAAGCCGCTCAAATTACCGAAAAGGGCGAGTATCAAACCCAGTTGAATCCAATCATATCTGAAGAAGCCAGAAAGGCTGGATACCCGATCGATATGGTGGGAAACTACATGTTAGAAATGGTCGGGGATGACGCTGAATTTACATATACCTCTATAGAAGAAGCCGTTCAAGAGGCAATCGCCATAATGACCAAGAGGATAACAACAGGTGTTCAAAATGCTCTAAATCCAGCAATCGGACAACTGAACAAAGAAGTTATTCTGGAGAATTTACGAGCAGAATTTAAAGATTATCCGGGTGGCTTAGTCGCCGTAACAAGAGCGGCAAAGTTTGCAGAAGAATTATTAGAAGGAATAAGACGCAAGCAAAGTCCAACGTGGGAAGAAGCCACAAGAATCCGGGAAGTGCCACATGTCGAATGGCAAAATGATGAACTGAAGCATTGGAATGTCAGACATTATACGAATAAAGTGAGGGTTAAGTTGGGCCAACATTTAGGGCAGGGATACTTTTTGGTCGACGGCATTGAGCCACCACCTTTTAAAGAGATCTTATCTACAGCGACCCTTTCAGCCCAATCGGGACAGGGAGGTCAGCAACCGATTCGCCCCACCTACAAACCCGGTCAAAAAGTGATGCTGTCAAATAGCACAAGCGCATCCAAATCCGGCCACACGACGTCTACCGATTGGGTTAACATCGGTAATGTAGGAGATACCTTTTATGGACTATTCTACAACGACGACCCGGCAACTGGAATAACACCTAGTTTTATAAGGGATGCGACGTACTGTGCCATATGGGGAGTCGAAGACTTTGGAGTAGGATGGGCATCATCGGATTGGTTAGGAACGGCACAACAAAGTCAAATGAAGGGAGGGAAAACGCCAGAGGGTGAAGCGAGAAGCGGAGAGCTATCCGATATCATCGCAGATATCTATCCGATGGCCACATCCCGCAAGTCGGAAGATGGAGAAGAATCAAAAGGCGAGAAAAAGGCAAGACAGTCCGCATTTGCAGCGATGACCAATTTTGAAGTGAAAAAACATGGACCGATGAAAGTGACACAGTGGATTCCAAAGCAGGAAAATCTAGACAAGCTCAAAAATTATACGGTCAATATGAATAAACAGGTATTTGTGAAGTTTAAAGCCCTACTCCCAAAAGAAGTCCAAGCGCAATTGTAGCATAATAGCCACGTTATGGCGTGGCCGGCGGGAACAACGCAGGCTGTCCGCCAACCAGCCCAAACACCACCCATAAACGAAATCATAATTCATTGCCAACATTTTCCGGAAGAACCGGACATTCATCCCTTGCCCAATTCGGCGGATAAATCCCTTTATCAATTCAAAATTCAAAATTAGAAATTCAAAAACCGGAGCAATTTTGAATTGATTTGACTCTTCCACATTAGCCCCAATCGAAGTCCCCGAACGGATGAGCTGTTTAGAAAGCGTTCTTGCTACCCCCGGTTTTTCATCCAAAACCTTACAGAGATTAACAACCCGTACCGCAAAATCAAATGTCCTATCTGTAATTGGAGTCACTTCATTCATTTTGAATTCTGAATTAATTAGATTTTGAATTTTGAATTTTGAATTTTGAAATATTTTGAATTTTGAATTTTGAATTTTGAATTGAATTGGCCTGATGTAATAAAATGAGAGGAAGCGCGATCGATGGGATGTTGTTCTAATCTTGGATAATACAAATGAATCAAATCGCCACCACGTCTATCAGCCTCAAGGAATTTCTTCAACTTCCAGAAACGACTCCCCCCTCGGAATACACACAAGGGCAAATTTTTCCGAAACCCATGCCGCAAGGACAACACAGCCGAATTCAGCAAAAACTGACCAACGCAATTAATCGCGTTGCCGAAGACGATCGCATCGCCCTTGCCCTCCCCGAACTCCGTTGTACCTTTGGTGGATTATCTACCGTACCCGATATTGCGGTATTTACTTGGTCGCGTCTGCCCGTCCTTAACAATGGTAACCTCGCCAATACCTTTACCACAGCTCCAGACTGGACGATTGAGATACTTAGCCCCCAACAACCTGCAACCCGGGTCACTCGCAATATTTTCCATTGCCTGAACCACGGAACGCAACTCGGATGGCTAATCGATCCCGGTGAGGAATTAATCTTGACCTATCAAAACAATCGAGCACCCGGATGCTTGGAGGGAAATTCAACTCAACCTTTAACCGTTCCCGCTTGGCTTCAGGATCTCAAACTGACCCCAGCCCAGATTTTTAGCTGGCTTAAAATATCGTTTTAGTGCGAATACACACAATGCGACACTTAAGCAAGAACGAGGCGCACCCCCATACTCACAAAAAACAAGCGATCGCTCTTAGGGAAGCGATTCTCGTTCCAACAATACAAGGTTTGCCAAACCGAATCTCTGGGTTAATACTAATATGTTCTACACTGATTTGTGTTAAACTCATCTCTTTCTAAAATCCCTCGAAATATTCTCATGCCATGATAGGATTAACCTATCTTAGCATAGGATTGCCTATCATGATCGCGATCGCAACTTATGGTAGCACCACGATCGCAAATCACGATCCAAACTCACAAAAATCAAGCGATCGCTTTTAGGGAAGGGTTTTGGGATCGACACCAAGTTTTAAGAGGCGATCGAGGCTCTTTACGATGTATTCGGAGAAGCCGTGCGCTCGCGCCTCACCCCCACAAACCAGACCGCGATCGCCCATTCTTAATGAATATAGCCCTACTCTAATTGCTTAGGACATCTTCCTCCTTCTCTAGATGAGGCAGACTGAGGGATAAGATGTCCGTGACAGCGAGATGCACCCCCTAAACCCTCAAAACCCAAGCGATCGCCCCAAGGAAAGTCATGCGATCGCATTTTTCTCGTCAATCGTTGTTCATTGAAAAATCCCCCACCCGGAGGCAGGGGATTGAGGCTTACTCGGTTAATTCTTAGCCGAACTTACCAGCCGTCGAGGCAATCAAGAACGCCGCATAGGTGAAGATGTAACCCACGGTGAAGTGAGCCAAACCGACTACGCGAGCTTGAACGATAGACAGAGCAACGGGCTTGTCCTTCCAGCGAACGAGGTTCGCCAAAGGAGTGCGCTCGTGCGCCCAAACAATCGTCTCGATTAACTCTTGCCAGTAACCGCGCCAAGAGATGAGGAACATGAAACCGGTCGCCCAGACGAGGTGTCCGAAGAGGAACATCCACGCCCAAACCGAGAGGTTATTCACGCCGTAAGGATTGTAACCGTTAATGAGTTGAGCGGAGTTTGCCCAGAGATAATCCCGGAACCAACCCATTAAATAGGTAGAATTTTCGTTGAACTGAGCAACATTACCCTGCCAAATGGCGAGGTGCTTCCAGTGCCAGTAGAAAGTTAACCAACCCAAGGTGTTCAACATCCAGAACATGGCGAGGTAGAAGGCATCCCAAGCAGAGATGTCGCAAGTACCGCCCCGTCCGGGACCGTCGCAGGGGAAGGAGTAACCGAAATCTTTCTTATCCGGCATTAACTTGGAACCGCGAGCATCCAAAGCCCCTTTGACCAGAATCAACACCGTGGTATGCAAACCAAGGGCGATCGCGTGGTGAACCAAGAAGTCTCCGGGTCCAATGGTCAAGAAGAGAGAATTGGTACCGCTATTGATGGCATCCAACCAACCGGGCAAGTAAGCCGCACCGGTATTCGCTGCCAAACTGCCGCTATTGGACAGGAGAACATCCATGCCGTAAAGAGCTTTACCGCTTGCGGATTGGACGAACTGCGCGAAAACGGGTTCGACGAGGATTTGCTTTTCGGGGGTTCCGAAGGCAACAACCACGTCGTTGTGAACGTACAGGCCGAGAGTGTGGAAGCCGAGGAAGAGGGTCACCCAACTCAAGTGGGAAATAATCGCCTCTTTGTGCTCCAACATCCGCGCCAAGACGTTGTTTTCGTTCGCTTCGGGGTCGTAATCCCGCACGAAGAAGATCGCGCCGTGAGCAAATGCCCCCACCATCAAGAATCCGGCAATGTACTGGTGATGCGTGTACAGAGCTGCTTGAGTGGTGTAGTCCCGTGCGATGAAGGCATAGGACGGCAAGGAGTACATGTGCTGCGCCACCAAGGAGGTGATAACGCCTAAACTTGCCAACGCCAAACCGAGTTGGAAGTGTAAGGAGTTGTTCACGGTGTCGTACATGCCCTTGTGGCCCGCGCCGATCGCGCCGCCGAAAGGCGTCCCTTCGGGGGGATTGTGAGCGGCATGAATCTCTTTGATGCTGTGACCGATGCCGAAGTTGGTCCGATACATGTGACCTGCAATAATGAAGATCACCGCGATCGCCAAGTGGTGATGGGCAATGTCGGTCAGCCAGAGAGACTCGGTTTGGGGATGGAAGCCACCGAGGAAGGTTAAGATAGCCGTTCCCGCACCTTCAGAAGTCCCGAAGATATGACCCGCCGTATCGGGATTTTGAGCGTAAACGCCCCAATTTCCCGTAAAGAACGGAGTCAAACCTGCCGGGTGAGGCTTCACGGTGAGGAAGTTATCCCAACCCACGTGGATGCCCCGAGATTCGGGAATCGCCACGTGAACCAAGTGACCGGTCCAAGCCAAAGAGCTCACCCCAAATAATCCTGCCAAGTGGTGGTTCAAGCGAGACTCGGCATTTTTAAACCAAGACAAGCTCGGACGGAACTTGGGTTGCAGGTGCAACCAGCCGGCGAATAACATCACCGCCGCCAGAATTAAGAGGAAGATAGACCCTTCGTAGAGTTCTCCATTGGTGGTCATGCCAATGGTATAGAACCAGTGGTAGACCCCGGAATAACAGATGTTGACTGGATTGCTTGCTCCCGCTTGGGTGAAGGCATCAATAGCCCCTTGCCCGAATTGGGGATCCCAAATTGCGTGAGCGATGGGACGGACGTTTAGCGGATCTTTAATCCATTGCTCGAAGTTACCTTGCCAAGCCACATGGAAGAGGGTGCCAGAAGTCCACAGGAAGATGATGGCGATGTGTCCGAAATGGGAAGCGAAAATCTTTTGGTAGAGATTTTCTTCGGTCATGCCGTCATGGCTTTCAAAATCGTGGGCTGTGGCAATCCCGTACCAGATCCGACGCGTGGTTGGATCTTGGGCGAGATCTTGGCTAAATTTTGGAAATTTAGTTGCCATAAACCTTTTTGAGGAATTTTCCGACCTGAAAATGAGACTGATGCGAATTGCTGCTCGTTGAGGGATTTTCTTACGCCCACCAAACATTTTACAGATTTAATTTGGCGGGGTAAGAAGTTCTTTTGAACGCGGTTTCTTTCGAGGGTTCTCGAGTTTATTAAAGCTCTTAACCTGCGATTTTACCGTTTTTATCCGGACATTCGACCCGACGTTTAACCTACAGCGAGGATTCGCGCCAAGAAGAAAGCCCAAGTGGTGACGATACCGCCAAGGAGATAGTGAGCGACACCCACCGCACGTCCTTGGGTAATGCTCAACGCCCGAGGTTGAATGGCGGGAGCAACTTTCAACTTGTTGTGAGCCCAGACGATGGACTCGATCAGTTCTTGCCAGTAGCCGCGACCGCTAAACAAGAACATCAAGCTGAAGGCAAAGACGAAGTGACCCGCTAAGAACATAATGCCATAGGCGGAAAGCGCCGAACCATAAGAGTTAATGACATTTGCTGCTTGCGCCCACAGGAAGTCCCGCAACCAACCGTTGATGGTAATTGCGCTTTGAGCGAAGTTACCGGCGGTGATGTGAGAGACGGTGCCGTCTGGTGCTACTGTACCCCAAACATCCGATTGCATCTTCCAACTAAAGTGGAATATGACGATAGAGAGGGAGTTGTACATCCAGAACAAGCCCAAGAAGACGTGATCCCAACCGGAAACTTGGCAAGTACCGCCGCGACCGGGACCGTCGCAAGGGAAGCGGAAGCCGAGTTCGGATTTATCGGGAACCAAGCGGGAGTTCCGAGCGTAGAGAACGCCTTTGAGGAGGATGAGGACGGTGACGTGGATGGTAAAAGCGTGGATGTGATGCACCATAAAGTCGGCAGTCCCGAGTTGAATGGGCATCATGGCCACTTTGCCACCTACGGCAACGACATCGCCACCAAATGCAGGGCTAACGGATGCGCCGGCAAAAGGTGCCGTTGCGCCGGCTGCTGCGGCGTGGAGACTTTGAACCCACTGGGCAAAGATAGGTTGCAGTTGAATGGCCGTGTCCGAGAACATATCTTGAGGCCGTCCCAATGCCCGCATGGTGTCATTGTGAACGTACAGCCCGAAGCTGTGGAAGCCCAACCAGATACAAACCCAGTTCAGGTGGGAAATGATGGCATCGCGCACCCGCAGGACGCGATCGAGAACGTTGTTGACGTTTTTGGCGGGGTCGTAGTCGCGAACCATGAAGATCGCGCCGTGAGCGCCAGCTCCAACGATCAAGAAGCCACCAATCCACATATGGTGAGTGAAGAGGGACAATTGCGTGCCGTAGTCGATCGCTTGATAGGGATACGGCGGCATGGCGTACATGTGATGGGCCACGATGATGGTCAAAGAACCCAACAACGCCAAGTTAATGGCCAGTTGAGCGTGCCAAGAGGTGGTGAGAACTTCGTAAAGTCCTTTGTGACCTTCACCGCCAAAGAGGAGGGGATCGCCCTTGTGACCGTCGAGGATTTCTTTCATGCTGTGACCGATGCCCCAGTTGGTCCGGTACATGTGACCGGCAACGATGAACAGTACGGCCAAAGCCAAGTGATGGTGTGCGGTATCCGATAGCCACAGTCCGCCCGTTACGGGGTTTAATCCGCCTTTAAAGGTCAGGAAATCGGAATAGACTCCCCAGTTCAAAGTAAAGAAGGGCATGATGCCTTGGGCAAAACTGGGATAGATATCCGCCATCAGGCTCGGATTCAAAATCCACTCGTGGGGTAGGGGAATATCGCTAACGGTTTCGATGACTTTACCGCCTACGGTGAGGGGGGCACCGGCATCGATCGCATCCAAGCAGGCATTAATGGGCAGGGACACGTGAATCTGCTGTCCCGCATAGCCCAAGCATCCCAATCCCAACAAGCCAGCCAAGTGGTGGTTCATCATCGATTCGACGTTTTGGAACCATTCCAGTTTGGGGGCTTTCTTGTGGTAGTGGAACCAGCCGGCAAAGATACAAAGCGCAGCCATGACCAAACCGCCGATCGCCGTGCAGTACAGTTCGTATTCGGTGGTAATGCCGGTGGCGCGCCAGAGTTGTAAAAATCCAGAGGTGATCTGAATTCCGTGGAAGCCGCCGCCCACGTCGCCGTTTAAGATTTCTTGACCGACGACGGGCCAGACGACTTGAGCGCTGGGCTTAATATTAATCGGATCTTGCAACCAAGCCGTGTAGTTAGAGAAGCGTGCGCCGTGGAAGTACATCCCGCTCAACCAAACGAACACGACGGCGAGGTGACCGAAGTGCGCGCTAAAGATTTTGCGAGAAATATCTTCTAAGTCACTGGTTTGACTGTCAAAATCGTGTGCGTCGGCGTGTAGGTTCCAAATCCAGGTGGTGGTTTTGGGTCCTTTAGCTAAGTCGCGACGAAAATGACCCGGTTTTCCCCACTTCTCGGTGGAAGTTGGGACGGGATCGGTGTCAACCAGTACTTTTGCTTTTGCCTCTCCTTCTGGAGGACTGATTGTCATGAGGGTTCTCCTCCCTAGACAACAATGAGCATTTTCCCTAAAAGGGAATTTGTCGAACAATTTATTTGATTGGAAAAGCTGACGCAACAACTTCTCGCTAGATTTTCCCTTAATTATTTAACATCTCGGTAGGAAATTGAGATGCGTCTTTAGGGGGTTGACATCTCCCCGCTTTAAAAAGACGAGGATTCTGTGGTTAACCCACCGAAAACGGGGAGATAAATCCGCGCTTTCTTCAAGCCTGTCAACAGACTCCTAAATCCCTTAGATAGATTTGTCTATCTGTGGAGTTGCTTTCACAACTGCTTATGAACTAGATGATAAGGTGCGTCCGATCTTCTCGTTCGAGAATGTTTACAATATTTAAACTTCGCCGAACTATCTGTTGAAACAAGGTTTTAGCCGGAAACAGAGGGAACGGAAGTCAAGAGAACTTGCGTTTTTGTAACAAAATGCAATATTTCTTTCAGTCTCCTCAGCGCTGGCGAGCGCAATAATTCCCCGCCAATGCCTTGCTGTTTCGTCCTCAAGGGAGATAGATTTATTCTCGGACGGTCTGTGTAAGAACCCAAGATTCAGTCGGAAGCGAGCGATCGCGCAAGGAGAGAAACGTGTCATTTGTCAAGACTTTGTGTCAAGCGGGCAAATTCTTTTTGTCTGGGATTTTAATTTTTATCTTGAGTTGGGGACTCGCGGGGTGTGGCGATCGCATTGAAAGCAAGGTCGAACAACCCAAGATGGGGATGGGGATGGAATTGGAAACGCTTGCGGAGGCGGCTCCTCCAGAGGCGATCGTGCAGCTCGATCGGAGTTTGGCCCGCTATCAACCCCAAGTAACAATTGTCAGTCCCGCAGCCGAGGAGATTATTGAAGAGACCAATATATCTGTTTTCCTCCGAGTGGACGATTTGCCCGTTTATCGCGATCGCGATCTGGGTTTGGGTCCCCATTTAGCGGTGATTTTGGATAACGAACCCACCCAAGAGGTTTACGATCTCGATCGCCCCCTCGTTTTAGAAGATGTCAAGCCGGGAACCCATACCCTACGAGTTTTTGCCGTTAAACCTTGGGGAGAGAGTTTCAAAAATGAAGGGGCTTATGCGCAAACGACTTTTTCTCTCTTTACAGCGACTCCTCAAAATTCCCCAAGTTCTTCCGAACCCGTCCTGACTTACAATAGTCCCCAAGGCGATTACGGAACGGAACCCATTCTCCTCGATTTCCATATTGCCAATGCACCGCTTCATCTCGCCGCCCGAGAAAGTACCAATGACGAGATTGCAGATTGGCGCATTCGCGTTACTGCAAATGGGAAAAGTTTCTTGCTCGATCGCTGGACTCCCATTTATCTCAAGGGATTTAAACCGGGCATTAATTGGGTCAAACTTGAATTTTTAAATGAATATGGCAATCCTGTTGAAAATGCGTTTAATACCTCAGTTCGTCTTTTTAATTATCAACCCAACGGACAAGATACTCTTTCTCAATTGATTCGTGGTGAATTGGCTGCATTGGACGCAAGTGGAATTGTCGATCCTAATTACAAACCCGCAGAAATTACACCCATTATTGAGGAAGAAGAACCCGAAGAAATTCCCAGTCCCGATGAAATTGTTCCAGAAATTTCCGAACCCGAACCTTCTGAAGAACTGACACCGGAAGAAGAGATCGCACCCGAACCTTCTGAAGAACTGACACCGGAAGAAATAATTGCACCCGAACCTTCTGAAGAACTGACATCGGAAGAAGAAATCGCACCCGAACCTTCTGAAGAACTGCTACCGGAAGAAGAAATCGCACCCGAACCTTCTGAACAACTGATGCCGGAAGAAGAGAGCGCAACCGAACCTTCTGAACAACTGCTACCCGAAGAAGAGAGCGCACCCGAACCTTCTGAACAACTGCTACCCGAAGAAACAATTACAAAAGAAGAAGAAATTATTGAGGAGGAAATTCCTGCATTAGAAGTTGAAGAAGAAGCGATATCTGTAGAAGACAATGTTGAGGAGACAGAACTTCCTGTCACTGAAACAGAATCCTTAGAAACAGAGAATGTAGCACCAAATCCAGAAACATCGATCGGTCTGCCATCCGAGGTTAATGGAGAAAGTACGGAGACAGAAGGAATTGAAGAAATAGAATCTAAAACGGGTGAAGAAGAGGCGATCGCACCGCCAGAAAATTCTGAGGTTTCCGAAAGCGATCGCAGCTTTTTCAGAGGATTGTTAAATCAGTTTATGGGGAGTAAAACCCAAGCATCTCCCAATGCGATCGAAGAAATAACTGAAGAACAAACTCCAGTAGAAGAAACGCAGTAGTGGCGTGACACGACTAAAATAGCCAAATGTTTTCCCACTCCTGCAATTTCAACAATGGTAGCGTTGAAAATTTCGACGGACTCTACCAACTACAGGTTTCAGGATTTAAGTCCGATTGAGAATTCGTCACCGGACTTAAGTTCTAACGGCAAGTGGCTCATACAGAATTGTTTGGTTTCTCCTCAATCCCGAAGGAAAATACTCGAATTGTATTGGAGCGATCGCCCTTGTTTTCAAGGCTTTTTCTGCCATCTATTCTACTCAATTAGCTGTGTCGCGCCAGTAGTTATTAGTTGTTGGTTATTGGTTGTTGGTTATTGGCGATCTTAATTTTTTAACTTGTTCAAAATTGGTGTTTTTGAGTGGCGAGAATGAAATCTTTTGTGAGAATACTTTCGCTCAATTCCGATTCTCGACGATCTTGGATAACTTGATGAAGAAAACCAACAAAATTATCGATCAGCGTCGTTGTATTGGGATGATGTTCTCCTAGTTTTTGGAGTGCAATTTCCAAAGCATCTAAATACAAAAGTTCGGCTTCTGCATATCTCCCTTGAGATTGGTAAAGTCCCGCCAAATTATTGAGAGAAGCGGCAACATGAGGATGGTCTTCTCCTAAAAGTTTTTTCCTCAGAGCCAAGGCTTGAGAAAAGAGAATTTCTGCTTCTGCATAGCGACCTTGGGATTGATAAAGTCCCGCCAAATTATTGAGAGAAGCGGCAACATGGGGATGGTCTTCTCCTAAAAGTTTTTTATAGAAAGCCAAGGCTTGAGAAAAGAGAGTTTCTGATTCTTCGTATCTCCCTTGAGAACGATAAAGTAAGGCCAAATTATTGAGAGAAGTTGCAACATCGGGATGGTCTTCTCCTAAGTGCTTTCTACTCAGAGCTAAGGCTTGTAAATAAAGAGGTTCGGCTTCTTCATAACGACCTTGAGAACGATAAAGTAAGGCCAAATTATTGAGAGAGGAGGCAACATCGGGATGATTTTCTCCTAAGAGTTGTTTATTCAGAGCCAAAGCTTGTAAATAAAGGGTTTCGGCTTCTTCATATCTCCCCTGAGATTCGTAAAGTCCTGCTAAATTATTGAGAGAAGAAGCGACATCGGGATGCTCTTCTCCCAAGCGTTTTCTACTCAGAGCTAAGGCTTGTAAATAAAGGGGTTCGGCTTTTTCATAACGACCTTGAGATTCGTAGAGTAATGCCAGATCGTTGAGAGAAGAGGCGACCTCGGGATGCTTGTCCCCCAAGTGTTTTCTGTAGAGCGCCAAGGCTTGTAAATAAAGAGATTCGGCTTCTTCATAACGACCTTGGGAATGGTAAAGCCCCGCCAAATTATTGAGAGCAGTGGCGACATCGAGATGCTCTTTTCCTAAGCGATCGCGCACTATCGATAAACACTGCTCGAACCAGGGTTCTGCTTGGCTATAAAGTCCTTGACCTTTGTAATAGCGACCCAGACCCATAAACGGAAAAATTACGTCCTTATCTTGCACCCAAGCCATCAGATTTGTTGCAGCTTCTATCAGATGAGGAATAGTCGGAGAAAATTGCTCAATATCTTTGAGAGTGGGCATTTTGGGAATCTGTTGGGCAACTTTTACCATTCCTTGACAATACCTCTGTTTTAACGCATCAATCCGATCGCTTGTGGCAATTTTTCTCTTGACAAACTCTCGAATTAAGGGATGTAATTGAAAGGTGTCAGCCGTAATGGCATTTAATACACTGAACGCAATCAAGCGATCGCGCAATTCCTCTAAATCATTGAGATCGGATAAGCAATTTGCAGCGATCTCCCAAGGAATCGGAGTGAGAGCAAATAAACCCAGAAGACCGAGCAATTCTTGTTCTCGAGTCTTGAGTTCTATCCAACTCAGTTCAAAAACTGTCCCTATATCTAACTCGGCTCTCATGCCGGGAGCGCGCAACCGTAAATCCTGTTGTGCTAACTTTTGCGCTTCTAATTCCTGTTGGAAATCTGAAAGAGATAGATCGGGTTTTTGGGACAAATAATGCCCCACTAACTCCAAACCCAAAGGCAAATATTCCACCCACTCACACAAATTCTTTGCCTCGGGGATTTCGGCTTCGATCCGAGATGAACCGATCGAGGATTCCAACAATCTCAAAGCAGCAGATTCGTCTAGCACATCAATGGGAAAATACCCGATCGCATCTTCTAAACGATACAAGCGAGTGGTCAGCAGCACTTTGAAGCGAGAATGATCTGGTGGTAAATACGCTCTTATGGCTGAATAATTGGAGACATCATCGAACGCGATCAGCACGTCACCCTCTAAAGGCCAATGACTCCAACAGTAGCGAACTCGTTCTAACAGGGTTAAATTTTCTGGAGAAGATAAACCTAACTGAGTGCGACAATAACTGATAATCTGAATGCCAAGATCGCGATCGTGAGCGTGCAGCCAACAGATTCCCCCTGAATAACTCTCTTTATGGCGAAGGGCGTATTGCAATGCCAATGAAGATTTACCTACCCCTCCCATGCCAGTAATCGCGACGCTATCGAGCCCGTTCGCTTGTTGTAACTGCGCGTGCAATTGCTTGATATCTTGCTCTCTTCCTACGAAGATAGCATCACTGCGAGGCAAGTTTTGGGGCGGTGTTGACTTTAGATGAAAGATAGATGAATGAGGAATTTCTCCTGCTTTAACACCCGATCCTCCCAAGTCGAGACTCGCGCTAGAGGTTTTCACAAAATCGATATCAATACTCAAGCGAAGTGTAAACCAAGAACTTAAATCTGGCATCGCGCGACTTGCTTCAATTGCAAAAGATCGAGGCATCCACCAAATCTGACGCAAGGCGGGACGAACCAAACGTTCGCGATTGAAATTGATAACTCTTAAACCCTCAGATAAAGGAATTTCTTTAGCGATCGCCGTTGCCCAACCATGCACCGAAACAACACCATACTCAATCGACTCGAGGCGATCGAGCAAAAAGTTCAAAACAACCGAAGGATGTTCCCATCGTGGCAAATCGATTTCGTAAAAAGGGATCTCTCCTTGATTCAGCGATCGCTCGAGTTGCTCGATAATCTCACGGCGACCAAACTCCGAGGAACAACTCACCCGAGCCAGTCCTTTCGTTGCGCGACGACACCACAACGACAGCCGTGCAACAGCATTATCAATACTTCCCTCGATTAATTTAGGACGTGCCACCCAAACTTCCTCCCTGCGAATCATCGGGAATTCTCTTCTGAGCTTTGAGAAGATCGACCACTAAAGGATGAATGCCAAACCAACCGTTAAACTCTTGTACCGCGCGACAGTTTAAAAGGGTATAAAGAATTTGAGTTGGAACTTGAGCATCTTTCTCACCATTATAAAGTCGCTGCATCAATTTAGCTTTGTCTTCATAGACGATTTCCGTCTCATCATAGGCATTGACCCCGAGACGGCGTTCGTATTCCGTCCGCATATTTGCGATCGCAACGGTAACATCTTCATCATTGATTTTACCATTATCGGATTCTCTCAAAATTGCCGTATCGGCGGCATAGTTTGTCATGGAAAATAAATCTCGCAAATTGCCTCCAGAAGCCACAATCAAACGCTCCATTGTATTCGGTTCAAATAAATCCGGATCGACTCGAACCGTCAAGACTTCTCGAATTGCTCCCCGCCCCCGAGCGTGAGGTTCGCGATCTTCTTGAAAAACTGGCGTATCGGGAATCATCAGTCTATTTTCATGGGAAAATGGCAATTGTCCCGCATTAGAATCGCTATATATACTAATGGGCAAATTAAAAATTAAATGTGTTTTGAGTTCGCTAAAAATATTTGCTTTTTCGATAAATAAGGATTTTAGCGATCGCCCTGTAATTCCTGCTTTATCAAAGTCTTCACCAATAAACAACCAGTCGCGCCCCTTAGCGTCTTGCAACGCTTGATTGCATTCGTCCAAGAGTCGATTTGCCATATCGATCAAATCGTTAGTCCTGGCAAGACGATATTCAATAATCTCTTTCTTTCGAGTATAAGCATACTTGATACTCCCTCGCAGAGAAGCAAATACGCCGATGATTTTATTCCAGAGAGAATCGTCTTTAGCCCCTGCCCCTGCTTCCACTGCGATCGCTGCTTCTCCGGAGGAAATACGTATCGTCTTTTCTGTCGCAAACCAATCCAAAATTTCTTGCAATATTTTTGGAGATGGCATCTTACCCGCTCCGCCTTTTTCAACAGCCATTTCTGTTTTTTCCGCGACTTCCATCATCATTAACAACAGAACATCTAAAGGATTAAAATTACTCGGATTTAGATCCGCGATCACACTAAAGCGAATTACAGAAAATTGATTTTCTACTTTTTGAATGAGTCGTGTTAGTTCTGTTGACTTCCCAACTCCCGGATGTCCCATTAAACACCCCTTAAAGAAACCTTCCTCTTTGTAAGCCCGTTCTAAGCCCAGTTTTAAGCGTCCGATTTTATCTCCACCTCGGACTTCATTGAGTGCTTTGATGTAAAATGCCCTAATTTCTTCAGGTTTTTCTAAAGGTTTGGGATCGAGGGTGAGATAAATGTCCTCTAGAGAATTGGCAGGAGTTGTTTGCATATAGGAGATTCTCGGAAGATTCTAAGACTTACAAACACTATACCGCAGACTCGGTAAATCAAGCCATGAGCCAACGGGCGATCGCGCCATCATCTTCAGTCCGAGATCGCCTCAAGGCTTCTTCAATTAAATCGAGCTCCAATTCTGGCAAAACTCGGGAAATCCGAATTTGAGAACTGCCGCGATCGCCAAATTACCCATTACCCATTACCCATTACCCATTACCCATTACCCATTACCCATTACCCATTACCCATTACCCAATACCAATCCAC
>JBFRWJ010000207.1:0-3712 GCA_051439525.1 Spirulina sp. | reverse complement strand
GGTGTAGGGGTTGCGGCGAATGGCTTCTGTCAGTTGACCGCCTTCGCCGTACCCTACGTATCCCGGAGGCGACCCGATCAGCTTGGAGACGGATTGGGGTTCCATGTATTCCGACATATCCAGTCGAATCATCGCCTCTCGAGAGCCGAAAACAGTTTCTGCCAGTGCTTTCGTCAGTTCGGTTTTGCCTACACCCGTCGGACCGCAGAAGATGAAACTAGCGATGGGACGGTTGGGATTCCTCAATCCCACTCGCGCCCGCCGAATTGCCCGGGCGACGGCTTTAACGGCTTCGGACTGGCCGATTACCTGTTGGTGCAGGGCCTCCTCCAAATGCAATAACTGGGCGGATTCCGATTCGGTCAACCGATTGACGGGTACGCCCGTCCAAGCCGAGACAATCTGAGCAATGTCTTCTGCTCCGACCGATGGCTGTTCCAATTCCTCAGTTGAAGAAGAGTGCCGCAGGCGGACGCGAGATCCGGCTTCGTCGATCGCGTCGATCGCTTTGTCGGGCAGGTAACGGTCTGAGATATAGCGATCGGAAAGCATTGCTGCAACTTCCAAAGCTTTATCGCTAATAGTCAATCGGTGGTGCTGTTCGTAGCGGCTCCGCAGGCCTCGAAGAATCTCAATGGTCTCTTCGACGCTCGGCTCTCCCACCATCACGGGTTGAAAGCGTCGCTCTAATGCCGCATCCCGTTCGATATGCTGGCGGTATTCATCTAACGTGGTCGCACCGATACACTGCAACTCGCCTCGGGCTAGGGCGGGTTTGAGGAGATTCGCAGCATCCATCCCTCCTTGTACGGATCCTGCCCCCACTAAGGTGTGGACTTCATCGATGACCAAGATGACATTTCCGGCTTCACGGACTTCGGCCATGACTTGCTTGAGGCGTTCTTCAAACTCTCCCCGAAAGCGAGTACCTGCCACCAACTGACCCAAATCCAAGCTGATGACTCGCTTGTCTGCCAAAAGTTCGGGAACGTCCCGACTGGCAATGCGCCGGGCTAGTCCTTCCGCGATCGCTGTCTTGCCAACTCCCGGTTCGCCAATCAGAACGGGATTGTTTTTACCGCGACGACCGAGAATTTGGATAACTCGTTCCGTTTCTTGCTGGCGACCGACGACTGGATCGATTTTTTCTTCTGTTGCGAGTTGGGTCAGATCGATGCCAAACTCAGCCAATGCGTAGTGTGAGGTACGTCTTGTCTCCCGTTCCGGAATTCCCCCCGCCGGAACGGCAGCCACTTCACCGATGGCGCGGATAACCTGCTGTCGCACCCGAGCGGGATCGATTCCCAAATTTTGTAACACTTTGGTCGCAACGCTTTCCTTATCCCGAACGAGAGATAGGAGCAAATGTTCGGGGGCGATGTAGTTGCTGTCTAGCTGACGTGCTTCTTGGAGAGATTGCTCTAGAAGTTGTTTGGCTTTCGGGGTAAAAGGGACTTCCGAGCGGACGAAACCAGAGCTGCGCCCGATCGCTTTCTGGACTTCCTCGCGAGTTCGATCGAGGGTACAGCCCGAGTCTTTCAGGACAGTGGCAGCAATACTGGTGTCTTCGGCGATCAATCCCAAGAGAATTTGTTCCGATCCGAGGAAGTTTCGACCTCCTCGGCGAGCCTCTTCTTGGGCCAGCATGACGACAGTGACGGCTTTATCGGTGAAGCGTTCAAACATAGTGCATTCTCTCTATAAACTTCAGGTTGCTAATCCCAAAACCGTTCGGACGCTGGATAGCAGGGTTGAGTCAGCTCGGAATGGGGGGCGGTTCAAATGAAAACCAATGGAGCGATCGAAGCGGTTGCGATCGCGTCAATTTGTAAACTTTTGTAACGCTCTTGATTAAAATCGTATCCCTCCCTCAACGAACTTGGCAGGGGGGATAACCGCACGAGTATAAATACTTTTCCCGAAATACTAACCAATTGGGGCGTTTTTTCAGTCTGGGTGCAATATTTTCCATCTCTTCAATTTATGAGAAATGTTTACACTACTTCATAGTTGCAACCGTAAAATCTTTGGTCTCCTCTTAATGGGTTAACAAGCGGACAAGATGCCCACACATTAGGGAAGTGGGAGCGTCTCGCTCCCTAGCTTTTTGATTATGAGATTCATCTGGATAGCTCAATTCGAGTCTACATTCGCCAGGTTCTCCCCTCTTCTCGAAATGATGTTGAGCGATCGCGTCCCACAGACAGCCTTATCTGACTATTTTTGGTCCTGTACTTAGCTGGGAGAGTCAAATCAATTCAAAAATGGTCATTTTGATTTTTCGCCCCACATTCTGCAGGTTGATAGTGCTGCTGGAGTATTTTCTTAATATCTAATAATGAATGCCAATCTCGTTTTGCAGGCGATAAACGATCGCATTGGGTTCGACTCGATAGAGGATTTCTGCAATAACCGTACTCGGGCCCGACTCTCCCCAAGTGCATCCCGCTTCTAAATAGTGTTGTGCGACTTTTCCCACGGCATAAGCACCGTACCCCGCTACCCCCCCTTGAATGGCAGCAACCGATACCCATGTTGTTAAATTCCCAGAACCTTCTAAGCCCATTGCTGTTGTTTTTCCGATACTCAACAACAGGCTACTCCCCAATTCTCCCAAGAGTAAACTCCCCGAACTCCACAAAATTTTACGCCACACTTTTCCCGCTTCATAACTCGTCATCGGTAAACCATACAACCGTGCCAAGGCTCGAATTAAGGCTAAATCTGCCAGCATGCCAACAATCAGATCCAGAAGGGGGAGGGGATTGAATGCCACGATCGCGGCTTTATATTTGGCATAATTCCAAATGGTTTCTTCGGCTTCCTTTTGCAATAGCTCAACAGTTTTGCGTGCTAACTTCTTTTCTGCTTCTCTCCCTTGAACCAAGGCATTGAGTGCCAGTAGAGAGCGTCCTTCTCGATTTAAAATCTCTAAAATTTTCTCTCGCAGCGCATCGATTTGAGGGTTGGGGGTTTCCCATTCTTCGGTGCTGCGACCGTCCGGCCATTCTATCCTAATAGGAAAGGGGGCGGGAGCGGCGGCGGTCATAACTATTTCCTCGGTGGATAATAAGGCTTGTAACTGTCGATCTTCCTCCCGTCCCGTGCCTAATTGTTGCAATTGTTGATAGATTGCCTGGCGATCGCATTCCGGATAAAGATCGATTTTATTAAAGACCAAGAGTAGGGGTTTATGATAGGCGCGCAACTCGCATAAAGCATCATATTCCGTCTGTGTAATATCTCCCGCTATGACAAATAAAATTAGATCCGCTTTACAAGCCACTTCCCGCGCCATGCTGGCTCGTTTATGTCCGTCAATTTCATCGAGTCCGGGGGTATCGACGAGCTCGATTTGCACTTTATCCGCGATCGCCCAATGAATGGATTTAGGATATTGAGTCACCCCGTGGATCGGACCGGTTTCGAGGAGTTTTTCCCCTAACAAAGCATTGAGAACCGCAGATTTTCCCCGACTGACCAACCCAAACGCAGCAATACAGAGAACTTTGCGTTCTAATTTATCCAATGCACCTTTTAACGCCTGCAATTCGCTTCTGACCTGGGTTTGCAATTCTAAACTGGGGCGATAGCGTCCGTGACGCTGAAAGCTGGAATACCACGAGAGCGCTTGTTGCAAGCTCGTTCTGGCACGATTGTAATGGGTTTCTTGGGACAAGGTCATTTCAGTTATCAGTTATCAGTTATCAGT
>JBFRWJ010000206.1:0-4435 GCA_051439525.1 Spirulina sp. | reverse complement strand
TCGATTATCCCATAGTTTTGACTTTGATGAATGGATTGGAGAATCTCGAATGCTCGCACATCTACAACAAATCAAAAAATCTATAGAGGAGATTGAGTTTGTTAATTGAAGATTATTTTCAGCAGATTCAGATTTTAATTGAATCTTTATATGAGTTCAGAGAATCTCCTAATTTTTCGCTATGACAATACCGAACACCATCGAAAATTAAATCTTTCGACCTTTTCTCATCACAAACACGATCGAAGTGAGGATAATGTTATTGAATCAGAGACTCCTTTTTTAGTTGATGTACTTAAAGAAATTGAATACCTATTAGGATAATGCGATCGCAGTTTGAGAAACATCTCTAATTTTGAACTTTGAAGAATTTAGGCGAGGGCGACCCAAAACCCCACCCGCCTACGCGGTGGGGTAAAGTTGATTAGGGGTGTAATTCCTGAAGTTGACGTGTATTTGCCGAACACAGAAGAAACTTAACTGTTAGCATTACCGATTACCCATTACCGATTACCCATTACTCATGTCCCCCCTCAACCCCAATGATAGCTTGCAAGCCTTTTTCGAGCTTTGCCCGGATTTACTGTGCATTCGCGATCGCCATGGTTATTTTCAGGATTTGAATGAGATTTGGACGCAAATATTAGGCTGGAGTCTGGCAGAATTGCGATCGCAGCCTTGGTTGGATTTCGTTCATCCCGATGATGTCGAGGTCACTTGGGAATTAGAGCAGCAAGACGCGGAAAATCCCAATAATATTCCCCTGCAATACAAACACCGCTTTCGCTGCCAAAATGGCGGCTATCGCTGGCTGGCTTGGCGTTGGTCGCCTCCCCGTAACGGCGCGCGCTGCGGGATCGCCCGAGACGTGACCGAAACCCGTTGGCAGGGATCGGACAATTATCGCAGCACCGTCCGAGAAGCGGTTAAATTACGCGATCGCGCCATCGAAGCCAGTACCGTCGGCATTGTCATCGCCGATAGCCGCCTGCCGGATATGCCTCTCATTTATGTTAACCCTGCTTTCGAGAGCATCACTGGTTATTCTGCCGAAGAAGTGTTGGGAACGAATTGCCGCTTTCTCCAAGGAAAAGAAATCCACCAACCCGCTCTCGACGACCTCCGCGCTGCCATCAAAGCTGGAGAATCTTGCACCGTTACCCTTCGCAACTATCGCAAAGATGGTCAACTTTTTTGGAACGAACTCACAATTTCTCCCATTTACGACGAGGGCGGGAGTCTCACTCATTTCGTCGGCGTGCAAAGCGATGTCAGCGATCGCATTCGAGCCGAACAAGATTTGCGTCGCGAAAAACATAAATCCGAACGCCTTCTCCTCAACATTCTCCCGGAAACCATTGCCAACCAACTCAAAGAAGCCCGAGGGACACTTGCCGAACAATATCCCCAAGCGGCCATTCTTTTCGCGGATCTGGTGGGGTTTACCCCCTTATCTGCCCAAATGCAGCCTTTAGAATTAGTCAGCATTCTCAATGATATTTTTTCCCGCTTCGATCGCCTTGCCGAAAAACACGACGTTGAAAAAATTAAAACCATCGGCGATGCTTATATGGTTGCAGGAGGATTGCCCGTTCCGAGGGAAGATTGTCTCGAAGCCATTGCAGAGATGGCTTTGGATATGCAGGCCGCGATCGCCGATTTTGCCACTTCGACGGGAAAACCCTTGCAACTTCGCATTGGCATTGATGCGGGTATGGTGGTTGCTGGAGTCATTGGCATTAAAAAATTTATCTACGATCTTTGGGGAGATACCGTCAATACTGCCTCTCGCATGGAATCTCAAGGACAACCGGGTAAAATACAGTTGACAGGAAGAGCCTCTCGAGTGTTACAACAAAAGTATAAACTCGAAAAGCGGGGCACTATCTCTATCAAAGGCAAAGGCGAAATGACCACCTATTGGTTAATCGGAAAAAATACCACGCCGATTAATAATGGATAATTTATTCATTGATAATTTATTCATTGATAATTGTTCATTGATAATTGCTCATTGAAAAAATGCACCGATTGTTAAAACGTCAGCTTAAACGATATCTTGGTATTGTCAATACCGAGGAGATTCCTCCTCATTTAGCAAAATTTATCAAAGCGATCGATAATGCTTACGAACAATCCGATGCCGATCGTCTCATGCTCGAGCGCAGCATGGAATTGAGTTCCCGAGAACTCTTAGAAGTGAATACTCAAATGCGAACAGCCATTCCCGATCTTTTTTTGCGCCTCGATCGCGATGGCAGGATTTTAGATTATAAACCCGGTCACACCAACGAAGATATTTACGTTCCCCTCGTCGAACCCGTGGGCAAATATTTACAAGATTTTCTCTCGGAAGACATCGTGCAAAAATTCGAGGAAGCCCTCGATCGCATTCACGAAAAGCAGCCGATTGTCAGTCTCGAACATTCTTTAATCCTCGAGGAGAAAAAATATTACTATGAAGTCCGTTTATTGCGCCTGACCAACAATCAAGCGATCGCGATTATCCGCAACATTACCAGTCGCAAACAAGCCGAAAAAGCCCTTAAAAAAGCAAAAGAAGAAGCCGATGCCGCTAACGTGGCCAAAAGTCAATTTTTGGCGAAAATGAGCCACGAACTCCGCACTCCCCTCAATGCTATTCTCGGCTTCAGCCAATTAATGACCCGAGATGGGTCTTTGAGTCGCGAACAACAAGAAAATCTCAAGATTATCAATCACAGTGGCGAACATTTACTATCTTTAATTAACGATATTTTAGACTTGTCCAAAATTGAAGCCGGACGCACGGTATTAGTGGAAAATGTTTTCGATCTCCTCGAACTGCTGAATAGTCTTTCTTCCATGTTGCAAATTAAAGCCGCAACCAAGGGATTACAATTACTCTTTAATCTCGATCCCGAATTGCCGCGATCGATCGAAACTGACGAAGGGAAATTGCGTCAAGTTCTGATTAATTTGTTAGGCAATGCGATTAAATTCACGCAACAGGGTGGCGTGACTCTCAGAGTTAGAGCGTCGCCGCGATCGCCAGTCACCCGTCACCCGTCACCCGTCACCCGTCACCAGGCAGTGCTTAAGCCGGAACCTGAGTCCGGCTTTAAGAGCGCTTGGGGGATGGCGAGACGGGGCTTACAAGGGGGCGAACTAAATTCGCCCCACAGCCCCTTGTCTCCTCGCCAACAGCGCGATTGCATAGTCCGAGGAAACCTCGGAATGCCTCGCGCTCATATCCAACCAAGTAAGACGCACTGCCCTGAAGGGTCACCTGTTACCAGTCACCTGTTACCAGTTACCAACCTATTGATTTCACGGGTGAAGTTGTGACCCGAGGGAAAGGATGAACTGGTGACTATTAAGATTCGGCGAATCGATTTAAAGTGAGAACGGAAACCCTGCAATTTCCCAGTAATGAAAGCGCGATCGCTTTGGCGGGAGCGGGAGAAGAAAACCTCAAACTCCTCTCCCGCCATACGGGAGTGCAATTAATCTTGCGCGGACGAGAGGTGACGCTTTCGGGGACTCCGAAAGCGGTCGAACGCTGCTGGCAAGTTTTGCACGCCCTTGCCCCTTACTGGAAGGAAGGCCGAGCCATCGTCTCACCCGATATCTTAACGGCATTTCACGCCGTCGATACGGGACAGACGGATGAGTATAAAGACTTACAAAAAAATGTTTTAGCCGTAACTCGCAAAGGGGAAGGAATCCGGGCAAAAACCTTCCGCCAGCGCCAGTATGTCAAAGCGATTCAAACTCATGACATTACCTTTGGCATCGGTCCGGCGGGGACGGGGAAAACGTTTTTAGCTGCCGTGCTGGCCGTTAAAGCCTTGTTAAATGATGAATGCGATCGCATCATTCTGACTCGTCCTGCGTTGGAAGCCGGGGAAAAATTGGGATTTTTGCCGGGGGATTTGCAACAAAAGGTCAATCCTTTTTTGCGTCCCCTTTATGATTCTCTTTACGAGTTCATTGACCCCGCAAAAATACCAGATTTAATGGAGCGCGGAAAAATCGAGGTTGCTCCTCTGGCTTATATGCGAGGAAGAACTTTGAGCCATGCTTTTGTGATTGTTGATGAAGCACAAAATACAACTCCCGCCCAACTGAAAATGGTGCTGACCCGTTTGGGATTTGGGTCTCGCATGGTGGTCACGGGGGATATTACCCAAACCGATTTACCCGGCGATCGCGATTCCGGACTCGTTGTCGCGGCAAAAATCCTGAAAAATGTTGAGGGGATTGCCTTTTGTCATCTTTCCTCTGCCGATGTAATTCGGCATCCCCTCGTCCAAAAAATTGTTGCGGCCTACGAGAAACAGTGAACAATTATCAGTGAACAATGTTCTTAGTGCAACATTTAACCTCACCAAATCTGTTCATTACTGAAAATACCTGATGATAGTCTGGCATTACCAAACGGTAAAGGCTGTTG
>JBFRWJ010000205.1:0-4387 GCA_051439525.1 Spirulina sp. | reverse complement strand
GCCGGGTTGTTGATTTCAGCGAGAAACCTAAAGGAGATGATCTCACAGCCATGCACGTCGATACGACGGCTTTGGGATTAACCCCAGAAGAGGCAAAAAATAAGCCTTATATTGCCTCCATGGGGATTTACGTTTTCAAGAAACAGGCTTTAATCGAACTCCTGAAAAAAAATTCCGAGCAAACCGATTTTGGTAAAGAAATCATTCCGGGAGCGGCCAAGGATTATAATATTCAGGCTTATCTGTTTGATGATTACTGGGAAGATATTGGAACAATTGAAGCCTTCTTCGAGGCAAATTTAGCACTGACCATGCAGCCTAAACCCGCTTTCAGTTTCTATGACGAAAAAGCGCCGATTTATACCCGTTCTCGCTATCTTCCCCCCACCAAGCTATTAAATTGTCAAGTACGAGAGTCCATTATTGGGGAAGGGTGCATTCTCAAAAATTGCGAGATCGGTCATTCGGTTTTAGGCATTCGCACCCGAGTCGAATCCGACTGTAAAATTGAGGATACGCTGGTGATGGGGTCTGATTATTACGAGCCGTTTGCCGAACGTCAATCCGGCTTGCAAAATGGTAAAGTTCCCATGGGAATTGGTGAAGGTTCGACGATTCGTCGGGCAATCGTCGATAAAAATGCCCGCATTGGCAAGAAGGTTTTAATTCTCAATAAAGATCGGGTGGAAGAAGCCGATCGCGAAGATGAGGGTTTCTATATTCGCAGTGGGGTTGTGGTGGTATTGAAAAATGCCATTATTCCCGATAATACAGTCATTTAATTCTCTTTTATAGGAGGATTTCTGCGGTGCGATCGCATCGGGTAAAATACTCGATTGCCGCGATCGCTTTTTCTTTGCCCCCGAAAACACCATGGGACTAACGCGTGACGGGTGTGCCGTTTAACTCGATAGTCGGCTCGCGATCGCAAAGACTAATGCGAGCTCGCCAACGCGAGGGAAAATTTGGATCGATGAAAGTCACTTCAAATCTTCCCCAATGATAAGTAGGTTTACCATCTGCTCCTTCTCTGTAGGTATCGCAACGCAGAGAAGAGGAATTTTGTACCCAATAACCCGTATAAGAACCTCGGTTAGTATATACCCCCGCTAAACCATCTATGAAGACGAGTCCATCGCGACCATAAGACCAAATCGCCGTTCTATTGCGATCTTCTTCATAGATTACATCATACTCTTCCGTTGACCAAACCTCGTCGGCTAAGACTTGTTGGGGGACGAGAGTACAAGTTAATAAGGCTAAGGCGAGTAAAAAACATTGATTTTTCATAGCTGACGGAGGTGCATTTCATGCAATTAAACGTTGAAATACGCGGGACGGGATTTCCCATTTTATGCTTGCACGGTCATCCGGGCAACGGTCGTACCCTATCCGTCTTTACCGATCGCCTCTCTCAAAACTATCAAACCGTTGCCCCGGATCTGCGAGGATACGGCAAAAGTCGGACGCGAGAGGATTTTGAAATGAGCGCTCACATTCACGATCTTGAAGAACTCCTCGATCGCTACCAAATCCAACAGTGCATCTTACTGGGATGGTCTTTAGGGGGGATTTTAGCCTTAGAACTCGCCCTGCGATCGCCCCAACGCTTTCAGGGTCTGATTTTAATCGCGAGTGCTGCCCGTCCCCGCAGCAACCACCCTCCGATCGCTTGGCAAGATTTAACCTATAGTGCCATTGCTGGCATTCTCAACCGCTTAAAACCCGGTTGGTCGTGGAATATCAACACCTTTGGCAAACGCTCCTTATTTCGCCATCTCCTATGCCAACAAACTCCCCTCGCCTATCGATACTTGGCAACAGAGGGGACGAGGGCGTATTTCCAAACCTCTAAAAAAGCACAAAGAGCGCTCTCGAGAGCGCTCGCCCGGGGATACAATTGCCTTAACCAATTAGAGCGAATTACCATGCCTTGTTTGGTATTAGCCGGGGAACGCGATCGTCACATTACCGCCGCCTCCAGTCAAGAAACTGCGCAAAACCTACCAAATTGTCAATGGTCTTGTTATCCCAATACTGCCCATCTGTTTCCTTGGGAAATTCCCCAACAGGTACTCGATGATGTAGACTGCTGGCTTCAGGATATTTGAATGCCCTGTATTTTCCCCTGCAATTTCCCTAAGAGGAGAACTGACCGCTCAAAGTAGGGATGATATCGCGATCGCGTTGTTCCTCCAACCCGTCCTCAAAAATGGTCAATTCTGTAGGTTTCATCCGTCCGACATAAATGCTAATGCCTTGCGCCCCTTCTTCTGTTAAATCTTCAACGTATCCCGGGGTCATGTCTCGGGCCTCGCGATCGCTTAAAAAGGGACCGAAATAGTAGGTACAGCGAGGGTTATCCGTTTTTATTTCCACCCAGTAGGCAAAACCAGAAGATTCTAAAAAGCGTATCAAAACATTTTTCATAATTTCCCCTCGGGGTAGCAGAACAGAACTTAATTCGGCATTATAGCGCCAATCTTAACATTACTTAATTTTTCTCGAAGCAATCCCTCTTGTTATAACCCGCCCCCTCGGGGGGTAACCGTTGCTGAGAACACAATTTACGGGGAATTTTTCTGAAAATTGCGCTGGCGAGAGATTTCGTAAACTGCCATTGCCGCAGCGACAGAGGCATTGAGGCTCGGGGTCTTGCCCAAAAGGGGAATAGATGTCAGGAAATCACAATTTTTTTGGGTGGAGGAACTGAGTCCTTGCCCTTCGGAACCGATAACCAAGGCGATCGCGCCGTTTAGTTCGAGGGTATGCAGGGGGGTTTTGGCATCGGAGGTCAACCCGTAGACCCAAAACCCCGAGGCTTTCAGTTCTGCGATCGCCCGATTCAGATTGACGACCCGCGCCACGGGAAAATGTTCCAATGCTCCCGCAGAGGCTTTCATGACGGTAGAATCGATGGCGGCGGCCCGTCGTTGGGGAATGACCAAACCCTGCATTCCCATTGCTTCGGCGGTGCGGATGATGGCACCGAGGTTGTGGGGGTCTACAATCCCATCGGCGACGAGAATAACCGGGTTTTCTGCCGCTTCTACCGCGAGGGCGATCGCGTCGGCCAGTTCGAGATAGGTATAGGGGGCAACTCGTGCCACAATACCTTGATGGTTGACTCCGGGGACGAGTTGGTTGAGGCGTTGAGGGTTTGTTTCGTCTACAATTGCGCCGTTAGCTTTAGCGCGATCGATCGCGTCTTTAAAACGGCGATCGCGTCGCAATTGGGGCAACACCCAGAGACGATTGAGCTGGCGATCGCTTTCCAAGGCGGCGAGAACGGGATGGCGACCGTAAATGAGATCCGTGGCTTTTTTTTGTGAAGGAGAGGAGGAAGGGGCGCGATCGTCCATAGGAGAGTTAAAAATGCAACTTCATTATTATCCTTGAATTTTTCGGGAATAAGCCATTAGAACGCTCTGTACAAATTGTTCAAACTTTAAACAAAACTTAATGTTACCGATTCCGTGGGAAGGCGATCGGGGATAAAATCTTGCCCCACCTTTTATTTTAGGTAGGGCTGATATTTTTTAGCTGGTCGCTGGTTGCCAATTATGTAAGCGATCGAGGAACTCTTCACGCTGTTTTTGGTCTTCTACAAGTATGCGGATTCCTTTACGCGTATTTTTGAAGTATTTTCGCCGAGCGCCGCCTTTCGTTTTAGAGAATTCGTTCGGCTCTTCCATGCGAGATGCGATCAAACCTCGATTTTCTAATCGATGTAATAAGGGATACAGCGTTCCAATGCTTAACTTCCTTTTTCCTTCGCTGGCACTCTCAAACGCTTCAATAATCTGCAATCCGTACAATTCGTTGGTAGAGAGAACCGTTAAAACGGATTCTTCTAGTTCCGACAGTTGACGACTTGAATAGCGTTGTTGTTTGGGAGCAGGATCGATTGTAGTTCTCATGTGACGTAGGCTGTTCATGTTCGATTCAGGTTCAAATTGGCTGAAATTCAGTCATTGCGAGAGATTTGGGCAATGACAATGTAATTATCAAGTAGACCTAATATGCTACCTCCAAAATACTGCATAAAACTGCACGCGGAAGCAGATGTGCTTAGAATATACTGTCTAGCATATATCGCTTGAACGAAATAAACATCCGCCAGTCAACGATATATACATCCGCTAGATCTACTATTTCGCAAAATTCCTTCCACAAAAAAACTTGAAAATGTAAATTTTTTTACATTGCGATACTTTTCTGGCAAGACGATAGCCCTATCATATTCTTTTTTGAACGATAATTGCATTCTCTATATATCTTGATTTATAAGGTATTTACAAAAATAATCTATCGTGTTAACATAATATAGGACTAATGGTTTCAACAAAATAGGGGATTGTTGTTTTTGATCTTTTTTTAAGAACAA
>JBFRWJ010000204.1:0-5460 GCA_051439525.1 Spirulina sp. | reverse complement strand
TTGGGGTTCCGACGGTGTTTATCCGGATGTTGGAAATGTTCCCCAATTATGACTTTGGTTCTATTCGCTTCAATTTCAGCGCGGCGGCTCCGATGAGTCCGGAAATCGTGCGTCGCTGGCAACAAGCGCATGGGAAGGTGATCTATGAAGGATATGGGTTAACGGAGACTTCTCCTTTCGCAACCTACAATCATCCCATGCAGTATAAGTTTGGTTCTGTGGGCATGCCCATTCCCAATGTGGAAATGAAGGTGGTGGATGATAACGACAATGAAGTGCCTTTAGGGGAAGTAGGAGAATTGATCATTCGCGGTCCGAATGTGATGTTAGGGTATTGGAATCGTCCCCATGCCACGGCAGAAGCGATTAAAAATGGTTGGTTTCATACCGGAGATATGGGCTGGATGGATGAGGACGGTTATTTCTACATCGCCGATCGCCTCAAGGATATGATCAATCTCTCCGGGTTTAAGGTCTATCCCAGTGAAGTGGAGCGGGTATTTTACCAACATCCGGCGGTGGCAGAAGTGGCAGTATATGGCGTTCCTCACGCGACGCGAGGAGAAACGGTGAAAGCCAGCGTTCGCCTGAAGGAAGGGTGTTTGGTGACGGTGGAGGAATTGCGATCGTTCTGCGAGAAGCGAATGGCAAACTATAAAGTGCCTCGGGAGATCGAATTCGTGAAGGGTTTCCCGAAAAACCCCACGGGTAAGATTTTGAAGCGGGTTTTGCGACAGCAGAATATTCGCAAGATTGCCAGCAAGCAAAGACCGGTTGCTGTGGCCAGTTAATTTGACAATTGTTCGGTCGGGGAGGCATCGTCTCCCTCCCCCCTCAATTCTTTTCCCTTGCCACAACCATGGCGATCGCTTTGACATTCAAAAATTTCTCGTCCGCAACAAGAAAGAAACCTCGGTCATGCCTGACTCTTCTTTTCTGCAAAAATATTCCGAGAGGGAACTGCCTTTACGATCTTCCCCGACTTCCGTTTTCGTTACTAGAGTTCACACGATTGCCGGCTCTCACTCCAATGTAAATATTCAATCTCCTGTCGACAAAAAATCGAGTCCTTTACCTGAAATCGATATGGAACGTTTTCTCTGGAAAGAGTTCCTGTAAAAATTCACGAGAAAAACATCAACAACAAAATCTCAAGGAGACCATTATGACGATTCAAAATTCTCCCTTCGTTCAAAAACATCCCGAAATTTCCGTTCCCTCGCTTCTCCGCCCCGTTTCCGTTGCCGAAGCGATCGTCGAGATGCTGCAGGATTTGGGCATTGAAAAGGCTTTTGGCGTTTCCGGGGGCGCGATCGCGACGATCTGGGCAGCCTTGGAAGCCAGCGAAATTCAAGTCTTGCATTTCCGTCACGAATCGGGTGCTGCTTTTGCGGCAACAGAGGCCCATTTTGCCAGCGATCGCCCGGTGGTGGTTTTTACGACGACAGGACCGGGTCTCACCAATGCGATCACGGGTTTATTGGCGGCGCGTTGGGAAGGGGCAAAAGTGATTCTCGTTTCGCCGGCAACCTCGGCGTCGCAACGGGGACGGTGGGCGTTTCAAGAAACGAGCGGTTATACTCTGCCCTTGTCGGGACTGTTTGCGTCGGGTTCCCTGTTCCATTACGCCCACAGTATTGAATCCGGGGAAGAATTACCCCAAGTGGCGCGACGGTTGGAAATGGGACTCAGCCAGCCCGGGGGATTCGTGGCTCATCTGAGCATTCCTGCCTGCATTCAATCGAGTCAAACCAAGACTCTTCCCGCGATCGGGCGTTTGGCGGTCGGCACGGTGATGGCAAAGGAGACAGAGATTGCTCAAGCGGCGGCATTGCTCTCGGAAGGGGAATTTGCCATTTGGGTGGGTTTTGGCGCGCGCAAGGCATCGGAGGCCATTCGCCAACTGGCCGAGCGATCGGGCGCTCCCGTGATGTGTTCCCCTCGCGGCAAGGGCATTTTTCCGGAGAATCATCCTCAGTTTCTCGGAGTGACGGGATTTGGGGGACATGGTTCGGTGTTGAATTACATGCAGGAATATTTGCCGAAGCGGGTGTTGGTTTTGGGAACGCGCTTGGGTGAGTTTACCTCTTTCTGGAGTCCGATGATGGTGCCGGAACGCGGATTCGTTCACGTGGATCTCGATCCGACGGTGTTTGGCGTGGCTTATCCCCATGCAGAAACTTTGGGGATTTGTTCGGATATTGGGGCGTTTGTTAAGGGGTTATTGCTCTATTTTCCCGAAGGTTTTGGCCGATCGCCTCGGGCGTTGCAGCCGGAACCGTTCGTGGCGGTCGATCGCGTTCAAAGTCCGGTACGTCCTGAAGTTTTGATGGCAGCGATCCAGCAGATTGTGGTGGACGGCAGCGATGCAGTGGTGATGACGGAGGCTGGGAATTCTTTTGCTTGGGGAACCCATTCCCTCCGGTTTGCCCAGCCAGAACGCTATCGCACCAGCACCGGATTTGGTTCCATGGGTCATGCCGGAACGGGGGTTGTTGGCGCGGCTGCGGGACGCCAGGGCAAGGCGGTGGCCATTCTCGGAGATGGCGCGATGTTGATGAATAGTGAGGTGAGTACGGCAGTTCAATACGGAATTCCGGCAGTTTGGATCGTTTTGAATGATTCTCACTACAATATGTGCCAGCAAGGGATGCGGATGTTGGGACATCAACACGTCAATGCCCGGATTCCCGAAACCGATTTTGCTGCCATCGCTCGGGGCATGGGAGCAGAAGGAGTGCGGGTGGAGTGCGAGTCGGAGATTTTCTGGCTGCTGGAACGAGCCATGCGATCGCCCCGACCGATCGTGGTAGACGTGCGGATCGATGCCAGTTACAAGGCTCCCATTGGCAGTCGCATTCAGAGTTTGAAGTCTCAAGAAAAAGCCAAAGTTTAAGGAGAGGCGATCGGGGAATTGAGCGCGAGGGATGATAATTCGTCCTGTCTAGTCGCTCTGTTGAATTCAGAGTTTGCTGTCTGGGAAAAACGTTGAAATTGAAAATAAGGAGTAAAAACGATGGTTCGTCAACCTGTAGGAATTCGTTCGCTGGCAATTAGTTGTCCTAGTGTAATACGAACTAATGATTATTTCCGGGAAAATTATGCCGATCTCGTTGAGGGTGCCGAACAAAAAAGTTTAGCAAGAGCTTTTTCTCCCGTTGAATCCAACTGCGATCTCGAATCGGATATCTGGACGAGGGAAATGATGCCCTATCTCGCCGATCCATTTCGGGGAACGATCGAACGTCGCGTGCTAGGCGATGGTGAATCTGCATTAACGTTGGAATATCAAGCAGCACGAGACGCACTAGCTGCAGCAGAACTCGACACCAGTGAAGTCGATTTAATGATTGTGGTTTCCCTCTTTCCAGAACAACTATCCCCCGGAAATGCTGCTTTTCTTGCGGGTCAATTAGAACTCAACTGTGGGGCGTGGAATTTGGAATCCACCTGCACGAGTTCGATTGTTGGATTACAAACTGCTTCTTCTCTGATTCGGACTGGAGAGTATCGTAATGTTCTGGTTGTTCTCTCGACTACATTTTCCCAGTATACAGACGAGCGAGATACGCTGTCATTTTTAGTCGGAGATGCTGCTGCTGCTTTTGTGGTTGGTTCTTTGCAGGAAGGGCAAGGTCTCTTGAGTACCAAGCTCGTTCATACGGCTGCCACTTGCGATGCCTTTTTTGGCGAACTCGGTTTTGATGACGATCGCAATCCTCGTTTCTTTATTCGAGCTGGAAAAAATGCGAACAGAAGAATGAGAGATGAGTTTGTCAAAAAATGTCGGCAATGCTGTTTTGAAGCTCTTGCTGCGGCGAATGCGACTCTTGAGGATGTGGACTTTTTTATTTTCAACACGAATACTGCATGGTATTCTCCTGTCTATATTCATGCGCTTGGAATCGATCCAGAACGCACGATTAATCTCAATCCCAAATACGGCAATATCGGAGCGCCATCTCCTCTCGTTAATTTATACCACGCCGTACAAGCCAAGAAAATCCAACCTAATGATTTGGTGTTAATGTACGCTTTTGGTGGAACGTCTAATGCTGGTGCAAATGTGATGCGTTGGGGAGAAGTTGCCTTGGCTCCCGCACCTGTTACTGCTGCACCAATGGAAAGGGTACTTGTTGGAGTTTCTTAGATACGAGTTTGTTCTTGTCAGTTTATATTTTGTCCAAAATTACTCAAAGGAATGGTATGATGTCTTTAGAACGCGAATTACAAGGTAAAGTTGCAATTGTTACGGGAGCTTCCGCAGGCATTGGAAAAGCAACTGCATTGAGATTCGCTCGAGCCGGGGCCAGTGTTGTTGTGGCCAGCCGAGGCGTTGTTGAAGGGGAGCAAACCGCCCATGAAATTTGCGAGCGGGGTGGTGATGCGATCTTTGTCAAAACCGATGTATCGCAGGCTTCGGAAGTTGAAGCAATGGTGAATAAAACGATTGATGTTTATGGGCGTTTGGATTGTGCTTGCAATAATGCTGGAGTAATTGTAATCGATTTGCTCACAAAAATAACAGAAGAAGACTGGGATTTGACTATGAAAGTAAATCTTAAGGGAATATGGCTATCTCTTAAGTATGAAATTCCTCAAATTCTCAAACAAGGGGGTGGTGCAATCGTTAACATTGCATCTGCTGGTAGTATTGTCAGTAAGCCGGGACTCTCTATTTATTCAGCGAGTAAAGGAGGAGTAGTTGCTTTAACAAAAGGAGCTGCACTTGAATATGCTAGTTCTGGCATTCGTATTAATGCAATTAGTTCAGCCTCTGTCAAAACAAATATGCTTGAACTGGTACCAGAAGAACAACTTGCTCAAATTGTTTCCGAACATCCCATCGGTCGGATCGGTCGGCCAGAAGAAATCGCAGAGGCAGTCTTTTGGCTTTGCTCCGATAAATCTTCGTTTATGACCGGACACAACATGGTTATTGATGGAGGATATACAGCTCAGTAAACACGCGCATCGAGTCATCCAACTGGGATGAGAAACGCGAGGAGAGTGAATTTCCTTCGACTCGTCCCAGACCGGATATTTTGCTATGAGTACATTTTAATTCGAGGGTAGCTATTGGGAGGGTTACGTATTGGCGCTGTCTCTCTCAAAATTTCCTGTTGATTTTAGGGAAAAGAGGGCATAATAGAAGCGTGGGCTCGCTTTCCCTCTATTTGCATTCTATCTTTAGAGAAGTAACCACAGAGGGAAAGGGAAAACCCTACCCAAATTATTTAGCGATTTGTCCCTCGTCCGGAAAACTCTCATGCAAATTTCTCTCCCCGGCTACCAAATCCTTCAACCCATCCATCAAGGCACCAAAAATATTATCTATCAAGCTAAAAGAGAATCTGATTCTACCTTAGTCGTTATTAAAACCCTCAAGTCTGAATATCCTACACTCGAAGAAATTACTCGCCTCCGTCACGAATCTCAAATTCTTGAGTTTTTAGATAT
>JBFRWJ010000203.1:0-4254 GCA_051439525.1 Spirulina sp. | reverse complement strand
TTCAATAATAAACCGAGTAAAAATAGTAATCCGCAACGTCGAGCAATGCGCCAATAAACTTTAGAAGTAATTTGCTCTGTCTTGTCTGTTTCTGTATCAATATATTTTCGCAAAGAAAAAGCCATCGCCGTTCCTGCAATAAATAAAAAAGCAGGGAAAACCAAATCCGTAGGCGTAAAACCATGCCATTTTGCATGAAGTAATGGCGGATACACATGACTCCAACTTCCGGGATTATTAACAAGGATCATGCCAGCGATCGCCATTCCTCGGAAAACATCAAGAGATACTAATCGTTTTGACATTAGTTATTTGTTGTTGGTTATTTGTTATTTGTTATTGGACTGGTGACTGTTCTCCGCTCTCTACTCTCTAAATGTTGAAAAATTTCTCGGGCAACGCGATCGCAAACTCCAAATTCCCCCATACTGGTTCGCATTCTTTGATACCCGGCGAGCATTGACTTGCGTCTTTGCTGATTTTCTAATAAATCGAATGCTTCGGTAAAAATACGTTCTGATGTTACCTCTTCCTGAAATAATTCGGGGACGATCGCTTCCATATTGATTAAATTAACCGCCGACATGAAAGGAATGGAAAAATTAAAAAATTTCCGAGCGATCCACATATTTAACGGGTGAACCCGATAAACAACCACTTGAGGAACATTTAATAAAGCAATTTCTAGATTAACCGTTCCCGACTTGGTAATTGCCAGATCCGCAGCAGCAAAAATCTCTAAACTTTTTCCTTCTAATAGCGTTGCTTGCAATTGATATTCTTGAATTTTTTTCTCGATCGCATCGCGATATCGCGGTAAAGAGAGGGGAATCCAAAAATGAGCCTCGGGCATTCGCGCTTGCAGTTGGCGAGCGGCGGCAAAAATGGGAGAAAGGAGATATTGGATTTCTTGTTGGCGAGAAGCGGGAACCAGAGCGATCGCGGTTTGTTCTGGAGAAATCCCCAAGCGAAACCTCGCCTTTTCTCGCGTTGGTGCCGTTCGGATGCGATCGATGAGAGGATGACCCACCCAATGAGAGGAAACCCCTCGCTGTTCGTAGAATTTCTGTTCTGCCGGAAAAATCGCCAGAACGCGATCGGTAATGCGAACTAATGTTTCAACCTTACTCGAAAGGGGATACCAAACCCAAGCTTGCGGGGCAATAAAAAAAATAATCGGCACTTCGGGAAATTTTTCCCGCAAATAGGAGCCGATCGCTAAATTCGGGTCTTGATAGTCAATGAGAATCACCAAATCCGGGGGATTATCTTGTAAATATTGTTTGGCGGTTCTCTGAACCTTCATATTTTCCCAAAGAAAGGGAAGTGCCTCGAATAAACCCACCGAACCGATATGAGCGGTATTAGCCATTAAAGTTGCCCCCGCCTCCTGCATGCGATCGCCCCCCAAAGCTACAATCTCGAGAGCTTCTCCTCGCTCCTGTTCCTGACGCTTGAGGGCCTTAACCAATAGCGATCCCTGTAAATCTCCCGAAACTTCACCCGTGCTGATAAAAATACGCATTATATTTGGTAATGGGCAATAGGTAATGGGTAATGGGTAATAACTTAATGTTTGGTTTTTTGACTCCCGGGGATGGGGCCGCGGCGATTGGGGGCGAGGGAGGCTTGCAGAAACTGTTGCAAATGAGCTAAATAGGGATTGTTGTCCAGAAAATCTAACGCTTCGAGCGCTCGAGCAAAAGAACGATCGGAACGATAGAGCAGGCGAAATGCCTTTTTCAACAGATTGATATCTTCCTCATTTAGACCGCCTCGTTTTAAGCCAATTAAATTCAACGATCGCACCCGCCCGGGATTTCCCTCGATTAACATATAGGGGGGAACGTCGCGATCGATGCGACTCATCCCCCCCAACATGGCCATCGTTCCCACTCGCACGAATTGATGAATGCCCACTACGCCCCCGATCACAACTTTCGATTCAATCTCCACATGACCCGCCAAGGCAACATTATTGGCAATCACCACCTTGTCGCCAATTTTACAATTGTGGGCGACGTGAGAATAGGCCATGATTAAATTATTACTCCCGACGATCGTGGCTTCTCCTTCTGCCGTGGCCCGGTTAATGGTGACGTATTCCCGAATGCGATTGCCATCCCCAATTTTCACCCAACTCGCTCCGCCCTTATACTTTAAATCTTGGGGTTCGAGTCCGATGGCCGCTCCTGGAAAAATGTGATTGTCTACACCAATTTCCGTCGGACCTTCAATGACAACATGAGCGCCAATGCGAGTTCCCGCACCGATTTTCACATTTTCGCCAATGACGGCATAGGGATCGACCCGAACCGTGGGATGCAGGTCGGCATGGGGATGAATGACCGCACTCGGATGAATTAAGGTTTTCAAGAGAGTTACTCCGGCAAATTCAGCTTGCATCATTCAGGAATTAGTCTACCAAGGAAAACAGCATTTCGCCTTCTGCGGCTAACTGACCGTCCACTTCCGTGCGACCGTGCATTTTGCCAAAGCGACCGCCTCGAATGCGCAGGAGCTCCACGGTCATCACCAAGCGATCGCCCGGGATGACGGGGCGGCGAAAGCGGACTTTATCGATACCGGCAAAAACGAATAATCCCCCACTGCTGTCCATTTTCTTGAGGATGAGTCCTCCCACTTGGGCCATGGCTTCCACGATGAGAACTCCCGGCATAATGGGACGACCGGGAAAATGACCTTGAAAAAAGGGTTCGTTAATACTGACGTTTTTAATGCCCACCGCTTTTTTTTCGGGAACGAATTCGATGATGCGATCGACGAGAGCAAAGGGATAGCGGTGAGGCAGGATACTTTGAATTTCTTCGATCCCCATGACGATCGCTTCGGGAACTTGCCCCGATTCGCCATTATGGGGCTGGGTTTCTGGGATAGTGCTGGTTTGGGGGGTTGTTTCAGTTGCGATTGTCATTATTCTTGTTTGAATTCTGGAACTCCTGACGCTAACGAAATGGGAGCAAATGTATAGAACGCGAAGCGCGACTCTATCAGCATTGCGCGATCGCCCGAGCGAGTCGGACGTGTAGGTGATGGCTGGCTTTGTAAGCCAGGAAATGTCCTCGCGGCCATTTGCCCAACAAGCTTAAATCTCCTACTAAATCTAAAAGTTTATGCCGTACTGGCTCATTTGCAAATCTTAAGGGAGGATTCAACCATATTTCGCGATCGCAAACCAAAGCATTCTCGAGGCTTCCCCCTTTTATCAATCCCGCTTGACGCAAGCGATCGATTTGGTCGGCAAAGCCGAAGGTGCGAGCCGGGGCGATCGCGCTGGCAAAATCTTCAACTTGAGGATTCCAACTGTACCATTGATTGCCAATCGGAGCATAAGCAAAATCGATACCATAGGTAAAGCGAATGTTTTCCGCCGGCATGGCGGCAACAAAGGCATCGCCTTCCCACAGGACAATCGGTTCGCGGATTTCGGGAATTTTGGGGACATCCTCAACCGGATATTCTTGGCAGCCCGAGGCGGCGATCGCCTCGCTCCACTCTTTCGCCGAACCATCCAACAACGGGACTTCTCCCCCATCAATTTCAATGCGAGCGTTATCGATCCCGCTTGCCATCAAAGCCGCCAGTAAGTGCTCTACCGTGCGAATGCGCGCCCCCTCCCCTTCTAACTCCGTCGAAAGGGTCGTTTGGGACACCGAAGCCAAACAAGCGGGAATTTTGGGGAATCCGGGCAGATCGCTCCGCAAGAAATAGCGCCCCGAGCCGATCGCGGCCGGACACACCCGCACGGTAGTAGTTTGACCGGAATGCAGTCCCACCCCCGATCGCGCAAAAGCTTCCCCTAACGTCCTTTCCATCCCCAATTGTTCATTGATAATTGATAATTGCTCATTGACTAGAACCGTTCCCCGATGCCGAAATGCAGGCGACTGTCCCCATCATCATTAAACCCGTAATCGACCCGAATCGGCCCGAGGGGAGATTGAATGCGAACCCCAACTCCGTAACCGAAACCGCTTCCGGGCTTGCCCCGCACCGAGGCGGGATTGCCCGGTACGTCGTCTGCGGTGCCCAAATCCGTCCCGTAATCCACAAATAGCGCGCCGCCGACAAAAGACAAAATCGGGAAGCGATACTCGGCGGTCGCTTGAAAATAGGAACGACCGCTTCCCAAATCTCCTTCGGCAAAGCCGCGCACGGAATTTGCCCCCCCGATACTAAAGGCCTCATAAGGGGGCAGATCCCCGATAATTGTTCCGGCTTGCAGGTTAAACG
>JBFRWJ010000202.1:0-7215 GCA_051439525.1 Spirulina sp. | reverse complement strand
GCTTTCAAGGCCTCGCTTTCTCCATCGCCTTCTTCCTCGGGATGGGGAAGAGTGGGTTCGGCTTCTTCGGCGCGATCGCTCAGCGCTTTTTCTGC
This sequence comes from Spirulina sp., assembly GCA_051439525.1. Classification (GTDB taxonomy): domain Bacteria; phylum Cyanobacteriota; class Cyanobacteriia; order Cyanobacteriales; family Spirulinaceae; genus CCY15215. The sequence goes on along the minus strand of JBFRWJ010000202.1, from coordinate 7,120 downwards.
TTCTTCGCGAGCGGCGATCGCTTCGGCTAATTGATGTTGATAATCTTGTTTTAACTGGCTTTCTTTCTCCTCGGATTGTTGTAAATATTCTGTTTTTAACGAGGCGATGGTTTGTTTCAATTCGCTTTCATGAGCCCGGTTCAGTTCTAGGCGCAGTTGTTCTAGGCGCGCTTCTTGGCTGGCGCGCTGTTTGGCTAGGGCAGAGCGGTAAAGACCCGTTCCCACAACGGTTGAAATGCCGCAACCCTTGAGCTAGCCAATAATAATATCCATAAAATTTTCCCCGAATATCTATCCAAGATAGCCAAATTGTACATTACGCTATCTAAATTTGAGATGCACCCCGCAAATTGGCATTATGGCGCCGCAACTCCCGTCGGAGCCAAGAACTCCACGAGAGAATGGTCGAGGCGATCGGGGGTTTCTGCCAAGACCGTCTCATTTTTGAGGATTTTCCCTTCTGGGGTAATGGTTAGGGGAGTATGGGGAAAATCGGTTTGGGTGAGATAGCGCATGAGTTGGATGGTTTCGCCGCGATCGCTGGGTCGGGGAATGCCATTGTTTTGCAAGCGTACCGGGTGAATTTGACCCGTGAGAAAGTCCCCGCGATCGTTGAATTCGACTTCCAACACTAAGGAATAAGACAATTGAGCCTGCGTCGAGAGGGTTTGATACCCTAAAAAATTGCCCAGGGAATAGGCAATTAGTTTGTGACGATAGAGTTCTAAACCGCGCGGGACGTGGGGTCCGTGACCTAAAATCAGATCCGCTCCCGCATCAATGGCACGGCGAGAGAATTCCACTAAATTCCCCCGATTTTCCCCGTAAAAATATTCGTTGCGATCGCTCACGTGCATGGCTCCGGTGCCTTCTGCTCCCGCATGGATCGAAAGAATGACAATATCGGCATTGGCTTCTGCTTCTCGTACTAATGCCAAAGAATGAGGCATATTTAAAATCGAGTTTTGGTGGGGAAAATAACTAAAACCGAGCCAAGCGATTTTGATTCCTTCGTAATCGGTATAGACAATTTTATCTTTTTCGCCAATGGCTTTGATTCCTGCCCCTTCGAGATGAGCAACCGTGTCTTGAAAACCGCGATCGCCAAAGTCAAAGGCATGATTGTTCGAGATATTTAAAATATCGAATCCCACTTCTTTGAGGAGCTTGCTGTAATTGGGAGGAGTCCGAAAGGCAAAGACTAAACCGCTTCCCATTTTTTTCGAGGAAACTGTTGCATTGGTTAGGGTACTTTCCAAGTTCCCAAAGACGATTTCGGCTTCGTCCAAAAGGGGTTCTACGGCGGCAAATAATTCTTCTTTGCGCGGGTGCAAGCGATTGTCTGGATAGTTCGTCCCGGGGATGATATCGCCGACGGCTTTAAGGCGCAGGCGTTCGGGTTTGGGAATTTCTGGCAAACCCTCGACAATCAATTGAACTGTGGATTCTTCCGAAAGTTTGTTGACTTCTTCAAAGGGAGTCGATCCCATCCCTAATAGAAAACTAAAAATACAAAAGAGCGTTCTGAGAAAAATTTTGCTACTGGGGGTCAGTTCTTGGGAAATTTCTCCTAAGAGCTTCCCCCAAAAAATCGCCATTTTTCCTCTCTCTAAGGAATTTTCTGCGATTTTAATGTTTTCGCGTTCTCGAACTAACATCGATTCTTTCCTCACACCAAATTGCTCCCCATGCTACCACTAGAAAGTGAACTTGACATCCTCAAATCCCGAGCATCCACAACAATATGGCGTTTGCACTCTTTAGATTGGTTGTTGAAAAAAAAGAGGATACTGAGAAAATTCTCAATATCCCCCGTTAACAACCTACAGAGTTTCGCGCTTCAATAACTTCTCTGGTGACCCCGGGGAGATTTATGCAGGGAATCCCGCTTTGTTACAAAACTTTACACTGAGAGCGATCGCTTAGTTCTCGGCTAACTCGGGGGTGCGTCCCTTGAGTCCCGTCATCAACTGGAGTGCAAACACTTTCACGGGTTGAATATCCCGCAACATCCACAACCCCAAACGACGCAGAAGAATGAAAGGCAACCACTGATTTGAGAACATTCGATCTAAAAAATCTGTAAAGCCGAGGATGGCGAAATTTTCTCCCTTGCGCCATCGATCGTAACGTTGCAACACTTGACGATCGCCGATATCTTCCCCCAGTTTATGCGCTTCTCGCAACACCTGTGCCAATGCCGCAGCATCCCGCAACCCCAGATTTAAACCCTGTCCCCCCACGGGATGACAGCAATGTGCCGCATCCCCGATTAAGGCGAGGCGCGATCGCGTATAAGCATCACTCTGCATTAACTGCACCGGAAACAGCAAGCGATCGCTAACGATCTCTACCTTGCCTAAAACCCCCCCCAAACGCGTTTCTAGCTCTTGTAGGAAGCTCCCCTCATCCAAGTCCTTTAATGCCTTTGCCGTTGCGTGAGGCGCCGTGAGGACGATCTGACAGCGATTTCCCGGTAAGGGCAACACGCCCATCGGTCCGGTGTTCCAAAAGCGCTCGAAGGCGGTATCATTGCCAGGGTGTTGGTGTTGAATTTCAAAGGTCAAACAAGACTGCCAATACTTCCAACCTCGCGTTGAGATGCGCGATCGCTCTCGCACCCGAGATTTTGCCCCATCCGCACCGACGAGGAGACGCGATCGCAACTGTCGTATTTCCCCTGCAACTCGCACTTCAACCGTTACCCCCGTCTCTTGCCACTGAATATCCGTTACTTCTGCGGGACACAACCACTGAATCGAGGAACAAGTTTTTAAAAACTTTTGCAATGCGGGCAACATGACCCCATGTCCCGCTACATATCCTAACACCTCCGTCCCCAAATCTCCGGGGACGAACTCAACCGCACCGGGATATTCCCCATCCGATAAGCGAATCTTGCGATAGGGTGCAATGTGCGGCAAAATCTGCTCCCAAACACCAATTCCTGCAAAAATACGCCCCGAAAGTAAGGATAAATTATAAGCACGCTGTCTCGCGGCGGCTTTTTCTAGGGTTTGTGCTTCGATAATCGCCACCCGCAACCCCGAATCTTTTAATGCACAGGCTAAAGTTGCCCCGACAATGCCACCCCCGACAATTATCAGATCGCAATCTGTTGAAAAATTGGCTTTTATAGCAGATATTGGCTTTTTTGTCATGTTTCTTTAAGAAAACTTTAGAAAAAGATAGAAATATTTACTTTTATTATGACGCAATTTCGGGCGATCGCTCGTCTGAGGAGAGAAAAAGCAAAAATCAAGCCGATTTCTGTCACAAACCAATCTTATCAATGAGGAGAAAACTGTTTGTCACTTGTGAGTTTTCGTCGCTCATAAAAATACAGGTGTTTTCCGAGAAGAGATTCGGGGTACATTGATTGGCAACGATTTATAGTCGGGAATATTGGCAATTGTAGCATTGTTTCGGGATTTTTTCTGTTGATGGGAATGCGATCGCGTTTGCTCCTGACATTGTTTGGCAATCTTGCTACAATTGAGGACGAGATTGAGAGGTGAGTTGTATGTCAGAGAATTCTAAGAACATTTCTATTTCTGGAAGTTCTGTGAGCGGTAGCGTTTCCCAATCTTCGGGCAACAATAATCGAGAAATCCAAGGAAATGATAGTCAAAATCTCCAAGGGAAGGAAAATTTCAATGTTCAAGGGGATAATAACCAAGTTATCCAACAAAATACGGGAGAGCAATCTGAGGAGAAACCTTTGACGCAAGCAGATGTTCTGCAACTTTTGGGGGAGTTAGAACGTTTGGTACGCGAGTCCCAAATTCCCGCAGAAACCAAGGAGGAAATCGGCGACTATCTTAAAGCTACCAAACGCGCGACGGAAAAGGAAGAACCGAAAAAACAAACCGCGATCGCAACCCTAGGAGATGCTGCGGAAACGTTAGAAACTGCAAGTAAGACGTTAGATGCGGCGAAAGTTCTCTGGACGAAGGCGAAACCGATTATTCTGAGGATTGCGGGATGGTTGGGTGCTGCGGTAGCGGGTTCATTTTTGGGAGGGTTATAATTGGCGAATTCTTCTGGCGATCGCAATGTAAATCCCCTTTCTCCTACTTCCCAACAACACCAAGAGATTAAAGGATCGACGGTAGAGGGAGGAGTACAGGAGTTGCACGGGAATGAAAATCGCACGGTTCAAGGTAAGAAAAATAGGACGGTTCAAGGTGAGAAAAATACGGTAATTCAGGGATCGAACAATCTTCTCTTGCAAATTCAGAATCTTGTTCTCGGTCGATCTTCGGAGGAAGAGAAAGAGACAAAAAGATCGCCAAGTCAACACATTTTAATTGACAAGGTTAAGGCAGAAATTAACGGTCGTTTGGAGCATTCTTTACACAATCGAATTTATATTCTCTTGGATAAAAAGGAAGACCCGAGGCAAGTGCGTCCTCTGTGGTCGATGGATGTTAAAATCGGGATGAAAGATCCGTCTCCGCTTCCTCAAGGAACGAAGATTGAGGAGATTTATGACCGCGATGATATCAATGGCAAATTGTTGATTCTCGGCGCACCGGGATCGGGGAAAACAACGACATTATTACAACTCGCTCAAACTCTGGTGCAGCGTGCGGAAGAGGATGAAAAAAAGCCGATTCCCGTTCTGTTTAATTTATCCTCTTGGCAACCGAAAAGCAGTATTTTTGCATGGGCGATCGAGCAGTTGAATTTTAAATACACAGTTAACAAAGATATTGCTAAACAATGGCTGGAAGATCGAGAAATCTTGCCGCTCTTGGATGGATTAGACGAACTTACACCAGAATATCAAGCTCCCTGTGTAATTGCAATTAATGAGTTTTTGCATAGCGATCGAGAACCAACTTCTTTGGTGGTATGTAGTCGCACGAAAGAATACAATCTCTATCAAAATCGTTTGGGTTTGAATGGCTCGATTATTCTGCAATATTTAGATCGCAAACAGATCGAGCGTTATTTAGAACAAGCAGAAAGTAAAAAGTGTTATCCAATCATTCAAAATGATTGCCACTTGCTCGATCTCGCAAAAATTCCTTTGCTATTAAATATAATGATTGTGACTTTTCAGGGGATTTCAATTGAAACGTTAAAATCATTCTCTTCATCTAAAGAAAAAACGAGTTATTTATTTGATACTTATATTCAGAGAATGTTTGGTCGTGAATACAAAGAAGAACGAACTTATTCATTATACATTCATAAGTATAGGATTTTTCATCTAAGATACAAAGAAAAACAACCCAATAATGATTGCACAATCATTTGGTTAAATCAAATTTCTCAATTACTATTAGCAGAGAATAAGACAGATTTTTTTATCGAAAAAATTCAGCCAAATTGGTTAGAAAACAAGCGACAAGAATTAATTTATGGTGTAATCTTTGGATTGATTTTTGTATTAAGTATGGAATCGATTTATGGTGTGATTTTTGGATTAAGTGTTGGGATGATTGACGGGTTAGCTGGAGGATTGAGTGATGGTCTTATTTTTGGTTCAATTATTGGATTGGTTGAAGGATTAACTAGAGGGAGAATTCTTGGATCTCCTCTACATGGAATTGGAATAAAGTGGAGTGAATGGACTATAGAAACAGTAGAACAATTAAACTTTTCTATCCACAGAGTTCTCCTAGAATTTATTCAAACACTTATTCTAGGACTAAGTATTGGTCTAATTTATGGAATATTTTATGGATTTCTTCATGGTTTAATTTATGGTCTTACGATTAGCTTTACTATTGGTTTGATTTATAGTCTAACACAAGGATTTGTGAACATGGAAAATAAAACAAAAAATGTTCCAAATCAAGGGATCAAAAAATCCATTATAAATATTTTCTATTGCTTGGTTGTTTGTACGCCATTTGGAATGCCGAGTGCGCTATTATTGCAATTACTAATACTAGATTTTGATTTTCAATCTCTCAATTTCTATATTGCTCCTATTCAAGCTATTTTTATTGGTTTATTATTGGGACTGTTTACAAGCGGTACTCCTGTCATCAAACATTTTTCTCTCCGTCTTGTTCTTTGGTGGAATAAGAAAATCCCTTGGAATTATGCTCGCTTTCTGGACTACGCTTGCGACAGACTTTTTCTCCAACGAGTCGGCGGCGGTTATTGCTTTCTTCACCGTCTCTTGCAAGAACATTTTGCCGAAATGGAAAATTTCGAGTTCGGTGATGAAAGACGATTATAATAGATTCCCCAGCCTTCTTTAGATGGCTTTTGCTATGAGCATTGGAATTGATTCTAATGCGGTTTGTAAACGAGCCATTGATATTTTATACCAATGATGCTAAAATTAGAAATAGATTGTTAAAAAACTCAAGGGAAAAGCAAAAAGATAGGATAATGAGATCCACCTAGGGTTGAAACCCAAGGCTCATAGCGAAAACCCGTAAACGGGTTGGATGCACCAATTCCCGAATTTATTTGATTTTCATCAAGGGGATGCGCTCTCATCATATCAAAGAACAAATGTTAGCGATCGCCATAATGGTAGCGACCTTGTAAAAATTCAAGAAAAAAGTTTCTTAAAATAGACTTAATTACTCCCAGTCAGAAAACAAAGACTCTAAATCTCTGTAACCGCTTGCAACTTTAACAACCTCAATTCCCTCTTCTTGTGGATAGTAAAAAACAATGTAATCATTGATAACAAAGCCTCTCAATCTCGGTACAAGTTGCTCGTAATTTTTACCCATATTCGGAAAATTAGCAACCAACTTACACTTCTGACGAATCTTATCAAAAAGTTGACTGGCTGCTCTCGGATCGCTTTGTGCAATGCGGTTACAAATAGAATTCAAATCTCGAATTGCTTCATCCGAAAAAGAATAATAACTCATTCTTCCAAACCAAACTCAGTCCGCAATCTTTCTTGCAGCCTTGCAAAAACAATCTCTCCATCCGTTACTTTTCCTTGTTGGATCTCCTCAGTCCCTACTAAAATTCGCTGTTTTAATTCTTCAAGACGCATTGCCTTTTGTTGGCGATGATAAGCATCTAATAACCGAAATGCTTGCGCGATCGCTTCTTCTGGAGTCTTGTAATTTCCGTATTGAATTTGAGAACGAATAAAACTTTCTTGCTCTGGTGTTAAGGTAACTTGCATGGT
>JBFRWJ010000201.1:0-4011 GCA_051439525.1 Spirulina sp. | reverse complement strand
CGGGACTTGAACAATAAAAAGGAAGAAATCAGGGTATAATCCTTGGAAGGAGAGAGTTTTACGTTGACGAGAAACCGATGAGAGAGACAACCCCATCCGCAATGCCTCCGTGTTTCGAGAGATGGTGCAAGCGTTTTGATGATTGTTTCAAAACCAAAGCTCAAAAACAGGGATTTCGACATTATGTAGGAGGCCTGCTGGGAGAAAGTGAGAGAAAAAACTTAACTCAAATGTCTGACAATGCTGTGGGAGTGGTGTACAATCGACTCCATCATTTTCTCACTGAATCCCCATGGGAGGCACATCAGATTAACCAACGTCGTTTAGAATTGATGAACCAATGTTCCCAAACACGCATATCGAGAGGATTTGCGTTAATTCTAGATGATTCGGGACATCGAAAGAGTGGCATATTTAGCGATGGAGTTGGACGACAATACATCGGAGAAATTGGCAAAATAGAAAATGGTTTAGTAGCCGTAACAACACATCTGTATGATGGGAAAAAAAGTGTGCCTTTGGACGTTGAATTGTATCAACCTGCGAGTTCCTTGCCAGAAGGAAAGAAAAATCCAGAGTTTAAGAAAAAGTGGGAAATCGCTTTAGCATTAATTGACCGTTCTCGCGAACGAGGAGAGCATCCTAGCATCATACTAACTGATGCGGGTTATGGAAATAATAGCAGCTTTATCAAACAGCTAGAACAAAGAAAATTAAAATATTTAGTGGCTGTTGCTAAGAACCGAAAAGTTGGATTGAAATCAGAAAAAAACTCTGACATGAACGCAGAAATGCGACTGGATGAAATTGCGAAAAAGTTTTCCAAAGATGATTTTTCAGCCGTCACTCTCCATCTCGATAAGCCTAAAACTGTCTGGGTCGCCACTTTCAATGCCCAAGTCACCCGTTTAGGGGGAGAAAGAAGATTTGCTATCGTCCTGAATGCAAACTCTTTTGAGCAAGCAACGGAAGTTGATTACTTAATGACCAATGTAAACGTCGAAATGGCAACAGCTCAATGGATAGTGGAAACTTATGGGCAAAGAAATTGGGTCGAAGTCTTTTATCGAGATGCTAAAAGTTGGCTCGGATGGCGAGAAGCCCAAGTTCGAGACAAAAAGAAACTTCTCCGTCATTTCATTTTAGTTTTTTGTGCCTATACCTTCATTCTTTGGCAAAAATTGACCGGAGGATTGCGAAGGCGATGGGCCAATAAACCTTTAAACACCTTTCGGGAAGCTCTTGAAGCCTTTCGCACTGCTATGTCTTTTCGCTTTTTTCACTGGCTTCAAGAGCATCAGAACCTTTTTGCCGCTTATAAAGATAGTTTGGGCTATATTTGGGCTTGATTTTTGTTTAAGTCCCGCTAGATTTGTCCGATTGTAGCGATCGCCATTTGAGGTTTAAGATGATGAATAATCCAACACAGAAGACCTATAATTAAACACAGCCAATCTGAACGCAACGCTTAAAAATGTCCTCAGAAAATATTGTGACCGTCGTTAAAATGTTAGAATCCTTGCCGGATGACCTTCAAGAGCAAGCGATCGCTCATTTACGAGAATATTTGGCAGATTTACAAGATGAGATTGAGTGGGATCGTTTAGTCGAAAAAACCCGGCCTCAATTAATTCGTGCTGCAAGGCAGGCCAAACGAGAAATAGCTGCTGGAAAAGCAACGCCGATGGATTACGATCGCTTATGATCGAAAAATCGTGAAAAGCGATCGCTAAGAGTAAAATTGTTCGTAGTCGTCGTGAGAACCAATCCAAAACCAAGCGATCGTATCCTCTTCAAGAATCCCAACTGCTCGATAGTTCCGGGTTATGCGAACAGACCAAATACGTTCCTCGCGATCGATACATTTAAAATGTAAGGAAGGGTGAAAAGGATTGTCGCGCCACAAACGGTATGCTTTTCTCGCTTGTTCTCGTATTTGCAAATTGAGAGCGCGATAAGACTTCCAAAAAGAAGGTAGGACTTGAGATTTCATAACTGTTTTCCAGTTTCGCCGATTATAGCGAGAGTAGTTGAACGGGAGATTGAGATAGATTGGGAGCATCTTTTCCAGAAATCTCGATAAACTCTTCAGATGCCGATCGCTCCAAATTTCCGAACCGCCGCCAGCGTAGTAAAATAGAAGCACTCAACTCGGGAGCGTCAGGAAAATCAAGTGTTTTGGAGGCTAAGGCATTGGACGAACTCAGAGAAGCACTGGAACTCGCTAGTGAAGAAGAACTGCAACAATTGACCCAAATCCTCTTCTGTCGTCGTTTGAACCCCATCGATTACCTGCGAATGCCCGACGTACTGGAAGTGCAGAGCCGCGATCGCGCTTCTTGGCTAGACTCGTTAGAAGGTCGATTTCGCTTCCTCGCCGCCGACGGACTGACAGTATTGAAAGGACGCAGCCAAGATATCCCCTATCGCCAAATTCTCATCGGGGTTTGCCAGTATCTGAAAATTGGCTATTCTCAAGAAATGAGCGCCCTCGATCTCGAAGCAGAAATCTTTTTACATTTAATGGGTAAAATCTGGAAGCGCCTGCCCGCTTCGGAAAAGAAACACCTGAGCGATCGCGTCCAAAAGTCCCTCGCCCATGCGGATCTCGCCCGTCCCCTGCCCTTAAAATTACAAAACGATCCCGTGACCGTACTCCTGAAAGGCAGTAGCGTCATCGCCGTCAATTCCGTCTTAAAATCCCTCATTTTGCAACAGATTGCCCGCCAATTTGCCCTGCATTTCGCCCGCTACCAAGCCGCCCGAGCTGCCCTCGTCCAAGGCGGTGCGATCGCCGCCACCAAACTCCAGCACCATCTAGCCTTACAAACCGCCAAACGGGGCATGGCTGTTGCTGCGGCGCGACAAGGTGCAGTCAAAACGATCTTTGCCTTCCTCGGACCCGTCCTCTGGGCAACCTTCTTTGCCGATCTCGGATGGCGGGCGATCGCCACCAACTACAGCCGCATTATCCCGACGATCTTCGCCTTGGCACAAATTCGCCTGACGCGATCGCCGTGTTGGGCATAATTGAAAGAATAAAGGATGAAGGAGGAAAGCGGGAAGGATGAAGGAGGAAAAGCAGCAAAAATCTTTGTCCCTGGCATACCTCCGGGATTTGTGGATGTGGGATAGTTTCCAAATCGGGGCGTTTCTGCAACCCCTATTTCCCGGCATTGCAGCCATTCCTTATTCTGCTGCCGCGATCGGAGTTTGGCCTAAAGAAATCGGAGCGATCGCCAAGTCCCCCCTCACCCGCGCTTTTGCTTTTCTCAGTCTTCTCCTTTTCATCAGTACGGCTTTTGCCGATCGCCCCTTGGAAGCCTTAGCGGGAATGGCGAATTTTTTCCCCTATTTTATTTGGTTTTGTACCGTTCATCTCCTCATTCAAACGCCTACCCAATTACGAAAACTGGCTTGGTTATTAACCTTGTCTTCTCTACCGATATGCTTTCTCGGTTTGGGGCAGATATTTTTCGGTTGGACGACTCCCGAATTTTGGCAGACGCTTTCGGGTTGGAGTCTCATTCCCTACGGAAAACCAGAAGGACGCATGTCTTCCACCTTTATGTATGCCAATGTCCTCGCCTTTTATCTCTTAATTGTTTTAATGCTGACTTTGGGCTTGTGGATCGATGCCTTGCAAACATGGCGCAAGGATAAGCAAAAACAATCTTTACAAATTTTCGCCTTCTTATCCGGGGCAATTTTTCTCAATTCATTTTCTCTCATTTTCTCTCAATCTCGTAACGCTTGGGCGCTGGCAATTTTTGGGAGTTTAATGTTTGCCTTGTACCTGGGCTGGCGGTTACTCGTGTTGGGAATTAGTGCTTGTGCGGGGGCGATCGCGTGGGCTTCTTTTGCGCCTTCATGGGGGGGAGAAACGTTACGCCAAATTGTCCCTTATTTCCTCTGGGGCAGGCTTTCCGGGGATATGTATCCCGATCCTCCCCTTCCCCTTTTGCGCATGACTCAATGGCAATTTTGTTGGGATATGATGCGCGATCGCCC
>JBFRWJ010000200.1:0-6056 GCA_051439525.1 Spirulina sp. | reverse complement strand
GGTTCGATGGGTTCGGCAGCTTTCCACTCCTCCCGAGAGCCATAGGTATCTTTGGCCGCCTGCCATTGTTCCCAAGCCCCGTCGTATTCGGCTTTTGCCAGTTTATACTCCGCGTCGGTTTCGGCCTGCAATTCTCTGAGGGGTTGCAAAATCGCTTTTAGGGTGGGGGATTTGCGCTGTCCGGATTCCGTAACTAAGCCAGCATAAACGATCGCTGGTTCGACAAAATCGATGCCTTCTTTAATAATGACGCGGGTTTCGGGGTGCAGGCAGGAGGCAACGGCAGGAAGCAAGACGGTCAAGAGTGCCGAGGGGGGAATGCCCATCCAACGGGCGACTTGCTGCATCGGCTCTGCCAGTTTCCAAGGCAGGTAATCCCGGAGATCGAGGGCGTGCCGCTTGTGTCCTTCTAATGTCTTTAATTCTTGGTGACATTCATCCCGCCCAACTTCCCGATCCGAATCGGTTTGCAAATCGCTTGCCAGTTGGCGCAATTCCCGGACGCTCCAACCCGATTCTTGACTCAAGCGAGTGAGGCTTTCGGTCAGGACGGCAGGGGGAGGGTTGCGATTGAGGAGGGCGAGAAGAACGGTTCTGACATCGATTTCGGGACAAGCTGGCGATCGCTGTACTTCCGTGGCGATGGGAAATTTGGCTTCTTTGACGCTGCGTTGAAAGTCCGTCCAACCGTAGCCAGCATCGATCGCGTTACTGACATCCCAACCTTTCACCGTACAATCTGACCGCATGGGGACATCAGCAATGCGCCCGCGACCTTCGAGGGCAAAGGCGAGTTTTTTGGCTCCTTCCTCTCCAGCCCGAGTACCGTCCTTGCGAGGCGTGTCGTTGCGATCGTAAAAAATTGTTACATTTCCGGGCAGTCGTTGCAGTTCTTCCCATTTCGGAACGCTACCGCAGCCGGCAGTGGAACAGGCAACGGCGATGCGGGATTCTCCTTCAGGTTGCTCTCGTACCAATTGGGCGAGGCGAATGGCATCCCACTCTCCCTCGCAAAACCAAGTTTCGCGGGCATTTTCGGGGAGATGGGCAAACCAAATGGTAGCGGGAACGCCAAATTGAGACCAATTGCCGAGGTAATCTGGTTTTTGTTCGGGTTTCAGCCAAGGGGCGACGCGCTTTTTGACGTAATAGCGCCCCGGTTGTTGGGGAATGGGAATAAAGATACAGATTGCCCTGTAAGTTTCTTTGTTTTGGGGTTTATTTTCGTTGGGGATGACGACTCGTTTCCCCAGTCCTATATTTAGGCGTTCGATATCGCTTTTGGAAATATGGCGATCGCTCAACCATTTTCGGGCGGCTACTGCATCGGGAGAGGAATCTTTTAATAACCTTGTTGTTGCCGAAGCGACAAATTTTTCGTCAACAGTATAGTCTTTGTGGGGGGCTGGGGGTTGCTGTTTTTGAGAGCGATCGTTGGTACTGAATGAGGGTGAAGGTTGTCCCGGTAGGGGTGCATTTAATGCTTCTCGAATCTCGGCGGGGGTACAACCTCGAAAACATTTATAACCGTACTGACTTTTGGGGACGAGGCTGAGAGTCTTGTCTTTCGGGCCTTTCGAGCAACAGGGACAGGGGGCGCGACCCTTGCGATCGAATTCGATCCATTCTCGGATCTGAAAAGTCTTGGATTTTTGGTAAACCATTGCTACAATAAGACAATAGGAAAGATAACAGTTGCAATTCCTTGCAATTGTTACGAATTGTTACAAAACGAATATTGGGTTGGCGGTAAACCGCTACAGAGCCCGAAGCGTGCGCCAACACGCTAAAAATACAAATAAACTAAGTTAAGGAAGTTGTTGGATTTAGCCGCCAAGCCACACCAACAGCTTCTTTTGCTTTATGTTTTTTTGTTTTCTCAGGCTTATATTGTATACTACCATCATACACACTACGCGTTGCTTACGAATAGTTTAGAAAATGCCAAAAGTAAGGGCAAGCTCAAAACAACCTTCAGGAAGAATTGCAGTTGCAGATTGGGACTGGGATCGCTTCAAGGTCATGTCAAAAATTAGCAATGCTAGTATTAGTGAGCAATTGGGCTTGTTAGTGCGGCAGTAAGTCACCGATCCGGACAACCAAAAATTTTTTGAAGAGCGTTTGACCTACCTTGCCGAAAAGCATGGAATGACTCCAGAAGAGTGCTTTAATTGCTTGCGAGACGACCAACCACTTCCAGAACTAGCCAAGCCATAGAGATCGCTGTAGCGATCGTGGAAGTTTAGATTGAAATTTGAATATTCTCTCTGAGAAGAAAATTTGTTAGGAAAAGTTTCAAGCATTGATTTTTTTTAGAGAATCTTTTTCTGTGGTGTTGAAGTTTAATTGTATTTTCCGAGTTTAGCGAAGTCGAAAACCGAGTTTGTGCGATCGCGATCACATTAAATCTCGAAAAGCGCATAAAAAATCCTACATTTATCTATTGATTTTTTTCTCGTTATGCTTACTTTATCGGTCAATTTCCTCTTGAGGATCGAAGTGAGATCGCTGCTCTGATGGAAGCGGGCATTGAAAGGGATTGGATACTCGCACCTCCCATTGATACAGAAGAGAATATGCGATCGTGTGCAATTCCCGATCTTGCCATTGAAGATAGTCTCGTTCCCGAGTCCGTCATGGCTCGATAAAATAGCGAGCAATATCAGCCTTGAATTTAACTCCATCCCTTCAACGATACAAAACTTTACGTGTGCTATTCTGCACGTATCTTCCCTTTACGCCAAATTGAGATTAAACTTGAGAATGGCGAGAACTTGAAAAAAGAGATGGATCCCCTAACGATTGCGGCTATTGCCCTTGGTATTGTAGCGACAAAATCACTGGAAAAAACTACAGAAAATGTAACTGATGTGGTTTGGACTAAATCGCAGGATTTTATCGCGGCACTGAAAAAGTACTCCCCTGCAACAGCAACAGCAATCGAACAAGCACCAGAACAGCCTTTAGACTACGGTGAGGCGGTTTTGGAGGTGGAAGCTGCAGCCGCTAATAATGCAGAGGTTAAAGAAACAATGGAGGCGTTAGCGACAGGGATCGAGGTGCAAAAAATCCCTGGATTAACGAAAGTTTTACAAGAAATTGTGGAAGCATTAAATAAAAATCCGAAAGTTAGCGAAACTTACAGTTTTGAAAAGTTGGGAAGTTTTACGCGCACCAATTACGGCACAATCAATAATACTATTACCTTGTGACTGAACTCGCCGGTATCGGAGCCGGTTAAACAATATCCGCACCTCGATGAGGTGAAAAAATCTGGGGGACAGGATAATCAAACAACAAATGTTCCTCGGAGCGGAGTCATTAATTTTGTTGGGCAAGACGACAAAATATGCGAAATTAGTCAAGCTTTTGAGATTGCAAACCGGACTGTAATTATCGGTATGGGAGGTGTTGGAAAAACTGAACTTGCCATTCAGTATGCGCTAAAATTTACACATAAATTCTCTTCTATCTGTTGGATAGATTCAAGAGAAAAAGATATTGCAAGTCAAGTAGTTCAATACACAAAAGTATTTTTTGATTTTGAGAAGATCATCCCAGATCTAGATTTGAAAGGTCAATTAGAATTTTGTTGGAAAAACTGGCCTGTAGAAAGAAATTTAATTATATTTGATGATGTCAAAGAATATGAAAGTGTAGAAGATTTATTACCTCCAGATAGGGATAAATTCAAAGTCTTGATGACTTCTCGTAGTAGTCAATTGGGACAGGCTAGAACTACTTATATTAAAATAGAACTTCTTAAGGAGAAAGATTCTCTTGATTTATTGAGATCTATAGTTGGACGAGATTTTATAAACGAAAACATAGATTTGGCAAAACAAATATGTCATTTACTGGGTCACTTACCTTTGGGATTGGAGTTGATTGGTCGATATCTTAAAAGTAAAATAAATAAAAGAAAGCCTTCTCTTTTGAAGTTAAAACAACGCTTAGAATTGGAAGGACTAAAGGCAAAACCCACGTTGAAAGCAAGCCAAGATATGACAGCTCAAAGAGGACTGTATTCAGCATTTCAACTAAGTTGGGAAGAACTAGATCGAGAGTCAAGGTATGTCGCTTTTGTGATCGGTTTATTTGCTTTAGCTCCTATAGAAAGAGACCTTATCTTTTCCTGTATTCCACATTTAGACAGTTATATTTTAGAAGATATAATTGATGAGTCTTTGCTGGATTTACATCTTCTTAATTACAGAGAAGATGATACATATCAATTTCACCAACTAATTAGAGAATTTATTTCTAGTAAAAATACGGATATACAGCTAGAGGAAGTTGAAAACTGTAAAAAACGAGTCAGTAATTATTTAGCCGAGCAGTCGAAGAGAATTCCTGAATCAATAACCAAAGAAACTATTTCGGAGCTTGGAAATTTGATACCTCATCTAATTGAAGTAACTCAACAGCTCATAACGTTTGTGGACGATCAGAATTTTTTCCCTCTATATCAAGGCTTAGGAAGATACTATGAAGGTCAGAGCTTTTATAGTCGCTCTGAAGAAATTTACTTGGAAGCTAAAGAAATAGCTGAAACTAGGTTTGGTAATGCAAATATTAATACCATTAAAGTGGGTATTAACCTAGCAGCAATTTATTATGAGCAGGGTCGCTATCGTGAGGCTGAAAATTTACAGCGCTCACTACTTGCCTGTAATGATGCTTCAAATTCGGATAAGTTAGTGCGTGCGGAGATATTGAATGGATTAGGTCTAACTCTAACACAGCAGGGCGAGTACAAAGAAGCAGAGGATGTATACAATCTTTCTATCCGACTAAGAACTGATTTGTTAGGAAATAAGCATCTTGATGTTTCCGATAGCTTCAATAACTTAGGTCTTCTGCATAATGAGAAGGGAGATTATCAGAAAGCTGAATCATTGTTTTTGAAATCTTTAGAAATCCGAACAAATTCACTCGGAGAAAACCATGTCCGCGTAGGAAACTGTTTAAACAATCTTGCATCTTGCTATTTTTACCAAGAGCGATACGAAGAGGCTAGAAGCATATATCTCCGTGTTTTAGAAATGTACAGAATACTATATGGTGACGAACATAGAGAACTTGCAACCGCACTAAATAACTTGTCAGTTGTTTATCTAGAAGAAAGAAATTTTAGTGATGCAGAGACTATTTTGTTAGAGGTAAGAACTCTTCAAGAGAAGATACTCGGGAACAATCATCCTGATATTGCTGTTACAATGAGTAACCTTGCAGCTGTATATTTGGAACTCGGAAAAGTTAGTCAGGCTGAAACAACATACAAACAGGCGCTGAAGATTCAAAGAGAAATTTTAGAGCCTGACCATATAAACATAGGAATAACACTCAACAACCTTGCCAAACTCTACCAATCAACACAGAGATATTTGGAAGCTGATACAATGTACTTAGATTCTATCAGGATTCTAAAAAAGACTCTAGATGACGATCATCCAACTCTGAATAAGGTTAGAGGCAATCTTGAAGAACTAAGAGAACAGATTAAAACGATTCAACATTAGATAGGAGATCAAACAAAGACTATCAATAGATGAATTAATGAATTCAATAGATATTTTGTTCAGTAAGAAACATTCATCATCGCGAAACCAGCCCAAAATATTGGATCTTGGTATCCCCTTATGTCTTTTGTTTTAAGCATAGCTTCTCTCAGTGCGCCTGCTGGATTGGCTTTCCCATCTTCTCTAATATTCTTCTTCATTGCTTCGTAGAATTTAATCATCAAGATTCTTGTTGATTGATCGGGTACAGCCCACTGAGAGACAACTGTGCGAGGAACACCAGCTAGTCCAAAAGCGAGGGGTAAGCCAAGAATTGTACTTTCAGTAGGAACTCCTCTGCCAGTATTGCACGCACTGAGCACAACTAAATCAGCTTCAAGATCCAGTGATAAGATTTTCTCGGTTGTTAAAGGCGAGTCAGCTAGCACGATTGCCCCTGGTAAATCGAGCTTTGCGTATACAACCTGCCAACTTCGGGATTCTCTACTTCGGTCATACCATAATTTGTACGTAAAATCAGAATCAGAGTTCCAC
>JBFRWJ010000199.1:0-3238 GCA_051439525.1 Spirulina sp. | reverse complement strand
GGGAGATCTCGTCTTGATCGTCTTGGGAGGGGCGGTCGTCGGAGGAAAGAGAATCGAATTGCGGGGAATCTGGGGGGGTTGGGGACAGTAAGTTTTCTAGATCGTCTATTACGAATTCTTCTGAATTGAGGTTGGCACGGACGATCGAAGGTGCTTCAATTTCTGGGACTTCAACTTCTGGAACTTCTGCCGGTTTATTTTCTGTCGCGCTCTTTTCTTGGGGTGGATTGCCTAAGTCTTCATCTCCGGGTTCTGCCCAGAAATCTAATAAATCGTCCCACGATCGCTTGCGTTGGGAAGCATCGGTCGAACCTCGAGACCGATTGGCCTCGTTCCCATTGGCGTTCTCTGAAGTTGAATTTTTTTTAAATGTCATAAACCACCATCCACATCTCGAGGAATTCAACCCAATTCCCATACTAATTCAATTCACCCTACACTTTGCCTAAAAAATTGAGGCGGGTAAGAAGGGCAAGACCAGATTAATGAAATAGTAAACCAAGGGCGCTGTAAAAACATAACTGTCCGTGCGATCGAGGATGCCACCGTGACCGGGAATGATTTGTCCGGAATCTTTTACCCCGGCATCTCGTTTCATCATGGATTCGGTTAAATCCCCTAAGAGGCTGGCAATACCAATCAATACTCCCAAGAGAACGCCGCTTAAGAGCCAGCTATTCCAATGGAAATACCACGCGCCGAGGGTAGCCACGCCCATACTGCCCAAAATACCAAATACGGCACCTTCTACTGTTTTTTTGGGACTAATATGCGATAATCGCGTGCGGCCAAAAAATTTGCCCATGAGATAGGCACCAATATCGGCTGCCCAAATGCACCCAAAGGCTAAAAAAGTTGTTGTTAAAGCAGGAGAGAGATTGTGAAGGCTCGAAAAATCGATCCGAGCCCCATGGACAGAAAACTCGAGCCAACCGGGGATATCAATACGAGCATTGGCAATGGTGAAAGGGGAATCGGCAATCGAGACACCGCCTCGCAAGCGAATCCAATAACTCGGCAAATAGCCCCCATAAAATAATCCTAAAATCGAAGTAGAAATATCAGCAATCGTCGCCAGTTTGGGTTGAAAGAGCAAGTAAAAACAAATTAAAGTGCCGCTGACGGGAAAGAGTGCTTCGGTTAGATGGGGCGCGATTGTTGCGGTAATGAGTAAGAGTTGGGAAATCACGAGGGTTGTTTTCGCGGCGGGTTCGATTCCTTTCGCCCGCACCATTTGAAAATATTCTAATTGTCCTAACAAAACAATAACCATAAATCCGGCGGTAAAATACCATCCCCCTGCAATTATCATCAACAGCGCCACCGCGATCGCGACGATTGCACTTAAAATACGAGACCAAGGCATAAGCAATTTAGAATTTAAAATTCGGAATAAGATTAGGTTAAGAAAATCCTATCAAAAATTGAAAGATCGAGGACGAGCGATCGCTATCTGGGTTCAATCTTAAAATTTCTCACCACTGAGAATGAAGATGGGATTAACGGCGGCAAAGGTTTGATGAATCCCCCGTTTTTCCAAGCGATTTGCTGACGATTGTACGACTTCGAGATTTCTGGCTTGCAGTTGTGCAAACCCTTCGGAAAGGGCGTAAAGATTTTCGAGATTGCTGGCTGTGGCAACCATTCTCCCATTAGGTTGTAGTTCTTCCCATAAGGCTTGCAAAACGATCTGAATGGGTTTGCCCCCTTCCAAACAGATGCGCTGGGGTTTGGGATGCAAATCGTGCAAGCAGTCCGGTGCATTTCCGGCGATGACGTTAACATTTTTGACCTCAAAGCGATCGCAGTTGCGCCGAATTAAATTGGCAACATCTTTATCTCGTTCTACTGCAACGACCGTACTATTCGGACAAAGTAATCCGGCTTCCACAGGGATCGTTCCCGTTCCCGCGCCAATATCCCACAAAACCGAGTGGGATTCCAAGCGCAGTGCGGAGAGCAGTAACAGGCGAACTTCTCGCTTGCTTAAGGGAATACCCGGGAGTCGCTCAAAAAGATCGTCGGGAATCCCGGGAGTTTTGTAAGGCCAGAGCATGGTTGAGAAAGGAAGAGGGGGAAAGCAGTCACCAGTCACCAGTCACCAGTTGGAGAGGGATCTTTATTCGGCGATCGTTAAGGCAATTTTGCCCGTCGATGAACCCGTTTCGATCGCGTGATGAGCTGCTGAGGCTCGAGGGAGGGGAAAGGTTTGACTGAGATGAATTTTTAATTGACCCGCGTCAATCCACGCAGCACATTGACGCAGAATTTGACCGTGATATTTTTGAGCCTCGATGAGTCCTTCTAACATGGGCGTTAACATTAACTCCATACTAATGCGTTGATTGCGCTTGCGGGCCAGTTTGAAGTGACCTCGATCGATATCGGGTTCGAGCAATGTTACCAGATCGCCAGCATACTTCACGGCGGGGATGGTCTCGAAAAAAGTTTTCCCCCCAACGGTATCGAAAGCGAGATCGACTCCTTTTCCTTGAGTCCAAGCGATCGCTTCTTCCACAAAGTCTTTTTGTCGGTACAAAATCGGGCGATCGGCGCCGAGTTGTCTGACCAATCTTTCTTTATCGGGAGTGCTGACGGTGGTACACACTTCTGCTCCTTTAATTTTAGCGAGCTGGATGGCGACGTGACCCACTCCTCCGGCTCCAGCATGGATTAAGACCTTTTGTCCTTTTTCGAGCCGTCCTCGGTCGTATAGTGCCTCCCAGGCGGTGATTAAAACAAGGGGTGCGGCTGCTGCTTCGGCAAAGGAAAGGGTTTTGGGTTTGGGGGCGAGATAATGTTCCTCGACAACAGCATATTGAGCGTAATTTCCCGTTCCGGTTTGTCCGAGGCCGCCAAAGCAATAATACACCTCATCTCCCGGTTTAAATCGGCTGACTGACGGCGCGATCGCTTCAACGACTCCTGCTCCGTCGCATCCCAAAATTGCCGGCATTTGTTCGGGATAAAATGTCCCCCGACTGCGGATTTTGGTATCAATGGGATTCACTCCGGCAGCATAGAGACGAATTAACAATTGATTGCTTTTCTGTAAAGTCGGCTTGGGAATCTCTTGCAAGTAAAGAACTTCCGGAGAACCCGGTTCGGTCATCAAAATAGCTTGCATTTTTGTTATTGGTTATTGGTTATTGGTTATTGGTTATTGGTTATTGGTTATTGGTTATTGGTTATTGGTTATTGGTTATTGGTTATTGGTTATTGGTTATTGGTTATTGGT
>JBFRWJ010000198.1:0-3733 GCA_051439525.1 Spirulina sp. | reverse complement strand
GTTCGATGGCAGAAGTCCCAACGGCACACTGAGAACGCCAGTGGTTCTGGAAACGCTGCGAAGTCTTTGCAGCTCAACGAATCCCCGACTATAATCTTTGATTTAGTCGGGGAGCGTTCAATGGCTTGGTAACCCCAGTGGGTGCGGGGAACATCGCGAAAGGCGATCGCGTCGCGAGTGGGGGTGCGATCGCTAAAGGCATTGGCGATCATAGCCGCAAATTGGGCGCGGGTGACCTTATTTTCTGGCAGGAAGCGACCATTGGGAAAGCCTTTAATAATCCCGGATTCGAGGAGCTGACTGATAAAATTCGCCGCCCAGTAGGCAGTATTGAGATCCTGAAATTGGGCGAGTTGATAGGAGGAGTCGATCGCCGTCCCGAAGTTGGAAAACTCTAACGCCGGATCGTTAAAGTCGGGAGAGGGTAAAGCGGGAAGCGCCGGGAGGGTAAAATCGCCATCCCTCGTTGGGACAGAGGGAGTGTCGGGGAAATTTTCGGGCAGTGCTTGATAAGCCGTTGCGGCGGGGACGGCGAGGGTACTCGTTAAAATCGCGCCTGCTGTGGCACGAGTCATCAATTCTACCCGGTTCGTAGGTTTCATAGGAAGAGTTTTCCTTCTTTGACAAGAGATTGCAGTCCCCTATACAACAAAAATGCGATCGATCCGGTTAATCGCGAGAGAATTTAAGAAAATTGACATCTCCCCGCTTTAATAAAGACAGTGATTCTGCGATCGATCCCCAGAGAGAATGTCAAATCTCTCCTCTTCTCCTTCAATTCAAAACTACTAGGTTGTCAATAGATCGAAATATCGATATATTAAAAATATAATGAGCACTCCTAAAAATCTCATTCATAAATTATGAAGATAAAGTAAACGGTCATTAAATAGTTATTGACAATCAAACCAAAAGTTAACTTATTATTGCTTGGTACTTATAATCTCAACACAATTCAAGTTAATGATAATAAAAAGTTTACATATTATTCCCTCAATCAATCCTCTTGGTGGTGGCAGTAACCTCGCTGCAATAGAAATAGTGAGGGCATTAAGAAAAGCTGGAGTTGATGCGGAAATCGCCACAACTCATGATTTTGATAAAAGTATTGTGGAGTCGCGTTCGGGGGAGATTCAGGAATTTCAAAATATTCCCGTCCGCTTCTTTTCCCGTTTGTTTACAAACTTTAAGCCCCTAGTAGAGTTTGCAATTTCTCTAGACTATACGAAATGGTTAGAACAAAATATTAACAATTATCAAATCGTGCATATTCACTCTTTCTTTTCTTATCTTTGTACTCGCGGTGCAATGACGGCTAGAAAACATAAGATTGACTATTTAATTACTCCCCACGGACAGTTAGATTCTTGGGTCATTAATCAGAAAAGATGGAAAAAGAATATTTATAGTTTTCTCTGGGAAAGAAACAACTTAGATCGTGCTACCGCTATCCATTGTACAACGGCAAATGAGATTGATAATGTCCGAGAATATGGACTCTCTACCCCGACATTTACTGTCCCTTTAGGGGTCGCTCAAATTGCCGATAACCCCGAAGCTAAAAACACAATTCGTCAGCGTTTTGGTCAAATCAAAAATTCCACTCCTATTATTTTGTTCCTCGCTCGACTACATCCCAAAAAAAGAGTAGATTTTTTAATTCAAGTTTTGTCTCAACTCAAAGATCGATGTGAATTTCATCTTTTAATTGCCGGAACTGGAAAAACGAGTTATGTAGAATATCTCAAACATCAAGTTGCTGAATTTAAACTGCAAGAAAATGTTACTTTTGTAGGGTTCGTACAAGGTGAAGCCAAAGATCTACTCTTACAAGGTTCGGATATCTTTGTCTTACCTTCTTATGGAGAAAACTTTGGGATTGCAGTAGCTGAAGCCATGTCCGCAGGTTTAGCGATCGCCATTACCCCAGAAGTGCAAATTTCTTCCGATCTTCATAACCAAGACGTGGGTTTCGTGATACCTGGAGAAACAGAAATTTGGGTAGAAACAATCAAAAAATTATTAGAATCCGAAGAAATGCGTCAAAATATGGGAAATCGAGGTAAAATTTTTGCAGCCAGTCGTTATCAGTGGGAAACGACTGGAGAACAATTAGCATCGATATATCAAAAGATTCTTGACTCAAAAAACTGACGGGGTGACAACAAAGCTATAACATGGACTGTATAAGGGAAAGAGCATGTAGATCTTTCTGAAAATAGAATCGTTTATGAGGTTTAAGATTCATTAAAAGATATTGGGAAAAGTCAGGTATTATGAACGAGGGCTCGTGACTTTAGAGTTTCTTCAATTTCTAACGGGCAATGCAGCGCCCGTGGGTAGCTGACTCCTAACTCCATCAGTATTTTCTGACTTACATGGATGCCCATTTTTTCAACCGTTCTTAACTGGATAATGTCTGCCCGTCTAATAATGAAACCGCCATGGCGATACTTGATTACATTCGTTTGGCTCTTGCTGCTAACGACCCTTTGTATAGTACAAGTGTTTCTTTTTCCGGCATTCTCTGTGGAGCACCCCCTCGCTCCCCCAGACACATCCAGCCCTCAAGCTACAATTCAAAGTTTTATCGAGAATGTCAATAAGGCTCATCATATTATAGTGACAGCCACCGATCGGTATCTAAATGAGCCTAGCCTTTTCCCTTCAGCGTCTGTTAAGGAACACGTTGCTCCAGGGATTATCCTTCTTGAACGGGCAACAGACTGTCTTGATACTAGTGAAGTGCCCCCTCGGCTAGAACAAGATGCAGCCCTTGAAGGAACTATCCTATTAAAAGAAATACTAGATCGTATTGAGATTCCTCCCTACGATCGGATTCCTAATGCTGAAGTCGTGGCTATGGACAAAGACCTCTCTCGATGGACAATCCCAAATACAGAAATCGATCTGGTAAAAATTAGCGAAGGTGCTAGAGCAGGAGAGTTCTTATTCTCATCTGAGACGGTTGCCCGATTAGAAGAATTTTACAAAAAAATTAAGACACTTCCGTATAAGCCCAACGCAACCGAAGAGTTTTATCAATTCTATATTTCTAATCCCGGTCAAATCCTTCCCTTAAAATGGATTCAGAGCCTGCCAAGTAGTTTAAAGAGTATCTACTGGGATCAAGCCCTCTGGCAGTGGATCTGTCTTGGGCTAGTGTTGTCAATTGCGTTTTGGATTCCGTATAAAGTCTTGAACTGGAATCAGCAGCGAGCTGTAGCAATAGAACCACCTCAGCGCACTTGGGAAACCGTCATACCTCCCGTTGCGATCGTCATTAGCTCGATCGCAGTAAGCTATGTTATTGATGAGTTTATCAATATAACCGGACAGATTCTTTATTTTTTATTAATTGTTCTAGAGAGTCTGCTTTGGATTGTGGTGGCTTTAACGATCTTTCTGATTGGCAACATTGTAGCAGAGACAATTATTGTGTCTCCTCGAATCAATCCTCAAGGGTTAGATGCCAGCATGATTAGGACGGTTTCCCGTCTGCTGAGCTTAACCATTGGAATCACAACGCTAGTTTTGGGTATTGAGCAGGTGGGGATTTCCCTTATCCCCATTTTGGCAGGCTTGGGGATTGGTGGATTGGCACTGGCGCTAGCCGCTAGAACCACCCTAGAAAATATTATTGCGGGACTTATTTTGCTGGTCGATCGCCCCGTCAGAGTAGGTGAGCGTTGTTATTTTGGAGAGCAAGAGGGGACGATCCAAGAAATTGGCT
>JBFRWJ010000197.1:0-11939 GCA_051439525.1 Spirulina sp. | reverse complement strand
GATCACTGGCAAATTTTAATCCAAGCTCGCGCGATCGAGAATACTTGTTACGCCCTCGCGCCGGCTCAAACGGGCACTCATTACAGGACGCGCAACAGCTACGGGCACGCTCTCAGTGTCGATCCTTGGGGGACGGTTTTGGCCGATGCCGGGGACAAACCGGGTGTCGCGATCGCGGAAATCGATCCCCATCGCTTAACGCAGGTTCGCTCGCAAATGCCTTCTCTTCAGCATCGCGTATTTTAACAGTTATCAGTTATCAGTAACTAAAACTACAGTCTCCCACCATGCAACCTCTGGTAACTGTTAACTCTTCGCCAATTTAAAGCACGGACTTAACGATTTTATAGCTTGTTACCACCCGATTGCCGTCAGGTAATTTCAACCATTCCCATTCTACGGTTTGGTCTGCATTTACCTCGATCCCATAAATCGAAGGAGGAATCGCGGGATCGGTGGGAGGAGGAGCAGGAATAAATTTGGTGGTAACAGAAGTGGTCTCGAGCAGATTATTCATGGGCTTGTCTCCAATTCAATAGACCGACGTTAAGAACGAGCGCACAGGAGCATTAATCCTTAATTTCTCATATAAGTCTTTTTTTGATTGACTCGATTTTCTCTTACTAGAGTCTAGACAAAAAACTTATTTGTGTTTAACATTAAAAATGTTAATGATTTTTTTAGTTTGTTAGAAAGTGTATTGCCGTTAAAAATTGAATAGATCGAATAAATTCAAGGACAAATCTTTTCAACAACTTTAAGTAGATGAAGGTATTATAAAACCTCGGGTCTATTCTCGCAAGACATTCGGCAAAATTTTTGCTTTTGCCAAGTATCATTAATATTTCCCGTTCGCTGTTTACCGTTCGCCGTTTATGGATGTTATTCCCGCTATTGACTTACTCGAGGGTCGCTGCGTGCGCCTGTATCAAGGAGATTACGATCGCTCGGAAATTTTTAGCGATCGCCCGGTAGACGTTGCCCGTCGTTGGGAAGAAGAAGGGGCGACGCGACTGCATTTGGTCGATTTAGACGGGGCAAAAAAGGGCCAGTCCGTCAATGGGGAGGCGATCGCGGCGATTGTTCGTGGGGTCTCGATCCCGGTGCAGGTGGGGGGAGGACTGCGCGATCGCGAGAAAATTCGCCGAGTTTTAGACTTGGGGGTGAAACGAGCGATCGTGGGCACCGTAGCGGTGGAAAATCCCGATCTCGTGGGAGAATTATGCCAAGAGTTCCCCGGTCAAATTGTGGTGGGCATTGATGCCCGCAATGGGAAGGTTGCTACGAAAGGTTGGTTGGAAACCTCAGAAGTGCAAGCGACGGATCTCGCGCAACAGATGGAAGATAAGGGCGTTGCTGCCATTATTTACACAGACATTCACCGGGATGGCACCCTTTCGGGCCCGAATATGGATGCACTGCGAGAATTGGCGCGATCGGTGCAAGTTCCCATTATTGCTTCGGGGGGAGTCAGTTCTCTCACGGATGTACTCAGTTTATTATCCCTCGAACCTGCGGGAGTCACGGGAGTGATTATCGGTCGCGCCCTTTATACCGGAGATGTTTCTCTGCGGGAAGCGGTGCAAGCGATCGGCCCGGGACGGTGGCAAGATATCCCCCCCGATTTTGGCTCTTCTACATTGGCTTGAATTTCATTGTTCATTGATATCACTCGGTTTCAAGATTATCAATGGGGATAAAAAATTCCCTGGGGAGCAAAATGGGTTGAGTGCTAAAGAGGAGTTTACCCCAATGACTGCGGGGGTCGATCGCCACCCCGGTTGGAGGCGAGGGAAACCGTTGATGGACTTGATAGAACACATAAAAGATCGCTTGTGCCGATCGCATGACCATTGCATCGGGAATCGGGGGGCGGAACGATTGCCGCATTTGTTGAACGTGTTGTTCTCGCTCTACTGCGTAGGAGCGATCGCTGAGATCGAAAGAAACCATTAAGCCACCAGTCGCTAACTCTATCTCAAAGTATCAAATCAAGGTTCAAAAGGGAACGGGGAAATTTTCTTTTACAAGACATTTAATAATGCCTCTCCCATTTTTTTGCAACCGACTAACTTGCATCCTTCGGACATAATATCTCCCGTGCGATATCCGGCATCGAGGACGGCGATCGCGGCGGCTTCCAGCTTCTGGGCGGCGGCGGGTTGGTCTAACCCGTAACGCAACATCATCGCCGCACTGAGAATTTGAGCGAGGGGGTTGGCTTTGTCCTGTCCGGCAATATCCGGTGCGGAACCGTGGACGGGTTCAAATACCCCCGGTTTTCCGGGTTCTCCCAAACTGGCAGAGGGGAGCATCCCGATACTGCCGGTGAGCATGGCGGCGGCATCGGAGAGAATATCCCCAAACAGATTCCCTGTCACAATTGTATCGAACTGTTTTGGCGCCCTCACTAACTGCATGGCGGCATTGTCAACATAAAGGTGACTCAGTTCCACTTCGGGATATTCTGAAGCGAGGGCGGTGACGCGATCGCGCCATAATTGGGAAACGTCTAAAACATTGGCTTTATCGACGGAACAGAGTTTTCCCCCGCGTTTTTTCGCTGTTTCAAAACCCACTCGGGCGATGCGATCGACTTCCGCTTCTGTATAAGCCATAGTATTCACCCCCCGTTTTTCCCCGGTTTCCGTGGCGAAAATTCCTTTGGGTTGTCCGAAGTAGATTCCCCCGGTTAACTCCCGCACTACCATAATATCCACTCCTTCTACTACCTCTCGTTTGAGGCTAGAAGCGTCTACAAGCTGGGGTAAAATCGTGGCGGGGCGCAGGTTGGCAAACAGGTCTAAACCCGCTCTCAGCCCCAATAACCCCGTTTCCGGGCGTTGGTGACGGGGGAGATCGTCCCATTTATAGCCCCCGATCGCCGCCAGCAATACCGCATCGCTATTTTTACAGATTTCTAGGGTTTCTTCGGGGAGGGGGTTTCCCGTGGCATCGATCGCCACTCCTCCCATGAGGGCTTCTGTAAACTCAAATTCTAAGTCGAATTGGGGCGCGATCGCCTTGAGAACTTCGACGGTAACGTTCAGAATTTCGGGACCGATGCCATCTCCCGGGAGTAAAGTAATACGGTATTGCCGTGCCATAAATTCGCTATTGTCTCGTTACAACGGATGCAAGGGAAACGCATCCGAGTTTAGTATAAACGCTTGCGGCACCCACTCTAGCTCATGAATCAGTCCTAGATAGGGTTGCCATCTCATTTCTAACTATTCTTCTGCTTTTTCGGGGAAGCGATCGATGAGTTCTTCACGAGATAATTGCAATAGTGGGAGGGGAAATTCTTCGGACGGGAGTTCCATAGCATCCCCCCTTTGTAAGGGGGGGACAAGAGGGAGCAAACAGATAGAGAAAAAATAACCGGAGAGTATAATAGTAAAGCGATCGCAAAACTTTTCTCCCTATTCCCAAAAGCGATCGAGGAGTTCTTCCCCCCCCTTTCAAAGGGGGGCTGGGGGGGATAAAATACCTCCAAAACACACCCAAAATCCATCCCATGACACATCTCAAAGAAGGACGTTACTTCCTCCCCTACAACCCTCTTTTAGTCGATCGCGCCAAAGAAATGCGAAAAAATCCCACCCCAGCCGAACGGAAACTATGGCAGCAGTATTTGAGAACATTTCCTTTAAAAATGTGGCGGCAAAAACCCATCGATCATTTTATCGTTGACTTCTATTGTCCCAAACTCAAATTGGTTATCGAAGTGGATGGAGAATCTCATTTTACCGAAGAAGGAATGACTTATGACGAAGAGAGAACGCGAATTTTAGCCGGCTATGACTTGCAAGTGGTACGTTTTACCAATGATGAAGTTATGAATTGTTTTGAGGGGGTTTGCGATCGCATTGCAGGGTTTATCCCCCCTAAATCCCCCCTTTGTAAGGGGAGACTTTAACAACTCCTCGCTATAGTTGAGTTAGATTGTGGCGTTAAAATCGTCTCTGCGGTTAAATTTAATTCTGGAAATAGGGGAGATGCGATCGCGTCTCCTTCTCGAAATTGTTGCAATTGATATTCTCCCGACTCTAGGGAATAAACACTATTCGCGAAACAAAGTTTGTACTTTGACCCCCTTAGAATTTTGAGATCATCTTCGGCAATTTTGATGTTTACGGTTTTTGTCAACTCTGTTAAGGCTATCTTTTAGCATATATAAAGTGTTGTTACTTTTTCAGGCTCAAAGAAAGGAGGAGCGATGCCCAAGTTTTCTCCAGTTGACATCCTAATTGCTATGAGCCCGCTAACCTCCTATCTTTTTCTCATGGAAACTATCTTAACAAGCTTAAGGAGTTATCCACGTTTGGTTTTGATACATCCGGGTTGCGGAGTCCTGGTTAGTCAAGTCAATCTCGACTGCCTGACTACGTGAGGTGCTAAACATCGTGCTGGTCTGGATGTCCTGCTCGAACCAAACCAGAATTTTTTCAACGGGTGTCAGGGTTGTTTCCCCGATAACGCTGGGGCTTTCAGCAACATATATAGGGGTACTCTCCTGTTTGCCATCTATGCCTGTCGATAATTGATTAACACCGGGGTGAATAGATCCATACTGATTGTCCATCACAAAACCTGTCGTGGGTCCTCCTGTAGAAGGTGATTCGAGAATACCAGACGAATTAAGTATGCTGGTCTCTCCGAGTCCGATTGTCTGTGTGTTAGTTGACACCTGCACCTCAATGTTAGCTTGGAATACATTACTGCCAAAGATCTGGTACTGGGGAGTCCACGAAAATGTGTTATTTGCTAGATAATCTTGGTAGGACTGCCATACGACGTTGTAAGCAGCATCTCCAACCTTTTTCGCGAAACAAAGTTTGTAGTTGCCATTTTTTAAGGTCTCCAAATCCGATGTTGCGATTTTAATTATTACTGATTTTTGTACTGCCGCTAAAGCTGATAGAAAAGCTTGATCTCGTGTAAGTGTGGTAGTCATATTCTTCTCCTTACTTTGGATTTGAGTTAATTTGAGTTTGCAGTAAAACAAGTTTAGATTGGACTTTGGACAAAATTTGACAATAGTCTTCAGTCTCTACACTCTTAACTTAAGTTTTGACTCAGTTAATAGCTATCATTTGGCTTGTTTGAACTTCATATATTCATTAAATCCCACTGCTTACTGAGTTCAAGCCTGAGTACAACTAACTTGTTTCTGACTTGTGACTACTTTTTTATGACTTTTATCTCATCGTTCGCCCATTTTGTGCTCCCATAGTCCGAATAAGCGTATGGAAGGAAGGTAGAGTCGTGAATCTTCTTGGTTTTGGAGTCGTTTGGGTTGAGAAGAGGCTTGTTTTGGCTGTTTATACTGAATCCGGTATATATAGGAATTATTCCTATATCCATAAAAAAGCAATCCTCCATTTACCCATACGAAAAAGCAGGAGAGCCAATCACACTCTCGTCATGCCCCAATCCCCCATTGATTCGCAATCGCATGACATCCTACGCGATCACTTCAAGCATTCAGAAACAAGTCAGAAACAAGTCAGTCAATCTCAGGTTTGAACTCAGTTAGCAGTGGGATTGAATGAATATATGAAGTTCAATTATAGTATTTTCCCCCAATCCCCAAATAATCTATAATCCAATATTCGGGGATTTCTAAGGCTTCATAATCTTCGTATTTGCGAGCATAATCATTTTGCCAATTGCTGCTAACGACTTCAACAACCAATTTCACCGTCGTTCCCATCGTTACAATAGGCTCTCGCGTCCAAAGCGGTTCTTTAGAAAGTTCTTCCTTATCCAACACGATAACATCAGGTCGGAAAGCACTCGCTATTCCCAACGGCTTAACCAAACAACGAAAAGGAATCAAGTAAGGGAGATCGAGACTCTCGAGTTGACAGATGAGCTTTCGGTTAATCACTGCACCTACTTCCTCGTGAAGACCTGTCGGTTCCATTTCGATCAACTCCCCATCGATTAACTCATAGTTAATATCATCCCCATAACGAGAGACGAATTCTTCAAACCTAATCCCCGTTTGTGCGATCGCAGCCGTCATATTTTTACACCTCACTCGCTCCCCAACAATTGTATCAGATCACAGGCGATCGCGATCGGTCAGGATTTCGTAACCCGTTGCGGTGACTAACACGGTATGTTCAAACTGGGCGGAAAGTTTGTTATCGGTAGTAACCACCATCCAGCGATCGCGTAAAGTGCGGGTATGTTTCGATCCGGCATTGACAATGGGTTCGATCGCGAGGGTCATTCCCGCTCTGAGTTTAACATTGGGCAGCTCTCGAGTGCGACTGTGAAACACGGCAGGTTCTTCGTGGAGATTGCGCCCCACCCCGTGACCGGTATATTCTTCGACAATACTATAGCCTTTTCCTTTGACATGGTCTTGAATCGCCCCGGCAATATCCATGATGTAATTGCCTTCTTTCACTTGTTCGATTCCTTTATATAAGGCTTCTTCTGCAACTCGCATTAATTTTTCGACACCGGGAGAAACGTTCCCGATAGCAATGGTAATGCAGGAGTCGCCGTGATATCCTCCCTGATATGCCCCCGTATCGACCTTTAACAAATCTCCTGCACGAATGACCTTTTTGCGACTGGGAATGCCGTGGACGACTTCGTTATTGATACAGGCGCAGATCGACCCCGGAAAGCCGTGATAGCCTTTAAAACTGGGTTTTGCGCCCATTTCCCGAATGCGTTTTTCGGCATAATCATCTAAATCTGCGGTGGTCATCCCGGGTTTGACGATTTCGGCAATTTCTTTGAGTACCGTCGCCACGATAAAACCCGATCGCCGCATGATTTCCACTTCATATTCAGATTTTAGCTCGATGCCCTTGCGAGTGCGTCGTAAGGGCGGTAATCCGCGCGTGCTGGGAGTGGCTGGGGTTTTAACTTTTTTATTGGGAGAGAGGAGATTGGAGAGGATTTTCATGCAAGTCTTGTTATTAATGTTACCGTTTTTATTTTATTTTCGCATTTTTTTGACAATTGTGGGAGATTGACCGCATATAAGGTTCGATTCTTCATTCAACAGCATTCATGGTTTTATTCGGGGTCTTATTCCGGAAAATCGGAAAATAAGCGATCGATGATTTGTGCCACATCAAAATCGAGTTGCGTCAGTCCTCCCGCGTCATGAGTGGTCAGAACGAGGGTCACTTTATTGTAAGAAATTATGATATCGGGATGGTGTCCGGCATCCTCTGCGGGTTCGATTAAACTTTGCACGAAGGCGATCGCTTCGGGAAAATCTCCAAAAACAAATTCTCGGCGCAAGGATTGCCCTTCTCGCGTCCATTTCGGGATGCTATCTAATTGGGTAACGATTTCGGCTTCTTCCAGTTTAAGGGGAAGAGAAACCGCACGATCGCCAACTCCCAAACTCAGGATTAACAATCCCGAGAAAATGAGCTGTTGCCAAAAAATTCTCATCGCCATCCTCCTCAATCTCATTCTCGTGTTATTTTAACAATAAAATTCAACCCAGAACGCGATCGATAAAAGAATATCCACAGGAGAATAGTCGAACCCAAGCCTAATCTTTTTTGCGGTCGATCGCCTATAATTAAAGTTAACGATATCAACAATCAACCATGCAAGCCCTAAAAATCCAAGGAGCGATCGACGAGTCCGGTCATTTGATTGTCTCCGAACCCATTAATCTAACCCCGGGAGAAGTCGAAGTCATTATTTTACAACCCGTGACGGAAGGAGAGGAAACACGAGAGGAATCCCGAGAGGAAATCAGCGAACCAACTCCCGAAGCTACAGACACACAACCGGAAAAACCCTTCAAAACTCAAATTGAAGAATTTAAAGACTTATTTGCCAATACTACTCCTGCACCCGCCGATTTCGATCCCGATCGCGCGAAATGGGAATATCTCAAAGAAAAGCATAATCTATGAAAGTCTTACTCGATACTAATATTGTTTTGGATTATGCCCTCGAACGTCAACCGTTTCTCATTCAGAGCAATCAAATTTTCTTGCTAATCAAGCAGAGAAAATTTGAGGGATATATTTCCGCATCCACATTTAGTGATTTGTATTATATCATCCGGAAAGATCGAGGAAAAGATTGGGCGCTCGATTTTTTGAATCGCTTAGCAAGTTTTTGTCAAATTGCAACTTGCGATCGCGAAGTGATTGAAATTGCTCTCCAAGCCAACTTTAAAGATTTTGAAGATGCCATTCAATATGGTGCGGCTGTTGTCAATCGTTTAGATGGGATTGTAACCCGTAACGAGCGAGATTTTCCCGTCAGCGATATTCAGATTCTAACTTGCGATCGCCTCATGGAAACAATCGCCGCTCTCTAAATGCGATTGCTTATCGCTGTTTGACTCAAACTCCTCTGACAATACCAACTCTGCTATAATATTGCCAAGTTTAGATCTGAAAATTCCTTTGAATACACCCGTTTGGCAACAAGAAAGCGTCATTCAACACTGTCAGCTTCTGCTCTTCAGCTTTCAACATTGGTTGCACTATCCTTTAGTTGACACCGTACTGTCTCCAGAAGAATCCTCTCGCCATTTATTTACCGCCCCATTCGTGTTAGTGTCCCACGGAACTGAAGCCGAGCCAATTTTTAATTATGGCAATCAAAAAGCTCTAGAATTGTGGGAGATAACTTGGGAAGAATTTACCCGAATGCCTTCGCGTCAAAGTGCAGAAAATACCGCTTGGGAAGATCGCGATCGCCTGCTGGCAGAAACCGCAAAATATGGTTTTGTCCAAGGATATTCTGGCGATCGCATTGCGCGATCGGGTCGGCGTTTTCGCATCGAAGATGTTACAATTTGGAACGTTATCGATCGCGATCTTCGCTATTGCGGTCAAGCTGCTATTTATTCAAAAATCACGCCTCTTTCTCACTAATTTTTTGGGTGCAAAATTTCTCAGTCTGCGATCGCTTCTAGATTCTAACATAATTCTAAAGGAAGTTCAAACTCTCCTTGTTCGTTGGGTTCAAACTCAATAACCCAGACGACTGCATCAAGATTTAACTCTCCGTAAATATGGGGAAAACAGCCATGTAAAGGAACTTCCTCCTCTTTAATCTCAGCATGGACGAGAGAAGGCGCGATCGCCAGCAAAACTAACTCTCTTTGTCCCCGAAAAAAACGATTAGCTGTCGCGACGACTTGCTCGGGGTGGGAACAATGGATAAACCCTTCTGTCTCCAGAGATTCACAGCGATAAAACCCCATTTTTTGGGCTTGCAACCACATTTTTTGGCCTGTAATATGAAGAATAGTATTCATATCTCTCCCTCGGATTTGGTTTTCCTTTAGCTTATCATTTGCTTATGTGTCGCTTGCTTGGCTATCTCGGTGTCCCCCTCCAACTCGATCGCATTCTCCATAAACCCGAACATTCCCTGATCGTGCAAAGTTATCAACCCAAAGAAATGCACGTTGCTCTCCTCAATGCCGATGGTTTTGGAGTGGGTTGGTATCATCCCCAACGAGAGGAACATCCTTATACTTATAAAAATATCCTGCCCATCTGGAACGATCTTAATTTACCCCAACTGGGTCGTTATGTCGAATCTAATAGCATTTTAAGCTACGTGCGCAGTGCCACCCCGGGACTTCCAGTAGATATCGGCAATTGTCAGCCTTTCGTGCGCGATCGCTTAATGTTTGTTCACAATGGTTATATCGAACATTTCCGCCACAAATTTCGCCGTACCATCCGCAATTTACTCAATGAGGAAACCGAAATTTGGATTAAAGGCAATACGGATTCAGAATATCTTTGTGCCTTAATTTTAACCTACTTGCAAAACCATCCCGATCTTAACATAGAAGCGGCAATGGCGAAAGCCGTTACGGAAATTGGCGAATTGAGCAAAGCGCACAATTTTAAGTTTATTACGGCTATGATAATCGGCACGGGAAAGCGCCTCGTTGCCTGTCGTTATTCAACTTTTGAAGACGTACCCACTCTGTATTGGTTGCGAGACGATCCCAACTATCCCAGTGCCGTTATTCTGGCTTCCGAACCTCTCTTTGAGGGAAACTGGAAACCCTGTCCCGAACATCACATTCTTACGGTTGAGGAAGACCTTGAAGTTAACATCTCTCCATTCTAAACGCGAAGCCATTCGCCAAGATTTGATAGCCTGTCGCGATCGCACTTTAGCATTATTTACCGATTGCGATCGCGAGGAATTTTGCCAGCAAGTCCATCCCGATTTTAGCCCGGTGGGATGGCATTTGGGTCATATTGCTTTGACGGAAGCTCTTTGGATTTTAGAGCATTGTGGGAGGGAATCTCCTCTGTTTCCCGAATATCGTCAACTCCTAACTGCTGATGGGTTACCCAAAGAACAACGGCAAAATCTCCCGAGTTTTGCCACGATCCAAGACTATTTAGAAACCGTCAGAACTCACGTTTTTAAATATCTCGAAATTGCGCCGATCGCGCAACAGGAAAGGTTATGGCGTTGGCTCATTCAACACGAAAGCCAACATAATGAAACCATTGCCTTTCTCCTGCAACTGGTACGCTGGCGAAAACTGCAAGAATCTACACCGTTAACGGGACGCGATCGCGTTTCTCTCCTTTCTAATTTTGCTTCTGAGATGGTGACCATTTCCGCCGGAGAATTTCTCATGGGAAATAATAACATTGAAGCACAGGATAACGAACGTCCAGCCCACTTCGTTTATCTCGACACCTATCAAATGGATCGCTTTCCCGTCACCTGCCAGCAATATCGAGAATTCATGGCAGCAGGAGGCTATCAAAAGGCAGAATTTTGGTCTGATTCGGGTTGGCAATGGTTGCAAAATAATCCCATCGCACAGCCGTTATATTGGTGCAATTCTAGGGACTGGGACGAGCATCCCGTTTGCGGTGTCAGCTATTATGAAGCCGAGGCTTATGCTACATTTGTAGGCAAGCGTTTGCCCACAGAATTAGAATGGGAAAAAGCGGCAAGTTGGCAGGCAGAAACACAAGAAAAATTATACTATCCTTGGGGAAATCATGCACCCAATTCTCAGCATTGTAACCACAATACCTTAGTCGGTCATACGACTCCCGTTAATACTTACCCCGAAGGGCAAAGTTCTTGGGGATGTTGGGATATGATGGGGAATGTTTGGGAGTGGACGAGTTCTTGGTTTTCCGAGTATAATGGATTTAAGTTTTATCCCTATCGAGGCTATTCTCAAGTCTATTTTGATAACCAACATCGGGTACTGCGAGGAGGAAGTTGGGCAACTCGTCCTTGGGGGTTAAGAGCAAGTTTTCGGAATTGGTATCATCCTTGGGTGCGACAAATTTTAGTGGGTTTTCGCTGTGCAATTTAACAGTTATCAGTTATCAGTTATCAGTTATCAGGAGTTAATGGAAAAATGAAAAATTTAGTTTTACTGGGTTTCTTGTTAACTGCTTTTTTGCCAGTTGGAAGTCGTGCGATCGCAACAAATCGCCATTCTGTTCGCATATTTCTGACGACAGAAGATCCCCTTCCTCTTACCATTTCTCAACTTTCCGAAGAAGCATCCCTTCTGGAACGAGGGTTTGATTTAATGGAACGAGAATCCTTGGGAGGATGGTTAAAATTAGGGCTTTCCCAAAGAGAAATTTTAACCCGACTAGGGGAGCCTTCCCAGAAAGGAAAAGATGTATTTTGGGGTGCGATCGGAATGTACGTTCAGGAGTGGGAATATCGCGATCGCGGCATTAGTTTACAAATGGAATCAGAAGAACCCGGACAACCCAAACAAATATTATCCATTGCAATTTCTGCCCCTTGTGACTTAAAAACAAATGCAGGAATTGGGATCGGGAGTCAAGAAGAAACTGTTATTCAAGCCTACCACGATTATCACAATGATTTTTTTAGTAATGATGAATCGTTGGTTGCGGGAACCGTGTATGGAGGTCTAATTTTTTCCTTGGAAAATGAGAAATTGTCCC
>JBFRWJ010000196.1:0-4373 GCA_051439525.1 Spirulina sp. | reverse complement strand
TGACTTGTTCTTTTTGCTCGTCATTCAAGAGCGGTTTTCTCCCCTTGCCTTTCCGTGCATATAAACTGACTAATTTTCTCTCTTTCCATTCTTTCCACCAATAACTTACTATTCTTTTGCTCACATTAAATATGGTCGCAATTTGACTAATACTCCAACCTTCATATCTCAATAATACTCCATGTGCTCGTCGCCTCACTTGATATGATTCACTTTCTCGATAAATCCGCCATAGTAGTTTTTTGGTTTCTCTTGCTAACTTTTCCATGACTGCTTTGTCTGTTTTTTCTTATTTTACTACATCTGCAATTAATTTCGGATATCTACTTAAGGTTTCCCGTAGTCACTTCACCTTCAAGGCTATTGAGAGAAATTGCTTGTTTGGAGTCAATATGGCTAACGCTGATATCTTGTCGGGCGGTAACGTTGGTGGCGGTGGTATCGTTTAAAACCGTACCATTGCGAACGGTTAGGCGATCGAGGGAGGTTGTTGCGCCGACGCTATCTTCGAGGGTTACGGTTTGAGCATCTAAGGTGAGTTCGTGGTTGCCGTCGAGGGTGCTGCCAAAGGTAATATTCCCGTTGCCTTCAATTTTGAAGGTGTTATTATCGGCAAGGTTTACCGTTCCGTCAAAGGTCAGACTGTTATCGTTTGTGGTGATGTCGCCTTGGGTTGTGATGGCGCGATCGGCTGTAATAGAAATTGCACCGCCTTGGTTGGCGATCGATTGAGCGTTAATGTCTGCAACGTTAACATTACCACCAAAAGTTAATTGAGTTTGATTGTTTCCTGAATTGAGAGTGATATCTTTTCTTTCTGACGTTAAAGTAATGTTACCTCCTTGACCTAAAGCAGAGGATGTAATCAAAGAACCTCGTATTGTATCAATATTTCCTGCGATGCTAGTAATATCGATTTTTCCACTATCGCCATTAAAACTAGGATTGAATAAAGTAATTGTTCCTGTATTGATATCGCTGGTGGCACGAAGTTGAATATTGCCACCTTGAGTTCCTCCTCCTGCACTGACAATTCCCGCAGTTGTATCAATTGTTCCTGTATAAGAATTATCACTACTAGAGAAATTGCCTATTGCATTTATGCTAATATTGCCAGCAATCTCAAAACTATCCGATCGGATACTTCGAGTTGTTATATCATTTCTCGCTCTGATCGAAACATTACTTCCACTCTGTCCACCAGAAGAATTGATTTCTGTATTAATTGTTATGTTATTCGAGTTAGCATTTCCAATTGAAATATTACCCCCATTCTGCCCACCAGAAGAATTGATATCTCCAAAAATTGTCCCAATTGTTATGTTATTCGAGTTAGCATTTCCAATTGAAATATTACCCCCATTCTGCCCACCAGAAGAAATAATCCACTTTCCTCCAATTGTTATAGTACTAAATGCGGGATGTTCAATCGAAATATGACCTCCATTTTTTCCACCAGAAGAGTCAATTGGCCCAGTAATATCGATAACTCCAGCTGCACCTCCGTATGAAGTGCTATTGATTTTTATATCACCACCATCTTCGTCTAAAGAAGAAGAGTTCAGAATATTTACTTTAATAGTATTACCTTCTATAGTGATATCTTGACCATTAGTATAAAGATTATTCCCAGATAAATCAACATCGCCTCTTCGATCATTTAAGATATTTCGAGCAATTATTGTAATTTGACCTTGATTTGCGCTAAAGTTTACATTCCTACTCTCAATAGAGGACAAAGCAAATCCTGAGCTAGTTACACCATCAATTGCTATGATATTTATATTACCTGAACCAGTTGATTCTATAATCTTGGGAGAGGTTTCTGAAGAATATATATAAATTAAATTACCACTCATTTCAGAACCTAATCCAATTCCAGTAATATTAATATCGCCATTTCCACTGCGAATCAATGGTTCAAATATATGAATTAAATCGCCATTATTCTTAAGATTTATCTCACCATCTCCACTATAAATTGATGGCTCGTTCATAACGATACCATCATTATCATCGCCATTTGCTATAATATTAATATTGCCATTATCACTAATTATTGATGTCTGAATTTTTAACCGAGTATGAACGAAAACTGGGGACGAGGATTGTGCAGTTGCGCGATCGCGATTGTTAGCATTCTCACCGAAGGAAACTTAAAAAGCTCGTGGGGACTGGCTGACACTCTCATTCAGATTGCAAAAAGTCCCAAATCGTCTCCAAACTTGAATTTTCCTTCATTAGACATCGAGCGATCGCCCGCTCTTCCCGTTAGCAAAACCCTAATTTCTCCTTCAGAAACAGAACGCACGCGGATTCCTTCAACTCCCTCCTCTCTCGCACATTTTGAGGACTCTCTCGACGAACTCGAAAGAGCCGCCAGCGATCGCGAACTCGCTCAGATCCCCGAATCTAACGAAGATCGCTTTCTACAACCTTCCCCCGATCTCGAAAGACTACCCCTTCCAGAATTGCCTCCAACAGTCCCCCCTCCTCCGCAAACCCCCTCAGAAGCCAACCCAGAACCCATCGTCGTTCGCAACCTTGTCATCTCGGGCAGTACGGTTTTCGCTCCGAGTGACTTTGCCGATATCCTAGAGACTCTACCTTCTTTCCCGATCACTTTGAGCCGAGGCGATTTGGAACAACTGGCGGAAAAGGTAACAGAGCGATACTGGGAATATGGTTATGTGAACTCCAGAGCCATTGTTAAAGAAGAATCCCTCGCCAGTGGTGAAATAGAGATACAAATTATCGAAGGCAGTGTCGAACAAATTGACATTGAAGGAACACAGCGACTCAATCGCAATTACATCCGCGATCGCGTCGCCTTGGGTGTCAACAAACCCCTCAATGCCATCGAACTTGAAGAACAATTGCGCTTATTGCGAGCCGATCCCCTACTCGAAAACATAGAAGCGAGTTTAACCGAGGGAAGCGCGATCGATACCAGTATTTTAATCGTGAGGGTTATTGAAGCGCAATCGTTTGGCGGAGAAATCGGTACGGATAATACTTCACCCTCCAGCGTGGGGTCAGAACGTTTAAAGTTAGAGCTAAAAACGCTCAATTTATCGAGGGTTGGCGATCGCGCCGAAATCGAATACAAGCGCACGACACAAGGGGGATTTGAGAGCGTTGAGGCGAATTATGCCATTCCCTTGAATTCTCGTAACGGCACGCTGCAAGTGAGAACCGCTTTGCAGAATAATACCGTAGTACAAGAACCTTTCGACGTGCTGGACATTCGCGGCGATTCCCGAGTCCACGAAATTAGCTTTCGCCAGCCCCTTACCCGCAATACCCGCGAAGAATTTGCCCTCTCCTTGGGTTTCACCTATCAAACCGGGCAAACCGAAAGTTTATTCGGCCCCGTTGGTTTCGGAACCGGGCCGGATAGCGAAGGACGCACCACTACCAGCGTTCTGAAATTCGGTCAGGATTATTTGCTGCGAGATAAAACTGGAGCGTGGGGATTGCGATCGCAGTTTAGCCTCGGTTTGGGCATTTTCAATGCAACCATCAACGCCGATCCCGTTCCCGACAGTCGTTTTCTCAATTGGCTCGGACAGTTGCAACGAGTGCAGGTTCTCGATGCCAATCATATCCTCGTCATGTCTGCGGACGTACAGTTCTCTACAACAGCTTTACTTTCTTCGCAACAGTTTGTCATTGGTGGCGGTCAGTCGGTGCGGGGCTATCGTCAAAACGTTCGCAATGGCGATAATGGGGTTCGCGTTTCGGTGGAAGATCGCATCATCTTAGAGCGAGATAATTCCGGACAGGCCGTTTTTCAACTTTTGCCCTTTTT
This sequence comes from Spirulina sp., assembly GCA_051439525.1. Classification (GTDB taxonomy): domain Bacteria; phylum Cyanobacteriota; class Cyanobacteriia; order Cyanobacteriales; family Spirulinaceae; genus CCY15215. The sequence continues at coordinate 562 of JBFRWJ010000196.1, read as the reverse complement.
CGATGTGGGTTGGGTTTGGAACGATGCAAGCAACCCTAACAGTATTCCCGACCAAAATTTTATCGCCAGTTTTGGATTTGGTGCGATTTGGAAGCCCCATCCCAACCTTGAATTTCGCTTCGATTATGGCATTCCTTTGATGGATTTAAGCGATCGCGGTACGAATGCTCAAGATGATGGGGTGCATTTTAATATTCGCCATCGGTTTTGAAGAAGCGATCGCATTTCTCCTCTCCTCTGTGGAAATGCGATCGCGACAATCCTAAATCGCTATATGTTGGAAATCGCTTTCGGTCAATTGGTCGGCATTGACATTCTGCACGACTCCTAAGAGATCGCCGTCGTGACGAATCAATGTATTGGCACCTTGTTGAGTCATCTCCAAAGCACCAAAACTCAAATCTCCCACAAGTCCAATAGTATCTGTGTCTAAAGTAAGTACCTAAGCAAAATTAATTGTATATTCTGTACCGAAATTTTTAAGAATTTCCTCCACTTTTTCTACTAGAATATTAAAGTTTTCATAAGCGTCACTATCTAACCATTTATATTTCATAAATCT
>JBFRWJ010000195.1:0-3315 GCA_051439525.1 Spirulina sp. | reverse complement strand
GTATTTTGGTAAATCTGTAATCGAGAAAGTTCTGCATAAGCATCGGGAAGACCTCGTTTTGCTGCTTTGTAATATGCTTCTATAGCACAATCCAAGTCGTGTTTTAATTCTTCACAAATTACACCCTTATTATAATAGGGTTTTGCATAAAAAGGGTTGAAAAATGTTGCAGCATCATAATAAATTTCTGATTGTAAAGTTTGACCTTTCAAATAGTTTTCAACACCTAATTGATTAAGAAATATAGCTAATTGTGGGGCTGCCAAGAGATACACCCCCAAAGCGCCCAAACTCAACCCCCCAACCCGCCAAGGCAAGAAACGCGATCGCTGCCTTTCCCGCCTTCCCCGTCGCAAACTCTCCCATGTGAGGTATGCCGCCCCCGGATGCTGGCAAATCGTGGGCAACCAACTCGCTCCCGGTAACTCTCCCTCCCACCCCTTCAATTGCTCTCGCGCCTGTCGAACCGCCCAATGAAAGGAGTCTCCCCCGGAAAACGATCGCAAAAAGGTTTTTAAAAACTCGTGGGCCAAGACATCCGGAATCGCCTCTCGCATCACGATTGTGTGAGGCAAGGGGAGTTTTGCCTCGGCTAAATCCCGCGCTAACCCCAACCCGTCGCAACAGTTGAAGATCCCCAATTGTAACCCCCTTTCCCGCGCCTCAGCGATGGCTTCCCGCAACTCTGCCATCGTCAAACTGTTGTCGCCCTCGCCGGAATTAATAAAAATCCTCCCTTTTGTCCCATTTTCCTCGCTCTTGCCATGTCCGGCAAAGAATAAAATATCCCAACCTTCCTGCCACAAGCGATCGCATAACTCTTCCCGTCGGGGTTCCCGCAAATACTTCACCTCTACCCCCGGCAAGCGATCGAGCAATGCCTTATCTCGTTCCGTATCGATCCCCGTACTGTCTCCCAAAATTGCCAAAATTCTCACCTTATTTCCCGTTGCTTTCCGGCGATCGCCAACCGGAGAAGGATATTCCGGCGCACTCAAGGCAATTTCCCCATACCGATAATCTTCCTTGAAAAAATGCCAAAGATGCCAAGGTATGCGCCAAATCTCATCATTATCGCTCTCCAAAACCACGCAAAATGACTCGGAGGCATTTAATTGAGTCCGCAACTGCTCTTCGATGCGGCGAAATCCTTCATCTCTCAACCAGCCGTTAATTCGTGCTTCTAACTTTTCTGATAAACTATCAAATACTCCCACAGAGATATTTGTGACCCCCGCCGGCTCGACTTCAATGGTGCGACATTTATGGAGATAAACCAAGGCGAAAAGCGTTCGCCAATTGCGGTAAAGTTCGGGAATTTCTGGGGCGGGAGGCAGAGTCCCGCGCACTTGCAGCCACGATATTTCTGACCTTTTCCCCCGTTTGGCAACCCTGGCGACAATATTGGGAAAGCCTTTCTTAAAACTGCCGCATCCTAAATTTATAATTGCAGACTCACTCATGGCAATCTTCCAAAAGTGGATTTTCGCTATCATTCGTATCATTTTTGCGAATGATAAAAACAAGATCGGTTATTTCTTGTTATTATATCATCGTAGTTTATTCAATCAAAAAAAATTCACATTACTTATGATGCAAATTGCATCAGTAAATCCAGTGAGATCCCAGAACGATTAAGTCATAAATGTTTCCGTCGTGGAAAACTCTTCCCAGGCGATCGCGAGTTGGAAATTTTCCCCTGCAGAAACATGAAAGCGCCTCAGTTGCACGCATAAATCCTGACTCCTAGATTCGACATCTTGCAAGATCGTGCCATCCTCTTGTAGAAGGGTGAGTTGCAAGCGAGGGGGTAAATATTCCAAGTCTCCTGCCGGGTGAATCTGAACGAGAATATTGATACGATCGTCTGCCTCTCGGGTGAGGGCAACTAAAAGTGCAATCGTTTGTTGCCCTAACCTAACCCCCAGATCGATTAATTTCCCTCGCGCGACATCGGCTTGAGGGAGGAGGGATCGCGTTCCTTGTCGTAACGCGAGGGTTTCCGCGTTCCATTGACCGCGCAACGGTACATCTGCATTTCCCAAGAGCTCCCGAAGGGCATTTTTTCCAGTTTTTAAAAACTTGTCCCACCCACGATCGCCTTGCGGGGTCGCGATCGCGGCGGTATTTTCTTCATTTTCCCACAAAGAGTCCACAATTTGCCAGCCCGCCGTCTCCACATTCACCAACCACTGAGGCAAATAAATCTTCCCGCTCGCGAGGCGATCGCAGTAGGTTAAAAAGGCCAACATATCTTGTAAGTCTCGCCCCCAAATTTCCCCGTTTCCGGAGGTTTCCGTAAAGCCTAAAAGTTTTGCTTCCTTTTCCGCGATCGCCACGACTAAATAACCCATCCTTTCTAAGCGAACTTCCGGCGCGATCGCGCAGAGCATCCCATCGGGACGGACGGATTCAATATTGACGGGAAGGCATTCCAATTGTCCCAAACCCGTTAACTTTAAATCCCCCGTCTCGCTCATCATTCGCAATGCAGGATTCCAACTATCGCTCCCTTGTAAATCCGTTTCGATGTCCAACAATTGTAAATAATCGCGAACCGCCAAAATCGCCAAAATGCGATCGCGAACGCGTGCCGCTTTTTCTGGGTTCGTTTGTTCCCTCGCCATCTCATCGGCGAGGCGAAAATGTTCCCGCGAGAGGGGCATGGGAACGGCATTTTCGAGTAAGATGTTGGGGGTTTCAATCATGGTTTTTCTCCTTGTTCGGGGTTTCGAGAGAGAAGGACTTCCTCCTAGGATATATATCCTTGCATTTGGGCAAATTTTCGCAACCGAGGCAAACATTGACGCTGATAAAAGCTGGCTAAAGTGCCACAAGAACAATGCAGTTCTTTTGCTAATACCTGCCAAGCGGTCTCGGGAGGAAAGCGACGCAAGAGTAACAGTTGACAAGTCAGATCCGGACGACCTTTAATATGAACGCGACGCAATTCTCCCGTGCGATCGCGTTCGATCCAGCCCAATGTTTCTTCTAAAATGGGGGGTGTATCGGGAGAAGCGGGTAAAGTATCCAGTAGGTTAAAATCCATGTCCTCGTACTTTGGCGCGATCGCGATTCGTCGTTCTTTTTCCTTTTTTTCCTTGGCATAATAATCCTGCAAGCGATGGCGAAGATAGCTATTCAACCAAGTCGTTACCGTACCGATCTTGGCATCGTAGGCTTTTTTAGCAGTTAATGCCTCGCAGAGATTTTGACTCAAAAAGAGCCAAGTTTGCTGCAAAGCATCTTCATAATACGGCGTATTTTCCCGCCATAACTTACCCGATCGCTTAATCTCGATAATTAAGCGCGTCA
>JBFRWJ010000194.1:0-9367 GCA_051439525.1 Spirulina sp. | reverse complement strand
ATTCAGAAGCGATCGAGTATCTCAATACAGCAATAACGCTTAAGTCTGAATTTCCAGAAGCCTATATTATTCGCGGGACTGCTTATAGAAACCAAGGAAATGAAGAAGAAGCGATCGCTGACTTCGATCGCGCCATTGCTCATTACACGCACAAGATCGAACGAAACCCACAAGATTCGATTCTCTATCAGGCTCGCGGGAATGCTCGTCGTCATCAAAAGAATTGGATGGCAGCTATTGACGATTTCACTCGCGCCATTGAACTGAATGAACGGGATGTTTGGGCGATCGCCAATCGAGGGAGGATCTATCTGCTGATGGAACGCTATGAGGATGCCTTAAACAACCTCAACCGCGCCATCGAACTGGATGAAGACTACGCTTGGGCGATCGCCCAACGAGGGCGAACCCATCTGCTGATGGAACGCTATGAGGATGCCTTAACCGACTTCAATCGTGCCATCGGATTGAATGAAGACTACAGGGCGAGCGCCCATCGAAGGCTAATCTATCAGCAGATGGAACGCTATTATCAAGATTATCAAGATTATCAAACCTTAACCGACTTCGATCGTGCCATCAAACTGGAGGATGAAAACCTTGCTTGGGCGATCGCCCATCGAGGGCTAATCTATAAGCAGATGGAACGCTATGGGAATGCCTTAACCGACTTCAATCATGTCATCGAATTGGAGAACGAAAACCTTTCTTGGGCAATCGCCCATCGAGGGGACACCTATCTGTCGATGGGACGCTATGAGGATGCCTTAACCGACTTCAATCGTGTCATCGAATTGGAGGATAAAAACCTTACTTGGGCGATCGCCCATCGAGGGCTAATCTATCAGCAGATGGAACGCTATGAGGATGCCTTAACCGACTTCAATCATATCATCGAATTGGAGGATAAAAACCTTACTTGGGCGATCGCCCAGCGTGGTTTAACCTACCGCTTGATGGGACGTAATGAAGATGCACTTACGGACTTTGAGCGTACCATTGAAGTTGCCAATAATGCTCTCAAAGATAATGAAAAAGACTTTTGGGAGATCGCGTATCGCGGTTATGCCTATCGGTTGATGGGACGCTATGAGAATGCCTTAAAAGACTTCAACCGAGCATTAAGGATAGCTCCAGATGAAGCATGGATTCAAGAACAAAAAGAAAAAGCCTTACAGAGGAGCGATTCTTAATCAACTTTCAAAGCCTTTAAAAATCTGGCGATCGCGTCATAATAGAAAATAGATCGGCTCTGCGATCGCCACCTATTAACCGCAACCCCAACTAAGCCCATGTTAATCGATAAAATTGTCCGAGAACTGCAAGAGATTCCCGAAGAAAAACTAGCAGAAATTTATGACTTGATTTATCACTTTCGCCTCGGTTTAGAACGAGAACCGTCTCAACCTCGTTCCCCCGGACTATTAACCGGAAAACTCAGCGATACTTTTTTCGATCCTTTACCCGAAGAGGAACTCCAACAATGGGAATAAAATATCTCCTCGATACCCATGTTTTCTTGTGGTGGGTCTTTGACGATTCCCGACTCGATACCGCTTGTCGAGATATTATTCGCAATCCCAAACACGATCTTTTTGTTAGCAGTGCTTCTGCTTGGGAAATTGCAACAAAATATCGCATTGGTAAACTTCCCGAAGCAAAACCGATTGTCGAACAATATTCAGAAATATTGATTCGGGCACAATTTCTCGAACTTGCTATTACTGCAACTCATGCTCTCAGAGCAGGTAGTTTACCCATCGCTCATCGAGATCCTTTCGATCGCATGATTATGGCGCAAGCAGAACTCGAAAAAATGCCCGTTATTACTTACGATCGAGCATTTCAGACCGGATTGATTGAGATAATTCCCGATCGCGGTACATCGTCAGATTCCCACTAACATAATAACTAGAATTGAAAACAGGATAGCGATCGCGTTATAATAGAAAATAGATCGGCTCTGCGATCGCAGCGATATTTATGCAATAATCGAACGCTGGTTAGAAAGCGATCGCGATTAGATTTGTTACAGACCTATCAAAGCCTGCAAAAATCTCGCGATCGCGGTACAATAAAAAGTAAATCAACAGATTTTAGCCCGATCGATCGATGCCAGCCAAAGATATTTATCACGATACGGTCAAAACAGCTTTGATTAAAGATGGATGGACAATTACAGCCGATCCCTATAAAATCAAATTTGAAGATGCCGAACTTTATGCCGATCTAGCGGCGGAAAAGCCAATTGCAGCAGAACGCAACGACCAAAAAATCATCGTTGAGATTAAAAGTTTTATTAATCCTTCTCCCATGAGAGACTTTGAAAATGCTCTCGGGCAATACATTCTTTATCGAAATTTACTGAATTTAAGTGAATCAGAATATAAAATTTATTTAGCCGTCAGAGATTCAGTATTTGATAGCCTCTTTCAACGAAAATCCATTCAATCTGTTGTTAATCTCAACCAAATTTCTCTAGTTGTTTTTAATAAAGAAAAGGAGGAAATCACAGAATGGATCGATTAACCCATTATCGTAACGCGATCGAAAAAGTTCTCGGGGAATACGATCGCCTATCTTCTCAATCTTGCGATCCCCATCCTGAAACCTGCTTGGTTTTTGATGAAACCCGCGACCATTATCTCTGGTTAACCGTTGATTGGGAAGGCAGCAAACGACATAAATACACTCACATTCATATTAGAATCAAAAATGAAAAAATTTATATTGAAGAAGATTGGACAGAAGAGGGAATTGCCACAGAATTGATAAACCTCGGCATTTCACCCCATGACATCGTATTAGCTTTCCAGCCCCCAGATGTCAGAAAATTCACTGAATTTGCCATTGCTTAAATGGCGATAAGCAAAGCAATACTGGACGGATTTTCAGAATAGATAAGATGCCAACGCATAAAAGCTACCACTCCTATTTGATTGAATCTTTAAAAGATCCGGCAGAAGCGGCTGCTTATCTCGATGCTGTCTTAGAAGATGGCGAGATCGAGTATATTTTACTGGCATTAAAAAATGTAGCAGAAGCCCGCAGAAGTCAAATTGATTCTGAATGGGAGAAGTGTTATCAGTCCCTCGATCGCGGAGAAATACCCGGACTTCTCAGCCTTGCAGAACTCTTAAATGGGTTGGGTTTGAAGCTGTCCGTCACTGTCAAAGAAGAACAAGCGGCTTGACCAAACAATGGTTTTTTTCTCTGCGATCGCACCTCTCCCAACTTATCCCCAAAAAAAGCGATCGCTAGGAATTCCCAGAGAAAATATCGTTTGAGGATTGATTCCCTCAAAACATCGCCATCGCGTGCGGTATAGTGAACGTAGTGCGAAGAATGAGGAAAATAAATATGGAATCCGTTGTCAGTTTAGAAGACGCGATCGCCGAAAAAGTCAAAGTCTTATCGAGCGATCGCCAAAAACAAGTCCTCGATTTTGTCGAGTTTTTGCTCTTCAAGGACACTCCTAAAGAATTCAAACATCCCGACGGTCGCCCGATGTCGGCATTGGAAGCAGCAGGAGACTTGGTAGGATGTTTGGATGGAGGACCAGGAGACTTATCCACCAATAAGAAATACTTACAAGGACCGCAATTTGATGAAACGGAACGTCTTACTGGACACGGGCCCGTTAGTCGCCCTAGTTAATCGTCGGGAGGCATTTCATCCTTGGGCGATCGAACAATGGCAAGAAATTGAATCTCCTTTTTTGACCTGTGAAGCGGTTCTAACAGAAGCCTGTTTCTTGTTACAGCACATCTATGGAGGCGAAAAACAAGTCTTATCTTTTATCCGTCGCAATATTATTTGTCTCAAATTTAATCTAGGAGAAGAAGTCCAAGCGATTGATGAATTGATGCAACGCTATCAATCCGTACCGATGTCTCTAGCAGATGCGTGTTTGGTGAGAATGGCAGAATTAAACCCGGCGAGTGAAATACTGACCTTAGATAGCGATTTTTTGATTTATCGCAAGTTTCGCGTTCGCGAAGCGTGGCTTTAGCCGTATCGCCCGATTTCTCTTATCATGCCTTAATGTGGCTTTTATCTTTTAAATTGTTGACAACCCACTGATAAGTGTTTACCGAAATCCGTTATTTAATTCCTTTTTTCGATCCCGGTGTCGAGAACTGGGCGATCGAAGCTCGTTTGGTTCGCTGGTTGACCATGGTTTGGGTCTTTGTGGGGTTGGTGGTTCTCTTCTCCGCATCTTATCCCGTAGCCGATGCCGAGGTTGGGGATGGTTTATATTATTTCAAGCGACAAATTATCTGGATTTTATTGGGGACGATCGCGTTTAATATCATCGCGCGATTGCCGTTTCGCTATCTCCTCCCGATTTCTCGCTGGATTCTCTTCCTATTATTGGGGTTAATGGTGGCCATTCTCGTCCCCGGGGTCGGCACCACGGTCAATGGGGCAACCCGTTGGATTACCATCGCCTCCATTCCCGTTCAACCCTCAGAACTCATTAAACCCTTTCTCGTGGTACAAAGTGCCGTCATCTTCGGACGGTGGAGGCAACTCTCGTGGTTGACCCGGGGCTTTTGGTTGGGGATTTTTGCCCTCATTCTCGCGGGAATCCTCCTACAACCCAACCTCAGTACAACCGCTTTGTGCGGGATGACCCTGTGGCTCATGGCCGTAGCTGCGGGTTTACCTTGGTGGCAACTGGGAAGCACTGCCATTTCGGGAGTTTTGCTGGCCGTGACGAGTATTTATTCCCAAGAATATCAACGCCGTCGGGTGATGTCCTTTCTCGACCCCTGGCAAGATCCCATGCAGGATGGCTATCAATTGATTCAAAGTCTCTTAGCGATCGGTTCCGGAGGGATGTGGGGATCGGGTTTTGGACTGTCCCAACAAAAATTATTCTATTTGCCCATTCAATATACCGACTTTATCTTTGCCGTTTTTGCCGAAGAATTTGGCTTTGTCGGGAGTCTCGTGTTATTAATGCTCTTGACCGCTTATGCCACGGTTGCCGTTTTTATTGCTTTGAGAGCCAGCAAACCCGTCCAAAAAACGATCGCGATGGGTGTCATGATTTTGTTGGTGGGTCAGTCTTCGATTAATATTGGCGTGGCGACGGGAGTTTTACCGACAACGGGCTTACCTCTACCGTTCTTCAGTTATGGTGGCAGTTCCATCATTTCCAGTTTGATTTTAGCTGGCTTATTAGTCCGCGTCGCCCGAGAAAGTAATGAAGCTGAAGTCGTTTCCTTAAAAGGGCGCAGAGCCAATGTTTCGCGATCGCCCGATCGCGATCGCTGATAAAATAATGCCAATTCACCGTTCGCAATTCGCAATGTCCCAGATCGCACCTTGGCGAAAACAATTGCGCCATCCTTTGCAAAGCCAAATATTGATTAATCTCGAACGTCGCTTGCTCGGGGCGATCGCGTCGAAACGAACCCGCTCTCTTTTGCTCTGGTTGGCGATCGCGATCGGGGTGGCATTGTTGTTGATTTGGAATTGGCAGTTGGTTCTGGCGACGGGGTTGGGAATTTCTGCCATGTGGGGAACTTATGCGATTACGGAGTGGAATTGGCGCAAGCGATGGCTGCAAGTGCTGCAATTTTTCCAAAATCCCCAATCTCGCTTGATTCTGGCGATCGGGAGCGGCGGGCTGGCGGCAATGGGGACTTATGTAGCCGTTTCCATTTGGGTGCATTCGGAAAATCGCTGGCTGGCGGTTGGCGCTTTGCTGCAAGGCGCGGCGACTTTGTTAACCTTGGCATTATTGGGCTGGTATGGCATTAGCGATCGCCAGTATCGCGAAGAAACAAGATACGAGCGGTTATTATTGCAACTCACTCGAGTCGATCCCCTCAAACGTCTCATTGTCATCCGTCAGCTCGCTCGCCTATCGCCCCATTTGCCAGAAAGCGATCGCGCTCAACTGCTCGAATATTTCCACATACTGCTTTCCCGCGAAGAAGATGAAAAAGTGAGAACTGCTCTGTTAAAAGGTTTGGGAACTTGGGAACGCAAACAACTCAAGCTGGAAAGCAAGCAACCCTTAAAAATGCCCGTACATTTCCCGCAGTCTTCAACAGTGAATAGGGAGTAGGGAGTAGGGAGTAGGGAGTAGGGAGTAGTTATTTGAGGGGAGGAGTTGGCAGTAAAATCGTGTCGGCTTCTTTAGGTTTGGGAGAAATGGTTTCCGAGGCCGATCGCTCTGCTTCGGGCTTCTTGGCTCTCGTGTAAGGGAAATTGGGATGGTTGGCCAATTGTTCCCCAACTAACGCGGCACCATAACGATTGAGATGACTCGGATCGGCAAAATATTCATGACGAACGCGCCACTGTTCCCCCAAATCGATAAAAGTCAAGCCTTCTTGTTTTCCCCGTTCTGTCATAAAAGCACGAAATTGTCCCTCAGCTCGTTGCCGCGTCTCGTCAAGATAGTTGCCCGTCATGGGTAAATTCACAAAAACGAGGGGAATTTGACGCTGCTGTAAATAATCGAGCAGGCGATCGAGGGCTTCGGTTTGCTCTCCGGCTAGGGTGAAATTTTGATAGTCGGCATCGTACAATCCCGGAACATAAGGAAATTTTTGGTAGTAGCGATCGCGATCGAAACGTCCCTTAATCGCCAGAAAACCATTGGCATCGATCGTCCCCACCCCTGCCGCGATCGCCAAGCGCCTTCCAAAGAAGAACATCCTCAGTTCCCTTCCCAACCCACCCAAAAGTGGGTTTCCCTCCGGTACAACGCTTTGCCATGGGGGACAATGGTTCTGGGTCGATGCAGAAGCAACCGGAAGCGTCGGGCGCTTGCCCTGCAAAAGTTCTTGATACCCGGAAGAAGAAGCGATCGCATTATACGTTAAATCCTTGCGCCCGCTATTAAAAGCCCTGACCCCATCGGCCCAAATCATGAGATCGGGAAGTTGTTCCGGGGTTAAAATCTCCCGTATGACAACATCCACCACCTTGGCCGTAGCCCCATTAATTCCCAAATTAAACACCTCGATCCCGGCATGATCGCGAGAAATCAGCGTTCTCTCCAAACTGACCGGATCGACCCCTTGCAGGGCGCGAGAACTGCCGACAATTAAAAGATCTGGCGTTTTCAGTGCCGCGCGATAGGAGAGAAATAGCCAGAGTTTTTCATTGAGAATCTGATTGTTGAAACTGGTAAAGGGCAGCGATCGCGGCAAACGATTCGCCTGTTGTCGGGCAATGGTTAAATAATTTTGGTATTCCGTGACTTTTTTCTGGGCAAATGCCCACTTGGGATCGTCCCCCTTCACCGCTTGCATGCGCTCGATCGCCTGCATCCAATACAAAACAACAGTTTGCCACTCCTCTCTCGACTGGGCGCTTTGAGCCAAACGCGACGCATTTAAGGCTTGCTTCACTGCCGCTCCAAAGGCATCCCCATCCGCGCAAGAGAGAGGGGGAGCTTGCAAGGGCTGTTGTTCGATCGCCATGGAAGGCGGCTCGAGGCGGTTGTGCCCGCAACTTGAGATCGCTCCCAGCAAGACTAACGCGATCGCTCCACCCGACAACCCGTGAATTCCCTCCATCATTTAGACAATACCTAACAACTTTTAACGCACCTCCTCTCCATGAAAGAGTATCGCGTTTTCCCGCCCGTTGGCAATGGCAGACTGAGATGAGAGAGAGGGCAACTTTTTCGTCTGGAAAATACATTTGAACCCATTAAAAACCCAGAAAAATCCCTTCCAGCCAAAAAATCCCAATTGTTCCCATTGAGCTGTCATTTTGAGATTGAATTGATTACAATGGCCTGCAGTGCCATGCGATCGCCCGATAATTAACAAAGGAGCAGCATCATCATGCAGCGAATGCCAAAAAAATATGAAAGAAATTAAATCAAACCGAACCCATTTTTTGTAAGAGAGGTTACAATCGGAAAGGTCTTCAAAGTTGGGGTTCAAATTCCCCCCAATCCGAAAAGACTTTCCCCGATCGAACAGTCAAATAGTGGTGTGAGGGATTGGGATTGACAGACTGAATCGGGGAATAATATCGGTTCATCCCATACGGGGTAACAGGCATCTTACCGAATGCCAAACAATTTAACACTTGATGTTCTGGTCTTGAACTGAAGGAGCAAGAGGAAAAACGGCATGACCCAGGCGAACTACGATCTCGCAACCATTACCCAACCTCAGACCGAGTTGGAACTTGTGATTGATGAAGAACCCGCACAATCTGTAAAAGATGATGGGGGAGCGGCGGAGACAGAAGAGAAAGCGCCTAAAAAAACTCCAGCAGCGTCCCGACGCAGGGAACAAACCAAGAAAAAACCCTACACTGAGGATTCTATTCGCATTTACTTGCAAGAGATCGGTCGCATTCGACTGCTGCGAGCAGAAGAAGAGATCGAACTCGCTCGTAAGATTGCCGAGTTATTGGAATTTGAACGGGTTCGCGAAGATCTGGCCGAAAATCAAGAGCGAGAACCCAACGATCGCGAATGGGCTGAAGCTCTCGGCATTGAGTACCCCAAGTTTCGCCGCCGTTTATTTGAGGGCAGGCGAGCTAAAGATAAAATGGTTCAGTCCAACCTGCGCTTGGTGGTTTCGATTGCCAAGAAATACATGAATCGAGGACTATCATTTCAAGATTTAATTCAAGAGGGGTCTCTCGGTTTAATTCGTGCCGCCGAAAAGTTCGATCACGCCAAAGGCTATAAGTTTTCTACCTACGCCACTTGGTGGATTCGTCAAGCCATTACCCGGGCGATCGCGGATCAATCTCGCACCATTCGCCTCCCAGTTCATCTCTACGAAACCATTTCTCGGATTAAGAAAACCACGAAAATTCTCTCTCAAGAAATGGGACGCAAACCAACGGAGGAAGAAATCGCCACTCGCATGGAAATGACCATCGAAAAACTGCGATTTATTGCCAAATCCGCCCAACTTCCCATCTCTTTAGAAACCCCCATCGGCAAAGAAGAAGATTCTCGATTGGGGGATTTTATTGAAGCTGATGGAGAAACGCCAGAAGATCAAGTCTCTAAAAGTCTCTTGCGAGAAGATCTCGAAAACGTCCTCGATACTCTCAGCCCCCGAGAGCGAGATGTTTTGCGCCTGCGTTACGGGTTGGATGACGGACGCATGAAAACATTAGAAGAAATCGGTCAGATTTTTAACGTCACTCGCGAGCGCATTCGCCAAATTGAAGCGAAAGCCCTGCGGAAACTGCGCCATCCCAATCGCAATAGCATTCTCAAAGAATACATTCGCTAATTTTCATTCATTTTCTTTTCCTTAGATGGGATAGCAGTAGGGACGTTAAAATTAACGTCCCGACATTTTCGATATATATAGCCATACTAAATGTTTATAGAGCGATAGCAAATCTTGGCTATATAATC
>JBFRWJ010000193.1:0-10709 GCA_051439525.1 Spirulina sp. | reverse complement strand
TGTTAAGCGCTCAAACGAAGCGAGAAACAAGAAGCCAGAGGAGACTTCTGAAGAGAAGTTTACTCGGTTGTATACTGCCCTTTGCAAAGGCAAACCTCTATCCAATGAAGACGATTCTTTTGTCAGGAATGCTCTCGACAGAGGGTTTTTCAAAGGAACGAGAGACAGGATAGAGAAATTGATTGCAGTCAATCTACTATGAGGTAATTTATGGCAAATCTTGTCCCTAGTAACCAATCCCATCGAAAGGTGGGGAGGTTAGATGTTACCAAAAAGAAAGGGCGCGGTAAAAAGCGGAAACGCCCTTTGAGAGAAGTTTCGGAATTGAACAGAACGACGGCGTTTCAGTTAGCTCGAACTCTCTATCTTAATGAGTCTGGATTGCGCGGAATTCTTGCGATAGCTCCAGATTTACCTGCGTTTTACGTTCACGATCTCAAATATTTTTTAACTGAAGATTGTGACCCAGAAACATTGTTGATGGCTTCCTTATTACTGGAAAACTACAACCCTCGTAGTCATGTTTTCTTGGGCTTTCCGGAGAACTTAGATTCTTTTGAACGGGACAAAGATTTTCGCGTAAGGATGCAAGTTTTTCCGAGAGGGAGTGTAATGGCGAACATCAGCATTTCTCTCCCCAAGCCTTTGAATGAATTTTCGTCTGAAGACTTGAAATCTTTTGTCCGTCCTTAACTCAGAGAGGTAAAAAATGTCAAAACTCGAAAAATTCGTAAAGCGATTCATCTTAATAACTGCAATTGTTGCTATTCTCGGAATTCTCACCATTGCAGGGATTGGGTGGATTGTCTTTACCGACTTGTCGAATGGGAACTCGATTAATTGGGCATTGATTCGCACAATTTCCGCGCCATTCGTTGTCTCCTTAATTGCAGAGACAACTTATGCCGTTTTTTCGATTCTTTCAATTTTTAAGGAGGAAGAATGAAACCCGAAATTTGTGCGGTGGAAAACATCGCGCGACTGGCAGATGGGTTCGATTTTCTAAGAACATCCGAAGACCGCTTAATGTTCGTTTATGGATGGTCTGGCAGTGGAAAAACCCAAGCCTTAGAAGACTTGGCAGGACGCGAGAATTGCTACTTTTGGCGAGCGCTGCCTTTTCTCTCGAAATTTCAAGTGGTTTCTGCCCTACTCGAAATTTGCGGCTCAACAAGCGCGGGGATTCGCTCCTACGGACAAGGATTCGATGCCCTAACAAAACGCTTGATCAACTCGGATCGCGCCCTGTTAATCGACGAATGCGGCTACCTGTCGAAACACATCGAGATCCTTCGGTCTCTCGGAGACGAGACAAAAATCCCGATTTTAATTGCCGGACTACCTTCGTTTTATAACGACTTGGTTCGACACCCGCAGGTAAGCGACCGGATTAATTTTGTTGAGTTTTCCCCGTGGACTTTAACCGATGCCAAATTAGTCGTCAAAACGCGATGTGAGGTATCGATCGAAGACGCTCTCATCGAACGAGTTTACGAGATTACGAACGGCTTGATTGAAGAGAGCGCGGAGCGCTCTAATGCTCGATTATTATGCCGAATTTTCGCAAATATCGAGTTTGAAACCCAAAAAGCAAACCTAACTGAAATGACTCTAAAAGAATGGGGAAAACGCCAATTTCTCCCGCAATTCGGGAAGAAACCCCAACTATCCAAAACACGACGGAGGGCAGCTTAAAAATGTCATCAATTAAAGCTGTTCGCATTGCCAAGCAACGAGATAATTTTACTTGCCAAGTGACAGCCACGAAAAACAAAGTTGTTGCTCATCATCTCTACTCGTACCATTATCGCGGGCTTTATTACGATCCGAACAACATCTTGACCATCAATGATTCTCTTCATAAGAGTTTTCATGGTTGGACTCAGTGGAAACCTTGTACTATAGACGACTTCATTGCGTTTCTCAAAACAGATAATCGTTTTTTCACGAGAAACAACGAAAAAATAATCTCTCGACTTGTTAGTTTGAGAGGCTGTTTATATCCAAAGTTGGGGAGGGTAGCTTAATGAAAACGTTGCTTTTACAAGGAGAATGGCTCTCTCTTGAAGATCCTGAGAAATATATCCTTGATTGTCATCCCTTTTTTAAACGGTACGAAAACATCGAAATATTTCCTCTTTGCCTTGGAGATCATATCCTCGACAAACAAATGCCTTATTGGCGAAATCGAGCCAATCTTCTCGTACTTTCAGATCATCAAAAAGGAGAAAACAATGCAATTATTCTACCTCGTCTCTATGGGGAAGAATGGCAATGCTGCTTTATTAATATTTCGGCTGATGAAATTGATGATTTTATCGGATTTTGCCGTTGGATTCTCTTCTACACCTCTCCTATAGAGAATCTCCGAAAACTCGATCAAGTTCTCAAGAAAAACGGCTTTGATGTGGAGGAAATTCTCAATGAGCCAGATTGAGGAATTTTACCTTCCGAGCATCCATAACGCATTGAGATCGTCCCTCTACCAAATCCAACAGGGACGCACGGATCGCGGCTTTGCGTTCATTCATTCAGCTTTGAAGCTGTTGAAAACGATGATTCAGACTTACAAAATCACCCAGATCTACGAGGACGGACAGCGACGACCCCGCTTCCGGCATCTGACCGAGGAAAGTGCCAATCAATGGCTGCGCTGGCTCGCTCGCAACGAACCAGAGGGACAAGCCCAAATCGAACCAGAGATTGACAGAACATTCAACACTACCATTATCGCACGACAAGAAAAGCTGCTTTTGGCTGGATTGATTCGGGCTGGTTTGAAATTTAAACCAACTGCTGAAGACTTTGGTTGGCTGGTGCTTCAGGGGCAGAAGTTGGTTTGTGAGATCCGCTTCGAGGGGAGCGAATGGCTTCTCATCCCCAAGGCATCACGAGACAACTACGGGAACATTTATCCGATCCTCGACTCGATTCGCGAGGATATCGCCGCTTAATAGTTTTGGGGCAGGTTAAGACCTGCCTTTTCTTGTTGTTTTTCTTGAGGTTTGTGCGATGATTTCTGACAGCTTGAACGGCAATATTGGCAACAGTTTACGGGAACGGTGTCGCCTTTATGGAAGTTTCCTGATCGCTGTTGCAAAAATGCAGAAAATTGGAGCATTGACGGTCAACTTTGAATCTGTAGATGCACGAGTTATTGATGGAGAAAATGGAGTCTTGCGAGAAAATGAAGATGCCATCATTCTCGCCTTTAGCGGCACTCAAAGCGAATGCTTGGCAGTCAAAGAAATCTTCGATACTGTTCTGTCAAAACGAAAGGCTTTTGAGAGTGCCTCGCGCTTAGAATCCCATCTCTGGGATGTCATGGCTCGGAGTCGATTGATTAATCAATCCCTCACGGTCAAGGCATTGAAAAAAGCTGCCTCGGCATTATTGAGCGATGCGGGTTTCGATAGCGAACGAGTAGAAGAATTCTTACAGGATCGTTACTTGGTGCGCTCATTGGAAGAGTTGACAATCCAACAACTCGAAGACTTAATCAATCAATTCTGAGGAGAGAAATGGCAAGCAGAATTTTACAGAGACAGAGGAGAACAATCCTCCGAGAAATCCTAAAAGAACATCCCGGAAAAACCTATCGTGAGCTTTTGAGAATATTTAACGATTGTGCCTCTTTTCGATTGCAAGTTAATAGTTTGCAAGGACTGCTCGCGAAAACAGCGCGACGCGAAAAGATAGGAAATCGAAACTACAAATATTTTTTAAAGGAGGCGAAATGACCCAAACCGTTAGTCTTGAAAGTTACGACTTTTACAAGCAGTTCGATTTAGAGACTCGAGAACGCTTAAAGCAGAAAGCCGATCGTATCAAACTCAGACATCGAACGATGGTAGAGGCAATCTTAACGATCGGCAAAGACTTGTTGGAGGAAAAGGAAAGACTTCCTCACGGAAAATTCGGAGAGTGGCTGGAGATTGAATTTCCCGAATATTCCCACCAAACTCTCAATAATTGGATGAACGTTTTCCGCGAGTTTGGGGATGAAAATCCAAATCATTTGGAAAATATCAACGCCAATGCGCTTTATCTGCTCTCGGCAAAATCTACCCCACCATCAGTGCGAGGGGTTGCTTTGAAAATGGCAGAGACAGGAGCGGTCAAACTGTCAGATGTTAAGCAACTCAAAGATAACTCGGAGAAAGAGGAAAATTTCTCCGCACGAGCGCTCTATGCGGCTTCAGCCAAATCAACTCCGCCAGAAGTCCGAGAGCAGGCTTTGCAGATGTCCCGATCCGGAGAGAAAATTACACCCACCACCGTAGACGCACTCAAAGTCGCCGCCAAAAACGAAGGTTGGGAAGTAGGAGAATATCGCTACGCCTACACGGGCAACCCCGTCATAGCGACGATAGGAAAAAAAGATACCCTCTCGGCTGGACAGGAAATCCAATATCGCGAGGGGACAGATTGTCTGTTTGCTTGGAAAAAGTGCGATCCGAAGACAATCTTCAAAATCGCCAAAAACGACGTTAAAGAACATCCCGTTTTGCCATGTTACACTCGCGTCTCGACTCTTTTTGGTGAAGGGTTTGTAACTAACAAAAAGTCAGAAGCTCCAGCAAAAGTTTTTGTCTATGTTGGCGACATAGACGATCGTGGATCGGCATTGGAGGAGTACGAACTCGACATTTCCGCTTTGCAAATTCTGCCGAAACCGAAAGAGAAATTCCCCTCGGTTGAAGAAGAACTCGATTCCCAAGCCCAAGACCTCGGACTGCCCACAGGAGAGCAAGCTCTCCCAGATGTACCGCGAAACGAAGGCGATCCGACAACATTGCAACCACAAGGCATGGGTGCGGTGGGAGCCATGCCCGAACAGATAGTCGAGGGCGCGTGGGTCGTAGAAATTGCCCACTACAAAAACATCATGCGGCAGTTGGAAAACCAGCAAGCAGTCTTCCCCAATTGCGGGCGCGTCGTGAAGATCGAGGGGAGAAATGCCCATTGCAAATGGTACAGTGGGCTGAGCGATGAAAAATTCAAACTTAATGATCTGTCCCCCCTACCACCACACATCCAAGACCAAATGACTACTCGCATGGATAAAAGCCTCCATCCAGATAAGCATGAGGCATTGGGCAGCGAGATCAAACTGGAAAATGCCATCTACAACTACCTTGGAGGACAAGACCAAGAACCCTTTGTTATCAACCCAGACCCAAAATTCTTTAAGACCAAAGTTTTGAATGGATACAGAATTCTGCTAACCACCAACACGCCGTCATTCCTCATCCCAATGGTTCTCGAAGCAGCCGAGGCAGAGAAGATTAATCGTGCCATTGTCATGCTGTCCTTGAGGTTTGTGTCTCGGCAGGCAAACATGGGCGCATTCCAGAAGACTTTGGGAGCAGCCCGCCGAGTTCTTTGGCCGATGTTCTTCAACGATCTTTTATTGCTAGATTTTTCGCGGTTCGATCCAAACGAGAGTCCCTATGGGGGATTTATCGATTGTTTCCGGAATTTGGGGGCTTGGGGATCGTTCAATCTGGATGCAGAATGGTAAACCATTTCTCACAAAGAGGAATTGGGGGGAGCGAAATTCGCTCCCTTTTTTTGCGATTCCCCGAAGCAATTGCCTAGAAGCAATTGCCATTACATTGGCTTGACTCCCTCATCTACTCTGGAAAGGATTCGTTTCCCCCACTCCTGTCATGCCTCCCACCTTGAGCGATGAAGAGTTCCAGAGATTGCTGGAAGAATTCGAGGAAGAATTCAAGCCGCTACTCCCCAATTTGTTAATCGACATCTGGGATTATTGCAGTCGAGAAGCTGCCCTCAAAATCTGGAGAAAATACTCGGGTTTAAATCTTTATATCCCCATACAAACTTCCGAAGATCACGCTCTTTTTGATTTGATTGGAAAAAATGCGATGGACTCTCTAACCTATAATTGGGGAGGGACTGGGATAGATATTCCCAAGGCAGTTTTTCTCAGAAATTTCTTTCGTAATCTGAGAATTTTCTCTATTTATTCAGAAGTAAAAACTTACAGAGACACGAGTAAAAAACTGAGAATTGAAGGGTATGTTATTAGTGAAACAGGTGTCAAGAGCGTAATCAAACGATATTCAGGAATATTTAACTTTAACTAGCAATGCAGCTATCAAAAATTTACACAGAATTCACAGAAGAAGAGCGAGAAATACTGGATGAAAAATTAATACAACGAAGATTCTCCAAGCTAGACGATCTGCTCGAAGAACTACAAGAAGAAGGGTTCGACATGTCCCGATTTTCTCGTGCGAGCTTGGGACGATACAGCAGAAAACTCAAGGAAAAAACCGAGCGAATCCGACACAGCCAAGAATACTCCAAAGCAATTGTAGAAGCGATTCCCGATGACGAAGATTGCCAATCAGAAGCGCGATTGGCACTGACCAAGCAAACTCTTTTTGATTTATTTCTAGAGCTGAATCTTAATGCAGAAAAATTAGAGGGAGAAGATGGACAGAAACTCATAAAAAGCGTCGCTAGCTTAAGCCGTGCCGCCTCGGAAATTGCCCGATCTAGCATCAGCCTAAAGAAATACAAAAAACAAGTTAAAGAACGATGTAAAGAAGCGGCAAAAGAAGTTGGATCGGCTCTTAAAGAGAGCGGAATTTCTCCGGAAAAAGAACAATTCATCAAACGTAAATTTTTAGGAATTGTCGATGGGTAGAGAACTTGGGGATTATTTCCCGTTATCGGAATTCAAAGATGAGCATATTGACGGAATCCTTTTACCGTACCAACAGAATTGGGTTGCGGATGAAAGTAATGTCTCAAATTACACCAAATCACGACGAATTGGAGTGAGTTGGTGCGATGCGTGCAAAAGTACCTTAAGAGCCTCAAAAACGCGAGGTTGTAATAGTTTTTATATCTCTTATGAAAAAGACATGACTCGCAATTATATCGAGGATTGTGCAAAGTGGGCTAAGTTTTTTAATCAAATTTGTTCCGAGATTGAGGAAGATGAAGAGATATTTAGAGATGGAGACGAAGAAAAAAGCGTTCAGATTTTTAGAATCTTTTTTAATAACAACTGTAAAATTGAAACGCTTTCTAGTAGACCGCGAAATATGCGCTCCAGACAAGGCGATTTTATTCTGGATGAAGCCGCTTTTGTTGATGATCTGGCAGGCTTTCTCAAGTCCGCAAAAGCGATGCGCTTGTGGGGTGGAACAAGGCGCTTAATTTCGACTTACGACGGCGTAGAAAATGATTATTACGAATTAGATCGCCAGATTATCGAAGCCAGAAAACCAGAGTTCCGAGCCTACAATCGACATTTCACGACATTTCTCGATGCGATTTCCCAAGGGCTATTTAAAAGAATCTGTCTTGTCCGGGGAATCAAGTGGACTCAGGAAAAAGAAGAAGAGTATATCCAAGAGACTCTTGATGAGTTTGGGGAAGATGCGGACGAAGAATTGCACTGCATCCCCTCAAAATCTGGGGTAAAATATTTCTCGATTACGCTGTTAGAGAAATCCATGAAACCCGCTCCAGTTGTTAACTTGTCGCTACCAGATAGCTTTTTAAATAAATCGGAACTAGAACGGAGTCAAGAGATAGAAGAATTTTGCAAAATTCAACTATTACCTTTACTAGAAGAGCTAGATCTGGGGTTGAAAACCTATTTCGGAATGGACTTCGCTCGCAGTCGCCATTTGAGCTACTTCCTACCCTTCCAAGAGCAAACAAATCTAGTGCGAGTTGCACCTTTCGCTCTAGAACTCCGCAACGTTCCGTATACCGCTCAATGGCAAATATTGCTTTACTTGATAGAACGACTGCCGCGATTCATTAAAGGAGCGATTGATAGTACCGGAAACGGAGGTTACATTGCCGAACAAGCCAATCTTAAATTCGGAAGTCGATGCGAAAAAATCGTTCTTAATAATGAGTTTTACGGCGAATTTTTTCCCAAATACAGAGCGGGAATGGAGGATGGCTTGGTTGTCCTTCCTGCCGATTCGGGTTTAAAAGACGATCATCGCCAAGTTGAGAGGATTCGAGGCATCCCAAAAGTTGCCGATGAGAGAACAGAAAAGAAAGGAAAAGACAAAAAGAAAACCAAAGAAAAACGACATGGAGACGGTGCAATTGCCGGAGTTTTGGCATGGTATGCAACCGTCTCCGATACTGCGATCATCGAATTTCAATCGACAGGGATCAAAACAATAAAAACAAAATTAAGGGGGTTTCATTATGGAAAATATCGATAATTTTATCGGCTTCATAAATGTCACTGTTTCTATTTTATGGCTTATTTGGATAGTCGTTGACTTGTCTGAAAAGTTTCTCAAAAAGAATAAAAAATAATTGCCAAAATCCAAACAGTTTGGAATTTGAAGAATGCTCGGCAAACTGATCAAAAACCTACGCAACAAACCCTCCCCACCGCCAAAAGGGGAAATCGCCACGATATCGGGCGGTCGGGATATTACTCGCGGTTTCACCTATGGGTTGTTGGAACCGCAGGATCGAATCCTGTGGCTGGAGGGTCACGGAAATTATGAAATCTATGAAGATATCCACCGCGATGACCAAGTTTTCAGCACCTTCCAACAACGGCGACTGGCAGTGACGAGCCGCGAATGGGACGTAGAACCCGGAGGCAGACGAGCCATTGACAGAAAAGCGGCTGATTTTATCAAGGAAGTCTGCGATCACATCGGGTTCGATAATCTGACCGAGAAAATGCTGTTCGGTCGTTTCTACGGTTGGAAGGTCGCCGAGTGCATCTGGGCGCGCGATGGGCGCAATGTTTACCCAGAGGCGATAAAAGTCAAATCAAACAGACGGTTCAAGTTCTGGGAGGATGGATCGCTGCGTTTATTGACGACTCAGCAACCATTGGGGGAAGTTCTGCCAGAGCGGAAATTCTGGGTTTTCAGTTGTGGGGGAGACCACGACGACGAACCCTATGGATTGGGGTTGGCTCACTATCTCTACTGGCTCGTCTTCTACAAACGCAACGATTTGAGTTTCTGGTCAATCTTTCTGGAGAAGTTTGGTCAGCCGACTGCATTGGGGCGTTATCCCACTGCTGCCACGACCCAAGAACAAGGTAAATTATTGCAGGCTCTCCAAGCCATTCAAGTTGATTCGGGGATTATTCTCCCCGAGGGAATGCTCATCGATTTTCTCGAGGCTTCTCGGAGTGGTACAGCAGATTATTCGACTTTTTATGATGTTCTCAACAAAGGGATTTCTAAGATTGTTCTGGGTCAGACCATGACCACAGACGATGGGTCTAGCCGTTCTCAAGCTGAGGTTCACAATGGAGTCAAAAAGGAAATCGTCAAAGCCGACGCGGACTTGACTTGTGAAAGTTTCAACGATCAAATTGTTCGCTGGCTTACTGACTGGAATTATCCGGGTGCTGCCTATGCTCGAGTGTGGAGAAATTTAGAAGATTCAGAGGATCTGAATAAGCGGGCTGAACGAGAGAATATTATCAAGTCTTGGGGATTTAAACCCAAATTAAGCTATGTAATCGAAACCTATGGCGGCGAGTGGGAAGAGGAAAAAAAAGAGAAAAAAGAGCAGAATCTAGACGTTTTTGGGCAAGGTAAAGAGGAAGAAAAGGAAGAAGACGAAACACCCAATTCTGAAGAGGAAGAAACTAGATTCTCGGAAGAAACGAAACAATTTACTTTCAACTATGAGGGGACTTTTGAAGAAATGCTTTGCGATATTCGAGATGCGCTTCAGTATATGCGCTTTGGTGCTTCTGAGGAGGAATTGATCGAGCTTTCAGAGGTTTTGAAAGCTGAATTGATTGTTGTTGAGATTTTGAGTTTTTCCGACAATGTTGTTGATTTCGCGGCAAAAGGGAAGCAGAAAAAGAGAAAATGTACCAAGGGATACAACTGTGGTGGATCGTGTATTACTCGCAAGAAGAATTGCAGAAAAGCACTGAAGGGAGAGGCGAAAAACGCGGCTGAATGGTTGCGGATGCAGTTACATGGTAAGGGTGGAACTGGTGCTAGTGGTGAGGGTAAAGCTAAGAAAGCGAATGAAGCTAAAGCTAAGAAAGACAACAGTTCAAAGGGATTGATGAAGTCTGGGGAGGATTTTTTAGAAAATTCGGAAAGAAAAGCAATAGATGATTATTTTGAGGCACAAAAAACTCTGGATTCGCGCAAAAGTAAGATTAATGATGTGCGAGAGCAGCTTTATAGAGAGTATGGTGCAGAGCTTGTTAAAAGCGGTGGAGAAGAAACGGAAGGAGTTAAGAAGACTCGCAAAAAATTAGATGCTAAAACCAAAGAATTAGACCGTTTAGATGACGACCTAAGTTCTAAACAGAAAAAAGCTGAAGAAGCAATGGAGAACGTTCGACAAAGGGTTATTAAAAATCGAGGAATTTCTGAGAAGGAACTTAATGATTATGTTAATTCATTGAATATCGATAAAAAGGTTTTGAATGACAATCCTAAAATCCGGGAACAAATTAAAGAATATGTTGCCATGACTGGGTTTAAAAGTAAGAGGATGAAGGGATTAGATATAACCTCAGATCGCGCTCATGCAGAAGCTCATAAAAATAGTGGGATTGTTAATACAGGACGTTCTCAGACTGAAAAAGCAAAAAAAGAAACGCTGTTCCATGAAATGTCCCATTTCTACGAGGCGGAAAAACCAGAAATGAGAAAGGCTGCAAATGAGTGGAGAGATCGGAAAGCTAAGGATTATTC
>JBFRWJ010000192.1:0-8935 GCA_051439525.1 Spirulina sp. | reverse complement strand
ATCAGAAGCAGCTATTGACCGCATAGTTGAAGTTGGTTACGATCCTGCTTTTGGAGCGCGTCCTTTAAATAGGGCAATTCAACGGGAGTTAGAGAATACTATTGCTACTAAAATACTGGAAAATTATTTTACCGAAGGGGATAAAATTCTAGTGGATTGCGTTGATAATAAATTAACCTTTTCTAAGGATGAACCTATTATAGAAACTAAAGAAGTTACCGTAGTTCCTTCTTAAGAAGATAATTAATTAGTTTTTTGTGGTGGTGCAAAATATGAGTCAAAAGTAGTATTGTGACAATAAATTTTAACAAAAATCAAGACTATTCAAGATTAATGACGATGGATCTTAAAGGCTATGAAATAGACTTTTATGCTTGGACACAGAAACAAGCTGAATTATTGAGGAATAAGGATATTAATTCTTTAGATTGGGAAAATATTGCCGAAGAAATTGAAAGTATGGGGAGGTCAGAAAAAAGACAATTAAAAAATCGCTTAAAAGTTTTAATTATGCACTTGTTAAAATGGCAATTTCAACCCAATCTTCGCTCTCGGAGCTGGCAACTTACCATGAAAGAGCAACGCCTTCGCTTAGAAAAACTCTTAGAAGAAAATCCGAGTCTTAAATCAAGCCTTGAAGATGTAAAAGAGAGCATTTATCCCCTCGCGATCGTCAGTGCAGAAAAAGAAACAGGTTTATCTTCGTTTCCCGAAATCTGTCCCTATGATTTAACGCAAATCTTATCTATTGAATTTTTCCCAGAAGATTGACGATTTTTGAGTTCAAAATTCAACAGGTTGGTTAGATATGAGCGCGAGGCACTCTGAGGCTTCGTCGTGAGCGCTCAGCCGAACGGTTTCCTCAGATTGTGCAATCGCGCTGTTGGCGAGGTTTCCTTGCCATATCCAACCTCAAAATGAAGTTACAATTTTGAATTGATAATTTTGAATTGATTTGACGATTTTGTGAAGGAAAAATTTAACAATTCAAAGAAATCCCTTCAATTTGTGCCATGATTTTGGAGAACTTTTCCGACAAGGAGAGATTGAAATAATACCGACACCAAAACTCGGCAATATCTAAGAGAAAGGGAATAGAATCGGGAACTAATCCCGTCCCGTAGGCAGGAGAATAACACTCGACGTATTCTCGTGCGAGTTTGTACGCCCAAATCTCGCGATCGCCTTCCGTACAGCAGCGCAGAGCATATTCTAACTTTAACAAATATTCCCGGCGCAGCACACGAATGGTCGTCCAGCTCACTTCACCCGGATTCTGCCCGAGAGAGACCGCAAGTTTTTCTAAGTGTTTTTGCAGAACCTTCACATTCTCCCTCGTTTTTATGGCATCAACGATCGCGATCGCAAAAGTCTGATATTTTTGCCATTCCCGGAAACTCGAATTTTCCGGCAGATCTGAGTTTTTCATTTGTTGGAGCACGCGCTGGGAAATATGCAGGGCGAAAGCCCGAGCGGCGTTTTCATCCTGACATAAACTCTTGATACTCGTCAGGCGAGTGACGGGCAAAGCCCAATCTAAATCGCGATTGCGAAGTGTTTTGACAGCATTAAGCCACTTCCTGATTTTAGTGGCAAACCGATCGCGTCCCCTATCCGATTGCACGATTGTCATCACTGAATTTCCGATTACAAACTCGACATCGTTCTCTAAACTTAGAGTTCCCAAAAATAGAGCGCGGGTCAATATCGAGATCGCGTATAATTACTAAAGTTAGCACCCTATTGAATCGAGGATATTGTTGCCATAACTTCTGTACCGGGAAGGGGAACTCAGATGGCTCTTGGCTGCATTTGTGGGTTGCAACCCGAAAAAAAGATTAGAGAAAACCGGAAAAGCGAACAAATCTCCTTCAATGAAGATAAAATGGATGGTCTTACCCCAGCCAAATCGGCGATCGCGCTACCGATTCCTACCCCAGCAACCAGCGATCGCCCAACAACGAACCCTAAACTCGACAGTCAATGTTAAATCCCAACTTGGATGAAATCCAACTGACGAAAGAAGAATACGAGCGCTATTCGCGTCATATTATTTTGCCGGAAGTGGGGCTGGACGGGCAAAAGCGCCTTAAATCCGCCAGCGTTCTCTGTATCGGCACCGGCGGCCTCGGTTCGCCTCTCTTACTCTATCTCGCGGCGGCAGGTATCGGACGCATCGGCATTGTCGATTTTGATGTCGTCGATAGTTCCAACCTCCAACGCCAAATCATTCACGGAACTTCATGGGTGGGAAAACCGAAAATTCAATCGGCGAAGAACCGCATTCATGAAATCAATCCGGATTGTCAGGTCGATTTATACGAAACCCGCTTGAGTGCGGACAATGCTCTCGATATTATCAAGCCTTACGATGTCGTCGTGGATGGGACGGATAATTTCCCCACCCGCTACCTGACGAACGATGCTTGCGTTCTCCTCGACAAGCCTAACGTTTATGGCTCGATTTTCCGCTTTGAAGGGCAAGCGACGGTCTTTAACTACGAAGGCGGACCCAACTACCGGGATTTATACCCCGAACCCCCCCCGCCCGGGATGGTGCCCTCCTGTGCGGAAGGCGGCGTACTCGGCGTTCTGCCCGGAATTGTCGGGACGATTCAAGCCACGGAAACGATTAAAATTATTTTGGGGAAAGATACGACCTTAAGCGGGCGCTTGCTGTTGTTTAATGCCCTGGAAATGAACTTCCGGGAACTGAAACTGCGCCCCAATCCCGTTCGTCCGGTTATCGAAAAACTCATCGATTACGAACAATTCTGCGGCATTCCCCAAGCGCAAGCTGCCGCAGAACAAGAACGGCAAACCATGCCGGAAATGAATGTACGAGAGTTAAAACAACTTCTCGATAGCGGTGCTGACGATTTCTTGTTAATTGACGTTCGCAACCCCAACGAATACGAAATCGCGAGAATTCCCGAAGCGGTTCTCATTCCCCTGCCGGAGATCGAGAAGGGTCCGGGGATCGAAAAAGTGAAGGGTATGCTCAACGGTCATCGTTTGATCGCTCATTGTAAAATGGGCGGGCGATCGGCAAAAGCCTTAAGCATTCTCAAGGACTTTGGCATTGAGGGAACCAATGTCAAAGGCGGAATTCGCGCCTGGAGTCAAGAAATCGATCCTTCTGTGCCAGAATACTAAAAATTGGTAATGGGTAATGGGTAATGGCTAAATATCCGCCCCCATTTCCCATTTCTCATTCTCATTCCCTATTTTTCGATTTCCCCATGAAAAAGTCCTCGTATCGTGCGATTTCTTTGGGTATGGCTGCCCTTTTACCTCTAACAGCCTTGGCGATCGCTGCCCCTAGCGAGGCTAGATATCGCCACGGTCGATTTACGTCAGAATTTGAAAAATGTGCGGCGGAATTGCTCGCCACGGGAGTGCGCGAAGATCAAAGCGCGATCGCTTGTTCGGAAGCCCTCGAACCCACGGATCTCTCGGAATGCGTCAGCGAAATCGATACTGAGACGGTCATTAACGAACTTTACGCCCTCTTTGCCTGTTTTCGCGTCCGACGACCCCTCGAACTGGCCGAGTGCGTGGTGAAGATTCACGATAATGTTCTCGAAACTCGCAGCAACTTGGCAGGAAATATTACAGTTGCGGCGACGGAACTCGAACCCCTCGCCCTCTCCACTTTAGACCATTGCCGTCGCAGTCTCCTCCCCAAACGCTTATCGGCTTGCGTGGTGGGGTTGAGTCGGGAAATGCCTCTCACTCCCGCTCGGGCGCTTGGCACTTGTATTGAGGCAGAGGATTTTCCTCGGGAGTTGTATACGCCTGCAACGAATGCCACCTTGGAGCAGGAGTCTTCCGAAGAACCCATCATTGAGTTTACCCCGTTAGACGATCTGGATTTCACGCCTTGATATCCTCCCTGTCGTGAAAGGGGCGGGGATTTCTGTCAAAATGACGAGCTGGATTTTAGTCCTTAATGTTCTCCCCGCCGTGAAAAGAGCGGGGATTTCTTTCCCAATAGAATCCATCACATCAAAAGATTTAAGTTAGCGCCAATTCGCGATCGCATAGCCGGAAAACCTCATTCCTTCATCAATTTTGTCAATTTCGACAGGAATGTAAGGATGAGCCATAGTTTTGACGATTCCTTAACTTGCGATCGAGATTGAATATGCTTGTGAGCTTTGGCTTTAGCAAGTCGGATGATATGTTCCACGACGAGAAAGCGATCGAGAGCGTTTAACCGGAGTAGTAATGATACCAAATCCGCTTTGCTGGAGAGGTATGCGATTTTGTAGGGGCAATTCATGAATTGCCCCTACAACAAGATTTTCCGCGATTTGATGAATCCCCTCTGAGGTAACTGGATTGAGTATGAGTCACTCTCTGGCGATCGCAGGCGGAAGGACAGCTTAACAAAACGTAATTGCTCATCGTTCATTTTTCAGGGTTCAATGAAAGGCAAGATCCCTCGAAAGAAAGAGATTGATTGGGGGAGAGGAAAAGATGAACGACAATCGCATGGCTCTCGGTGAGGCGATCGCCGCAATGCGTCGGCACTTGCAAGAAACGATGGAGGAGGGAGGGGAACTCGCTCCTCTTCAGATCCCTCCCGCTCTCGACGTTCTGGGGGACTGTTTCGATCTCTCCCTGTTGGAGCGGGGGATTTTACTCCTCTGCGCGGCAAGTGAGTTGGATGCAACGATTCCCAAACTTTGCGATCGCTTGCAGGGATCGCAAAACATGGCATATCCCACCTTTTCCTTAGCATTTGAGGTGTTTGGGCAGCAGAGTCTGGAGGCCATGTCATCGGAAGGCCCCCTGCGCTTCTGGCGCTTACTGGAAGTGTTCGGACGGGATTCTCGGCCCGCGATCGCCTGTCCCCTGAAAATCGACGATCGCATTCTTAATTTCCTGACAGGATTTAATGGCCTCGATCGCCGTTTAGCCGATCGGTTTTATCCTTTGGGAGCAACGGAGGAGGCGGGGGAACTCCCCACTCTAGCTCCTTCTCAAGAGGCCATCGTGGCGGAAATTTGTCAAGTTTTGGCGCGATCGCAACCGGGACAACCCTTACCGATCGTGCAATTATTGGGGGAGAATGCGGGCTGCAAGCAGGAAATCGCCCGGAAAGTGGCGGCGATCGGCAGGCGATCGCTCTATGGCTTAATGGGGGAACTCATTCCCGCTTCTAATGCCGAATATGCCGAGTTTATGCGCTTGTGGGAGCGCGAAGAACACCTGTTGGCGCTGGCCCTCTATGTGGATACCCGGGAGGTGACTGCCGAGGCGGCCTTGCGGCGGTTTTTGAGTCAGAGTCGGGGTTTGATCTTTCTCGACAGTCGCCGGGTGCGCCTCCCCTCGAATCGGGAAGCGGTGGCGATCGCGGCGGACAAACCCACCCCCAAGGAACAGCGCGATGCTTGGGAGACCGTCTTGGCGGGAGAGGCGGGGGATGCACCCTTGCGACTGGCGAGTCAGTTTAGTTTGAATTTTAGGGAGATCGAGAAGGTGGCGGGGTCTACCTCAAGGGAAGAGCGATCGCTGTGGCATGCCTGCTTGCAACGCTCTGCCCCCAGTTTGGAGAGTTTGGCCCAACGGTTGGCGGTGAAAGCCAGTTGGGCGCATTTAGTTTTGCCAGAGGAGGAGTTGGGGCTGTTGTGGCAAATCGTCCATCAGGTGCGCCTGCGATCGCGGGTCTACGATGAGTGGGGATATCGCGATCGCCTCAATCGGGGGTTGGGTACGGCGGCGCTGTTTGCCGGGGAAAGCGGCACGGGGAAGACGATGGCGGCGGAGGTGATTGCTCATGAGTTAGATCTCCATCTCTATCGCATTGACTTATCCTCGGTGGTGAGTAAGTATATTGGAGAGACAGAAAAGAATTTGAGCCGTTTGTTCGATGCGGCGGAGGAAGGAGGCGCGATTCTCTTTTTCGATGAAGCCGATGCCCTGTTTGGCAAGCGCTCGGAGGTGAAAGATGCCCGCGATCGCTATGCCAATCTCGAGATCGATTATTTACTCCAGCGCGTTGAATCTTATGGGGGTTTGTCGATTATGGCCACCAATATGAAGGGTTCTCTGGATACGGCTTTTCTGCGTCGCCTCCGGTTTGTTATCGATTTTCCCTTTCCGGAGCGGGAATATCGCCAGCAAATGTGGGAGAAGGAGTTTCCTCCTCAAATGCCGGTGGGAGAGATGAATTTCGCTCATTTGTCGAGCTTCAATCTCACCGGAGGAGCAATTCACAATATTGCCCTCAATGCGGCTTTTCTGGCGGCAAAAGAGGGGGAAAAGTTGGAAATGGAACATATTCTCGCGGCGGTGCGATCGGAGTGGAAAAAGCTCGGACGACCCATTTACGAGGCTGAGTTTCAATGGGATGGTACGGAGGTGGATGGCAAGAGGGTTTTTTCTTTTACCGATCGCTTGTAATCCGGCTCATTCCGTTAATTTTTACATGACTCAAAGGGAGGATTTTTACCCATGTATGAGAGAGTGCGAAGGGAACGAGAGACCCCCACTCCTGTTAAGGAAGAGGCGTATTTCGTGCAAAAGCGATCGGATAGCGTGCCGCAAGAAGAAACTTGGGTGGGGAGTGGGAGTTATACCGCCGAGGAATTGCTCTGTAGCTCGGATCGCGAACCCAATCCGAGGCTGCCGATTCAGAGGAAGTTAACTGTGGGTGCTGCTGGCGATAAGTACGAGCAAGAAGCGGATCGGGTGGCGCGGCAGGTGGTTAAGGATATCAATTCGCCTAAAGTCAAGGAAGAGAAAACCCAATCGGGTACGGTGCAACGGAAAATTACCCTTCACTCATCAAGCGTAGAAGGAGGCGAAGTGTCTCGGGAGTGGGAAGGGGAATTAAACAGAGCCAGAGGAGGGGGACAGCCTTTAGCCTCAGAGGTGAAAGAGCCGATGGAAGGAGCGTTTGGGTCGGATTTTAGTGACGTGCGCGTCCATGCGGATTCAAAGGCGGATGGGTTGGCGCGATCGATTCAGGCGAAGGCGTTTACGACGGGGCGAGATGTATTCTTTCAGCAAGGTGCATATCAGCCGGGGAGTCGTGGGGGGCAAGAGTTGTTGGCACATGAGTTGACTCATGTGGTACAGCAGAATGATGGAGGAGTGAGGCGATCGCCTCCACCACAGTGCCTGTTATCACCGCCCCCCACCACCGAAATACCCGAAAAAAGACCTCAGATAAGGAAATCAGCACAATTCCAGAGCGTCATCCGAAAATATGACAAGACAAATTTCAACAAAATAAAGTCATTGGTAGATTCTTATAGCAACAATGAAGAGCTGAAAAACAATGTTAACGATCCTGGGAAATTCAATGAGAAACTTTCATCACTAAAAGGCTACAAGAAATTGAGTGAAGAAGAACAGGAGATGGTAAAGGAACAGGTGAAAATGAAAATCCGACATCAGACACTGGACACCGTCATTCCTGAAGACCAAGATGATATAAGACGCAATTTTAACAGCCAAAAATCATGCGTGATCACAGCTCTGATGTACGCGGAAGGAGGAAAAGTCTTAGGTACATCTTCGGTTGAGGGATTGCATTATATCTTGTATACCCAATTTCCCAAATGGGCTCAGTACAGCGATGATGATGTACTTGCCCAAATATATGAAGAATTTGGTTATGAGACGACGACCTTCTCTCCGAAAAACAGAAAAGATGCGGTGACAGACCATGATAAGAAGAAGGGGATGACATCCAGTACAGGGAAGATCGGACATATGGTTGGATTCAAGAAAGACAAGAATAGCTATAAATTCAGGGATAACGATCACGGGGAAGATTCAATAAACTCGCATAAAACAAAGAATGATATAGTCAACAAGATTTGGTGGAAGTAGCAAGATCGCTTATCGCGTAGGGTGCGTTACTTCGTTAACGCACCCCATTTTATTACCTCTTGTTTTTCCAATCAAAAAGAGCAATTCAAAAGCGCTAACAGAAACGATAGAGAGATTGCAATATCATCGATTGCTCTCAAAGTTCTTCCGAGAATCTTGACGCATTTGTTCAATAACTTCAGGATATTTTTCCAGATCCGCCAAGGACTGTAACGGGGGATAAACAACTCTATCTTTTCTTTCATTGATGCGATCGACATAAGCATAAAAAGCCTCATCATCCTCCCGATGGGATAAAACATAACTTTTTAACTCTTGAGAAGTCATCATTTTAAAATTAGGTTTTTGATTCATTTTATCCATTCTCCATTAGGTTTAATTTCAATCTCAATGCTCTCACCAATTAACATAAATATATTTTTACTCCGCTCATCCAATCAGATTAAGTTAATTGGTAAATAAAATCTTGTTGCCCAACAAGATAGAGTATAATATTGTAGGAGTTGTGCTGGTGTAGGAATATTTTGTCCTCCAAAAACCGAACAAATACAATAAATTATAACATACATCGTGCGATTGTTGCGACGGTCTGCCAGTGCGATCGCAGTGGTAAATACTGTGTTGCGAGCTAAGGTGCGTCTGCGACAGGGAGACGCACCACCTCAGACTTACCCAAAGCGATCGCTCCTTGGGAGAGGTGCGGAAATGCGATCGCCGTCTCCTCATTGATAACTGTTCATTGAGAATTTATAATTGAAAGTAAGACAGTAAGAGAGGAAAAGAGGATGGCAGAACTCAAACTCAGAGCAAAAGATTCAGAGTCCCTGAGACGAATTATTCAAAGTGCTTTATCAGAAAGATTACAGAGCACGATCGCGGGCATAAAAAGAACGGAAGAACGAATTCAGGCGTTTGAAATGAAATACCAATTATCGACAGAAGAATTTATCAGCAAATTTAATAGCGATCGATTATCCCATAGTTTTGACTTTGATGAATGGATTGGAGAATCTAAAATGTTGGCACATTTACAACAAACAAAAGAATCTATAGAGGAGATTTATTTTGTTGATTGAAGATGATTTTC
>JBFRWJ010000191.1:0-7312 GCA_051439525.1 Spirulina sp. | reverse complement strand
AAATATCAATATCTTATAGAAAAATTCTCCCTTTTTCCCTTTGACTTTTCCTAGACTCCTAAATATTTTTGATAAACTTTGGATTCACGATTAACCCTAGGGTTTCGGGATCGATATCTTCAATCGGAAACAAAGCAGCGACGGGTTGACCGTTACGGGTCAAAATTAAAGGGCGATCGCTTTTGTCGTAGGTCTCCAATAAAGAGGAAACGTCACCGATGTCAACTGTTTTCATAATTCAACAATCTCCCCGCTAATGCGAACTTGGTTTCTTTCCTTGATTCCGATCGCTCGGATATCAACGATTGATTTTTCCTCATCTACATCGTAATATAGCATTACGCTTTTCTGTTAGGACATAAGATAATAAAATTACGAAGAAACTAAAAAGGTAGTACAAAAATGCCAACCGCCTATAGCTATGATTTTCGGAAAAAGGCGATCGAAGCCTATAAACGAGGAGAAAGAAAAATCGATATTTGTCGTCTCTTAAATATTAGTAGAAATACTCTCAATTTATGGCTAAAAAAAGAAGCAGAAACGGGAGATTTTCGAGCAGAAACAGACTCTAAAAAAGGACTCTCTCC
Organism: Spirulina sp.; assembly: GCA_051439525.1. Classification (GTDB taxonomy): domain Bacteria; phylum Cyanobacteriota; class Cyanobacteriia; order Cyanobacteriales; family Spirulinaceae; genus CCY15215. Next base: position 6,725 of record JBFRWJ010000191.1, on the reverse strand, counting down.
TCAAATCAATATCGAGCAGTGGTGGTTCGTTCTTAAAAATTGGATGAAACAGAGAATACATGAATTTGATAATCTTCAAGATTGTATTGATGCTGCCTTCCGAGAATGTCCTAATGTATTTGCGTAATGCTATAAGCAGAAAAGTTAAGCCCGCTCAAACAAAAGGAGAGGACAAGTTTATGTCCTCTCCTTTCATTCTGGTTAATCTTAGGTTCGATCTCTCACCGGCATTTTCCCTATCAAGTTTCAGATAATGAGTAAGTCATGCGATCGCGAACTTTTATTCTCTTCACAAAAAATAATCGAGACCCTTACAATTTAAACCTACATTCCGCACGACAAAATGTAATACAAAAAGGCTGCAAGGCGAAGTCATGGGAAAGTGGTAAAAGCAATGATAATTAACACATTAGGATTAGTCTCATCACCATTCTCTTGGTGCGCGTTCCCATCCCCCCTTTAGTTCCCCCCTTACTAAGGCGGGGATGGGGGGGATGCCGGGGTCGCACCGCTATATTTATTTGGGAAATTCTTTGAAGGAAAAGCAATAGAACATTTAGTAGGAGAAGGAGTGAAAGCATCATATTTGAATAAAGTCAAATCAAGCATAATTCAGGTTAGAAAGAAGGCGATGTTCCTTGGGGTGAACAAACTCATCCAGCCAGAGATCGAGAAAAACCAAACCTCGGGGTCGGTAGTTCGGACCGGAAACTAACAAAGTTGGCTGTTCGTTATTTCCCATGAGACTGTGCCAACCCACCGAACCGCCATTGTCCAATAAGATAGCATTCTGAACTCGATATTCTCCAGCGATCGCGCGGGCAATATTCGTCAATGCTCCAGTCGTAGCAAAAACGAGGAGATCCCCATTTTGGCGTTGGGCGATGATGGAATGCAACAGATGGCGGCTCTGTTCCACCTCATAATAATTCGCCAGCCTGTCCATTCGCTGTTCCAAGACATAATCGGGAACCCCTTCATCTTTGGCTCGCTGCCAGCATTCCGATAATGCCTGCCAAGCGGTCGCCGAGGGGCCCCGTCGCCCTTTGGGATCCACATCGAAATTATGGGCCACATCCGAACAGTTGGCCACCAAAAACGTGCGAGAGACGGGTTTGCTTTCAATCGCGAGGGGAATTCCCGTGACCAGATCCTCCTCCTTGGCCTCAGCAAAAGGACAGAGGCGAACTTGGCGATCGCTAATCGCCACTACGGGCCAATCTGGCGGGGTCTTCTCATCTCCAATGCGACGATACCATTTTCCTTGCATGCGAACTTGATAGCCCCACTCGTTAATCGTATTGCGAGCGCTGATAATGATATGGTTGCACGAGGCCAAATGACCGCCCTCCTGGTTAATCGCATCGATCAACCGCTCTATCCCGATGCGTGCGGTATCCGGGTAATCTCGCCAAGGGAGGGGATCGTAAACCGATTTAACCTGTTGTTTGACCGAGGGAGAGCGATCGGCCCGCAGACGCGATCGCACGTAACCTGCTGTATCGAGGAGAGCATCCTTACCGAGAAAATAGATTTTTCCCGCTACCCTGCTCCCCAATTTGAGAACTGAAAACGTCGAAAAAGTGGGAGAGCCATCGATACGAACGGGGGGTTTGCCAAACAGTGCTAGAGAAGTCTCAGCAGCCCCCCGACAACCGGAAGGACCGGGGGGTTCGATTCCCGTCCGGGGTTCGGGAAAGCGGATTAACCGCGTGAGATGATGGGTGATGCTGGCAGCATTATACGTCCCATCGATCGCGTAACCCTCATCTCCCACCACATCAAACCCATAGCCTTCTCGCAATTCATGGCGAGCCCAGTTGCGGATGTAGCGACCCGTTGCCCCAGACATGGGCCCCCCACCCGTAAAAACGTTGAGGGATCCATAAAGCTCTCTCACTTGAGCGATTAAGTCTGCCAATCGCTCTCCTGCTCGTTTGACCACTTCTTTCGCAAAATCCTCCGAAGTTTTCCCGAGTCGGGCATTGCCAGCAAGGGCAAGGTCGAGTTCGTCTAGAGCTTGTACCGCCTTTCTACCCCCTGCGGGAGCGGGTTTTTCTTTCCCCCAAGACTTCTTAATCTCCTCGAGGGCAACGGCATCCGGTTGGTACTGGGAATGGGGACCGCCTATCTTTTCCAGAATCCAACCGATCAGGAGTCCGGGGATATCAAAGGGCAGGACAATGCCCCAATCAACGCATACATCCTTAGCCAGAGCAGGGAGAGTATCCTTATTAAAGATATGGCGACAGAGACCTTCCGGGTAAAATCCCACCGGAAACGGGCAGCCAATATCATCAATTCGCTTGCCTAATTCGGCGAGAACTTTGAGAGGATGTCCGCTTTCGCCACTGAGAACCGCCTCCGCAGAGCCGGTTCCGGCAAACAGCCCCACTACGGTTTCCGGTTTTTCTCCCACACTCAAAATTTCTCGATTAAATTGCCACTGATGGTATAATACGTGAGCGACTCCATCATTGATCAGCGTGACGGGGGTGTGGAAATGTTCCTCAAATGCTTCTCGAAAGTCGAGGTGATGAATTTCATCAGCCGTCATGTCGTAAAACGCATTTGAGGTTTGGAAATATCCCAGGCTCTTCGAGTAAGAGGTAATATATTCGTGTCCGAGTTCTCCCGAAATTGCACCGGGCCAAGTAATTCCCATACCGACGATATCCTCGTGCCAGCGATCGCCCCATGCTTGTTTGAGAAACGCATCCAATCGTTGAACAAAAGCTGCGGCATTAGGATATCGCTGCCCTTGCCACTTGTCAATCCAAGCTTTATCCCCGGGCCAATCGAGTTGAGGCTGAGTCGGCAGTTTTACGGTTTTATAACAGGGTTTTCCCAGGGTTTCCGTCTCGGGGTAGTATTCATAAACGGTTGCTTTGATGAGGGTGCCTCCGATGTCAAAGCCGGCAATTTTAGCCAAACTTTGAACGGGCGCTTTTAAAATCGGATCGGTATCGAGTTGAACCTTGGGGGTGAGATAAATCGTCAAATACTTTTCTACTGCTTCATGTCGATTCATCTCGGCGACCCAGCGTGCAATTTTTAACCATTCATCCCGCTCTTTCTGAAATCTGCGTTCGACTTGGATCATCTGTTGTCGATTGCCGAAAGCCATGCGTTGGTTGAGCAACAAAGTTGCCAAGCAGCGAGCGGTGAGAAGTTTGGCATCCATCCAATCGATCGCGGTCAAAACTTCTTTTTCCTGTTGGGCGAGCTTCTGTTTCAACTGGGCCAGTTCTGCTCGAGACTGCTGAGTTTGGAGGAGTTTTTCCCCTCTTTTAATCTGGGCTTGCAGGTCTTGAATGGCAGGTTTGAGCTGTTGCTCGAATTTTTCGACAACGGGTTTGAGATCGATTTCGAGATTGGGAACTTTTCGGGGCAGCATAATGATATTGCGATCGCCGAGTTCTTGGGGAGAATCGGGGCGAACGACGCTTAACTGGAAGAATTCCTCGGGATAAATATGTTCTAAAACATAGAGGATCTGCATGAAATACGCCCAAGTTACCGAAAACTTTGGCTCTCCCTCCGACTTCCCCTCGAAATCGGGCGTTCGATGGCTCTGGAATAGTTGAACGGCTGTAGAAATACGCTGCCAAATATCATCGGGTATGGTTTGACAACTGAGTTGGTTGGGGGAGCAGTTGAAAGCGACTTTGAAGGCATAGTCTTTATAGTCTTTTTCCAGTTCTAAGGCATAAAAATTAGAGCAACCCAGGGCTTGAATGAAATTACTAGATGTGGGAAGGTTACAGGGGGGAAAGAGTGCTAAAAGTTGGGTCGGTTTCGATGCTGCCGTATTCTCGAGCCACTCTTTCAGACTGGTTGAATGGCGGATTGCCCAAAAGCGATCGAAAGATATCCAAGCAGTTTGCGGGAGTTGCTCTTTTCCCTCGAATAACTTGTTGAGAAGACATTCGAGTAATTCCTGAGATTTTTGAGCCTGTTTCCCGCCGATATGGGGCAAGAGATGCCGTCGGAATTCAAAATGAGTAAAAGTTCCCAGAGCGTCATGATTCTGATGCTCGATCGCGGCTTTAATCGCTTCTGTAAACGACTCAAAAGCTCGGAAATTAATGTTACCCCCATGACGCGCTTCATAAGCCAAACTGATGCAAAAAAGTGCGTCAGCACCCACACTCGCACCCACACTCTCATCGGAATCAGTTGAGAATAGGCGTTTCATGACTCCTGCCAGTGCTACTGTTAATTCTTGGGGGTCAAATGATAACTTCCCGTCTTTGTAAACCCCGATTTCGGGTAATTGTTGATGAGAATGGCTGCAATATTTACAAGCGTTGCGATAGATATTTTTCAAAGCAATTAACCGAGGAATTTTATCAACGATCCATTTGGGATAGGGTTCGGGTTCCTGACAGTCTAAAAATAATTTCTCGATCGCGACGGCGGAGCGAATATCATGAAAGTTAGAGGCTGTCCATTCCTTATGAGAATGAAGCAAGGCTCCAATGGCTAAAAGGAGTGGCGTTGAAGCGGTTCGGCGATCGGGGGAGCGCTCGAGTCGGGACAATTCCTCTAACTTTTGCGTGCCTCTGTAGCGTTCTTTCAAAACTCGATCTAGCGCGTGAAGCATCTGGCGAATCCGATTGAAGGCGATTTTGGGAGACTCGCGATCGAGCCAAGGGGGTGACGAGGAATTGATGGACAAGCGCATGGCTAACACGACTCCCAGCAGGCGATCGGCCAGTTCTTTGCATCGCTCTTTGACTGCCGCTTCGGAATCGCCATCTTCTACTTTAACGTAGGGTCTGAGTTCTTGACCTTCGTAACGCATCTTTCGTTCCTCACAGTCTCTTCCTCTTCTATCTAGACTATCTTCAGGAGATGAGAATGAGTCCCAATCTTCAGGAATGTTGATAAACAATTAACCTGTTGTTTTTGCAATGAACAATTATCAACGATCGATGAGTTCTGCTCTCATTTCTGCTTCGTTCACTTTGAGTCCTCCTCAATGGCAAGTCGCTGTCTGGCATTCGCGATCGCTTGTTGAAGCCGTGCTTGTAATACTTCTTTAGGAGGTAAGATGGTGAGATATTCGGCAACGTGAATGCCGCTTTTATCTAACTCTAGCAGTTCGATCTGTTCTTGTTTTTTGCCCGCACAAAGAATTATACCGAGAGGTGGGTTTTCATCCGGTTCTCGTTCGTGTTTAGCTAGCCAGCGCAGATATAATTCCATTTGTCCTTTATCTCCGGGTTGAAAGCTGCCGAGTTTGAGTTCGATCGCGACGAGGCGTTTGAGTTTTCGGTTGTAGAAGAGGAGATCGAGATAAAAGTCGTCGCCATCAATTTGCAAGTGTTTTTGTCTGGCGATGAAGGTGAATCCGGCTCCGAGTTCGAGGAGAAATTGCTCGATATCGCGCAGGATGGCATCTTCGAGGTCTTTTTCGAGGTAGCGATCGCTCAGTTCCAAGAAGTCCAAAATGTAGGGGTCTTTCAGGAGCAAATCGGGGGAGAGTTCGTTCTCTTGTCGCAGGCGATCTAAATCGTGGCGAATGGTGCTTTCGGGTTTGCGGGAAAGGGCGGTACGTTCAAATAACATGGAGTCGATCCGGTTTTGCAGTTGGCGGGTACTCCATTTTTCGAGTTGGGCGATTTCGATATAAAAATCCCGTTTGAGGGGGTCTTCAATGCTACCAAGGATTCGGAGATGCGTCCAAGTCAATTTGGCACGCACTGCGTGCAATTTTTCCAAATCGGGGAAACTTGCGGCAAATTGAACGCACTGGCGCAGTTGTCGGGAACTCCAGCCTTTACCGTAGGTTTGTGTGAGTTGTTGAGAAAGGGTGTTAATAATTTGCTTGCCGTATTCGGCGCGATCGCCTTGCAAAATTTGCGTTCGGATGCGATCGCCCACTTGCCAGTATAGCAGAGTAAGTTCGGCGTTGACGGCAATGGCGGCGCGTTGTTTGGCTGTGTCGATGAGTTGGCGGATGTCTTGGAATAGCTGGCGATCGCTTTTGGGTTCGATCTTACTCATAATTTGCTCGAACATAATTGCTGCTTCGATCCATTATCGATCGCGATCGCTTCTTTTTTAAGACAAATTATTCGGAAAGAAAACCACTTTACTGAGAATGGTTAAAAGTCCAGTCATTAAAATTCCTGCCATGCCAAAAAATCCAATTGTAATGGCATTCAAGCGAGCATTTGTCACGGAAATTTGACTTTCTAGTGTGGAGCGGGTATCGTTAATTTTACTTTCTAAGGTTAAACGAGTATCGTCCAATCTCTTTTCTACACCATTAATTCGTTCGTCAAGTCGCTTGAAATCTCCTTTGACTTCGGTAAAACCCACTTTAATGGTTGTCTCTAGGTTATCGATTCTTTTTTCCTGTTGGTCAAAGCGCTTTTCTATCTTTGTATCCAATGCGAGGATTAAATTTCTCAATTCTTCTATGTCTGTTTCAGTTTTACTGGCCATTGCGTTTTTCTCAATCTGTTTTTTTAATTATACAAAAGTTTGGAGAAATTGCGATCGCTTTCTTCGATTTGTTTTCGCAATGAAACAGGGATATAGTCGGGCATAATTACTGAGGCTTGGGAACGCGATGGCCGCGCCAGCTTAAGATAGCCGCCGCTTGAGCTTTGCAGAGCATGACGCGATCGCTTTCGCTTTGCAGTTCGCTTAATTCTTGTCGTTCGTTGGCGGTTAATTCGCGATCGGTGAATTCTAATAATTCGGTTGCTCGT
>JBFRWJ010000190.1:0-11956 GCA_051439525.1 Spirulina sp. | reverse complement strand
TGTGTATAAGAGACAGGGGTGGGGCGGTTTCTAGGAACGTCGAGCAATGAAATGGGAAGGCAATTGCTCTCTCATTTTTGGGTGCGGAGCATCTGCAAACTTCTCTCGGCATAAAGCACGCGATCGCATCTCTCCCAATTTATGTCATTATTAAGACAAAGGGGAAATATTATTACCATGACTGCCACACCTATTAAACCTTTAACGCTTGAAACTTTCCTTAAACACCCCTACATTGAGGAATCACCAGCATGGGAATATGACGGACAAGCCAGACAAAAACCCATGCCTCAGACTCAACACAGTCGATTACAATTCAAACTTTGCGAAGCCATTAATCAAATTGGAGAAAGTGCAGAGATTGCTTGTGCTTTTCCCGAGTTGCGCTGTACTTTCGGGGAGCGCTCCCTCGTTCCCGATATTTCCGTGTTGCGTTGGGAGCGAATTCCTTTGACACCAGAAGGAGAGCTCGTTAATAAGTTTAACTCATTTCCCGATTGGACAATTGAAATTCTCTCTCCAGACCCATCTTCCAATCGCGTTACGGCTAATATTTTACATTGTTTGAAACATGGGTGCGAATTAGGTTGGTTTATCGATCCGAGCGATCGCTCTATTCTTGTTTTTCGACCCAAACAAGAACCTGTTATTTTCGTTCGAGACGATCGCGTGCCCGTACTGACTGGAATCGAGCTTGAAATTAGTGTCGTGCAAATTTTTGATTGGTTGAAAATGAAGCGATCTCCGACGCTCTAATCGCAGCCAATTTCTTTTTGACTAGGGTTATTGTACCGAGAGCGTGTCCCGATCGCTCGGGACGATCTCGACTGGGGCAATTTTTGGGGCGATCGGGGTTTTGAGGGGTTCTGGGAACTCAACAATAAATACTTGCTCTTAGTGGTATAGTATAGATCGTGGTGTCATAATCTATGACAAAGAATTAAAACATATCAATTAAAGTAATTAAACTAGGATATTTAAAGTCATGTCCTTACAAGAAGAAATTGACACAACCAGACAAGACATTCGGACTGATGGTTACTCAATGTCAATTGGTGAATGGATTAGCCTTTACGAACATCAAGAAATCGATATTCACCCCGATTTTCAACGATTTTTCAGATGGTCAAAGAGTCAAAAATCAACTTTTATAGAATCGATTCTTTTAGGGATACCAATTCCACCGATTTTTGTTAGTCAAAGAGATGATGGAATTTGGGATGTTATTGATGGATTACAAAGACTTTCAACCATATATGAATTTGTGGGTTTGATTCAACCAATCGATCCAGAAGAAAACACACCTTTTGCCCTTGAAAAAACCACATATTTACCCTCTTTGGAAGGAAAAAAATGGGACGATCCAGACGATCCAAACAACTCTCTTACCCAAACTCAACGCTTACTGATAAAACGTGCAAAAATTGCTGTTAATATTGTTGAAAAAGAAAGTGATGAGATGGTTAAATACGAGCTATTTCAACGCCTCAATACAGGAGGTTCAATTGCAACACCACAAGAAGTAAGAAATTGTATTCTTTTAATGTTAAACAAAAATATGTATGAATTAATACGCTCTCTTGCAGATAAAAAATTGTTTAAAAATTGTATTGCTTTAAGCGATAGGCTCTATGAAGAACAATATGATATGGAATTGGTTTTACGCTTTGTTCTCCTTTTTGATAAAGACGAGAAAAATCTGAAACAATTGGGAGGAGATGTTCATATTTTTTTAACAGAGAGTATGCGTAAAATGGCGACTCAACAAGATTGGGATAGCAGCAATATAGAGAATGCGTTCAATCAAACTTTTAGTATTCTTGATAAAGTAATGGGAGATAATAGCTTCAAGCGATATAAAGCAGAACAGGATAGATTTATTGGGGGCTTTTTATTATCTGCCTATGAGGTCATCGCGTTAGGGATTGGATATTACTATCAAAATCCTCCTCCAACCCATGAAATATTGAGCCGAATAAAAAGTGTTTGGTCTCATGAAACTTATAAAAAATGGTCGGGAGCGGGAGTTAATGCTACCAGGCGCTTACCTTATCTAATTCCCCTTGGTAGGAAAATATTTGCCCCATCATGAAAATCCGAACTTTAGAAGAACTTAATAAAAAATTATCGGACGATCTTGTGTGGCGAAAAAAAGAATTAGCTGCGATGAGATCTTTAATAGAACAAAGGAATTTTTCTCTAAATAAACACAACATATTAGTTCGGAGTGGAATATGTATTCTTTATGCCCATTGGGAAGGCTTTATCAAATTTGCAGCTAATGCCTACCTCGACTATATCAGATTACAAAGATTAACATATAAAGAACTTTCGAGCAATTTTTTGGCTTTAGCAATGAAAGAAAAACTTACTGAGGCAAAAGAAACTAATAAACCATCTTTATATATACCTATCTGTGATTTTTTTCTTACCGAACTAGATGAAAGGTGCAAGTTACCCAAGGATATAATCTCTACGGACTCAAACCTTTCTTCTGATATCTTGAAGGAAATTACATATATTCTAGGAATAGACTTTTCTTTTTACTCTACAAAATGTGTATTGATTGATACGCAACTTTTAAAAGCAAGAAATAGTATTGCACATGGCGATTATTTATTAATCGATCGAGCAGGATATATAGAATTACACCAAGAAGTTCTTGCCATGATGGAAATATTCCGCAATCAGATAGAAAATGCTGCCAGTGAGAAAAAATTTAGGCAAAATCCATAGAAGCGGGTTTAATCTTATTTTTGAGCGCGGAGCACCTGCAAACTTCCCCCAGCATGAAGGACGCGATCGCAATCTTGAAACCCGACTTTCTGCAATTCTGCAATTAAATCTCTCTCCAATAATTGCCATGCCGTTTCGGTTTCAAACAGCCACATAAAAACTGCCAAACCCGGCACGAATAGAGGATTCGTCGGTTGGTGAAAGTCAACGATCGCAAATATTCCCCCCGGTCGCAAAATTCGATACACTTCTTGCAGAATTTGCTGAAATTGTTCGGGGTTCATTTCGTGTAAGGCGGCGCTAACATGCACGATATCGAAGGTATTCTCGGCAAAGGGCATCTTCTCGGCAAAGGCTTCCACATAGTTCCCTTGGGGGACATTTTGGCGAGCGCGTTCGATCGCTTTGGGAGAAGCATCCAACCCCGTGACGCGATCGGATCGGCGCACTAAAAACCGCGTCACTTGACCCGCACCGCAACATAAATCGAGAATCTCGGTATCCCGAGCGATCGGCAAGTCTTGTAATGCTAATTGACGAAAGCGTACCTCTCCACCTACCGCCAAAGCTGAAAGGCGAGTAATGCTGTCGTATAACCACTGGTAACGATAGCTGAGAGGTCTGAGAATCGTAGCCAAGATAACAACTCCTCGTTTGCCCTAATCTTCTGTTATCTCAGATTAACGAAAAAACAACATTATTGTTAAACTTAGTAAAGAATCTGAAAAAATTTAGAAAATTGTTATGACTGCCAATAATAATATAGGTGTATTATTGCTCAATTTAGGGGGTCCGGACAAGCTCGAAGATGTTGGCCCCTTTCTGTTTAATCTATTTTCCGATCCCGAAATCATTCGCTTGCCCTTCCCTTGGCTGCAAAAGCCTTTAGCTTGGTTGATTTCCACCCGGCGCACCCAGACCTCCCAAGAGAATTACAAACAAATTGGCGGCGGCTCCCCCCTGCGAAAAATTACGGAAGAACAAGGACGAGCCTTACAAGCCAAATTAAGCGAACAGGGATGCAATGCGAAGATTTATATCGGCATGCGCTACTGGCATCCGTTTACCGAAGAAGCGATCGCCGAGATCGAAAAGGATGCGATCGATGAGTTGGTCATTCTGCCCCTTTATCCTCAATTTTCCATCAGTACGAGCGGCTCGTCCTTTCGCCTGCTCGATCGCCTTTGGCAAGAAGACCCCCAACTTGCTAAAATTCGCTATACCGCCATTGCGTCTTGGTACGACCAACCCCATTACCTGCAAGCGATGGCAGACCTGATCGCGACAGAATTAGATAAATTTCCCCATCCCGATAACGTGCATATTTTCTTCAGCGCTCATGGGGTTCCCGTCAGCTATGTTGAAGAAGCGGGAGATCCCTACCAGAAGGAAATTGAGGAATGCACCCGCCTCATTATGAAAACCCTAAATCGCCCCAACGAGCATACCCTCGCTTATCAAAGTCGCGTCGGTCCGGTAGAATGGCTCCAACCCTACACCGAAGATGCTCTCGCCGCCTTGGGAGAAGCGGGAGTGAAAGATATTGTGGTGGTGCCGATCAGTTTTGTGTCCGAACATATCGAAACGCTCCAAGAAATTGATATTGAATATCGCGAAATTGCCGAAGAAGCAGGGATTACTAATTTTGGTCGCGTTCCGGCTTTAAATACTCATCCGCTTTTCATCGAATCCCTGAAGACTTTAGTGATGAAAGCCCTCTCGAATCCCCCCCAAAGTTTTGCGGACGTGAAGCGCATGGAAAAAACCGTCAAGCTCTATCCCCCGGAAAAATGGGAATGGGGGATGACCAGCGCCGCAGAGGTTTGGAACGGTCGCTTGGCCATGTTAGGTTTTTTAGTTCTGGCGATCGAGTTGCTCGTGGGTAAAGGTCCGTTACATTTGGTGGGCTTATTATAATTTTTCCCGCGATCGTTCGGGAGGAAAGACGGGAAATCCGAAAAATTTGACCTTCTGCCTTTCCTCCCGAAATCTCTTTTTGATGTTAAAATATGTTAAAAAGTATGTAAGTTTTTTAACATTCGCCAAACGCGGCAAACAAATGACCTCAGTAACATCTCTTTTTTCCCCAGTCGATGCCGATCTGGGAATCTTAGCGGAAAACTTAAAAAAACTGATCGGTGCAAAACACCCAATCCTCAGTGCTGCAGCAGAACATTTATTTGGGGCTGGAGGCAAGCGATTGAGACCCGCGATCGTCTTGTTGGTCGCTCGCGGAACCATGCTCGACCAAGAGATTACGCCTCGTCATCGTCGTTTGGCAGAAATTACCGAGATGATTCATACTGCCAGTCTCGTTCACGATGATGTGGTGGACGAATCGGATATTCGCCGACGGGTGGCAACGGTGAATAGTCTGTTTGGCAATCGTATTGCGGTTTTGGCGGGAGATTTCTTATTTGCTCAATCTTCTTGGTATTTAGCCAATTTAGACAATCTCGAAGTGGTGAAATTGCTATCTGAGGTCATTCGCGATTTTGCTGAGGGAGAAATTCAACAAGGTCTCAATCGCTTTGATACGAATATCTCTCTTGAATCTTATCTAGAAAAGAGTTATTACAAAACTGCCTCGTTAATGGCGAATAGTGTTAAATCTGCAGCACTTTTAAGCGATGCCCCCTACGAAATTACGCGGGATATTTATCATTACGGTCGTCATTTTGGCTTGGCCTTTCAAATTGTTGACGATATTTTGGATTTTACGGCTTCGAGTGACGTGTTGGGGAAACCGGCAGGGTCCGATCTCGCCAGTGGGAACTTGACAGCGCCGGTACTTTATGCTATGGAGGAGAATCCTTATCTGACGACCTTAATCGAACGAGAATTTAGTGAAGAGGGAGATTTAGAGAAAGCGATCGCGATGGTGCAAGAAAGTCAAGGCATTGAAAAATCCCGGGAACTGGCGGCATATCATTCTCGCAAGGCGATCGAGCATCTCGACACCCTCAAACCCTCAGAATGCTCTCGAGCTTTGGGTGACTTGGCCGAGTATATTTTGCATCGCATGTATTGAATTTTCCTTAACTCTCTTAAATTATTCTGGACGGAGTAAAATCGAAATCAAATTCTCAAACTCTGTCAGGTCTGGGGATCGAGCAATTTTAAATGGGAGATCCAGAATATCCTCTAGTGAGAGCAAAAAAAGAGAGAGAATTGCGTGACTTTACGGTGTATTCACAAAATCCCTCATGTATTTAAAGTTTCAGTAAAACTTGGGATTTTACCTAGAAACGTCGTAACGGACATGGTTATTATGCGGATAGACAAGAAAAGACAACACATCCATCCGCAAGAGGAAAGCGCAAACACCATGAAAAAACTTCTATTCGCTCTCATCGGTACGGCAGTTTTCAGTACGATCGCCACTTCTGCCGAAGCAGCTATTTTATCTGTGGGTCGTGGCGGTAAATTGATTGATGCTCCGGCTTCTGTCGTTGACGATGCCACTGAAGGGGGTTTTGAAGATGCAGATTTCATGCTCGGGTTTGACGAAAAGCAAAATGTTTTACTAACGGAGGATTTAGCGGTTGACGGTGGAATCATTGCAGCCGGAACGAGAGTCAGCAGCCACATGATCTTTATGAATACTCCCGGAAATAAATGGTTAAGGAAAGATAATGTCCGCTGGGAATTTGATGGGAATATTTTAGGTGTGATGTCTGATGGCCCGGGTAATCTTGAAGCTGCTTCTAATGATATTTTAAAGGCTGAGGGAACATTATATCCCAGCAAGTTGCTTGCGCGGGGACTAGACCCTGATTCGGTTGATGATTATTTTGAAGTGGGACCAAATACTTTAGCTGTGACTATGACAGTAACCGAGCCGGGAGATTGGATTCGCGTCGTTACCGTTGCTGATGTTCCCGAACCCGTATCTCTCCTCAGTTTGTTAGCTATTAGTGCATTGGGGGGTTCTTCTCTCCTCAAACGTAAATAGCAAGAAGAAACTCTCTAACTCTAACTTTACCAAGATTGTAGTTGTAATCGATCGCATCCTCTACTTGCCAACCAGTAGGGGGTTTTTTCATGGGGATACTCCGAAAATTCCACAGATTGAGACCACCCCGATCGCTCAGTGTTTTCTCGTAAAAAATCTTTACGCGATCGCGATCGCTTTGTTTTTATTTTGTAAAAGAATATTAAAAACCATAGGTTTCTCGGTTGCCAAAAGGTTAAAATTATGCTGTAGGAGAAAAATAATGAATTTGTATTGCTGAGGCTTTCTTAACCCGAGGGTGAACTCGTTTGGTGAGAAAGTTAAACAAACACAAAATAGAGAAAATCCTCGGAGGTTGCGATGAAAAAAGTATTATTGGCTTTGCTCGGCACTGCTGTTTTAGGTGCGATCGCTGCACCTGCCGAAGCGGCTATTTTATCGGTTGGCAGTGGCGGTCAAAAAATTAATGCGCCGTATTCCGTGTGGGATGACGATCCGGGTGAGGAACACCCTAGCTTAATGCTGGGATTTGATGAAAAGCAAGATGTGTTGCTGACCCGAGATATTCAAATTGATAATATTGGTGAAAATGTTTGGATTCCGAAGGGGACAAGGGTAGACAGTCATATGATTTTCCTGAATACCCCCACCTCCCAAAAGGGACGTTTCGAGTTGAGTGATATCCGTTGGGAATTTGATGCGAACATTATCGGCGTGATGTCCGATCCGTGGGGAAAATTAGAGGGGGCCTCGACCGATTTGTTAGGTCATCCCAACACGATTTATCCCGACACGGACGCTCTCGGCCGCATTTTTCAGTGGAGAGGGATGGAAGATACCAATGATTTTTATAATGTGGTCGGTACGAACAAGCTCGAGGTTTCTATGAGTGTCACCGAACCGGGGGATTGGATTCGCGTCGTGACTTATAGCGTTCCCGAACCTACATCAATTCTCGGTTTATTGGCAATCGTTGCGTTGGGAGGTTCTTCAATGCTTAAGCGTCAGAACCACTGAGAAAAAAAGAGGAAAAAGAGTTATGAAGAGTAACGCGATCGCGATTCTTGGTCAAGTTCTCTTCTTCGTCAGGGTGAAAGAATGAGTAGAATGTACCTCAAGAAAGGAGATGAGGGAACAAATACCTTGTCTCTTTTTCTGTTAATTCGTTAATGGATGACTCCCGTGGCAGGTCCAAGACCAATCCTCATGACGTTGATAAAAGCGCAATTCCCAAGTCACGGGAGCAAAAGGATCGATCTCTTCTGCAAGTTGAATTAGCGTTTCTCGATGTTCCCACTCAAACTGATAAGCAAAACTTAAATGCAGCCATTCTTTCGGACGAATTGCTTGCGATCGCGTCGGAGAGTTAGCTAATTTAATAAACGTTTTCGTCAGCGTTTGCAGTCCCGACGCTTCAATTTCCAAACCGTGCCAGTCCGGATGAAAAATCAAAGTTTTCAAGCAAACTTCTAAAGAAATATTATCTTGTTTGGTTTGGTGGTACGCCTGTTGTAACGCTGCTAAATACATCGGAACAGCCGACAGTTCATCCTTAAAAAAGCCCGTCAGGGTACAGTGAGGCATATACCAATGCGCTCGGTTTTTTCCACAAGATTCTTGACTTTTCTGTAAATATAATTCAATCTGTTGATTGAGTTCTCCCACCGGACAAGCATAAACGATAAATCGATCGGTTGTCATTTTTCATTGGTTATTTGTTATTTGTTATTTGTTATTTGTTGTTGGTTATTTGTTTAACCGACTCGCTTGCCTTGGGAAAAAACAGAGGTTAGACGAGGAACGATGCCATCATCATGTACGGTAATAAAATCGGCACGTTTGCCAACTTCTAAACTGCCGCGATCGCTATCCAAACCGATCGCTTTAGCTGGATTTTCCGTGACTAATTTCATCGCTTCGTGTAAGGGTTTTCCTAACTTTTCCACGATCGTGAAAATAGATTGGAGAAGGCTGCGAGGCACGTAATCCGAGGACAAAATATCCACCAAATCAAATTCTACCAATTCTATGGCCGAGATATTGCCCGAGTGCGATCCCCCTAAAACGAGATTCGGCGATCCCATCAAGATTTGCAACCCGTGACGGCGAGATTCCTTGGCTGCTTCTAAGGTGGTGGGAAACTCTGCGATCGCGGCACCATCTTTCACGGCTTCCCTGACGTGATCGAGAGTTGCATCGTCGTGACTGGCTAGAGAAATTGCCTTGGTTTGGGTCATTTCGACAATGGCTTGGCGATTGGGTTCGGCGTACTTTTGTTGTTTCTCTTGACGAACTTGAATAAATTCTTCCATTTCTTGGCGCGAAATGCCATACTTCCCCATATAATATTCCGTGTATTTTTCTATTTTAACGAACTGTCTTTGTCCTGGAGTATGATCCATTACAGAAACAAGAGATAAAAGAGGATGTTCGCCGTAGTCGGATACGATATCAAAAACGTTGGCATAAGATACCTCACAGCGTAAGTGCAGGCGGTGATCGGCAGCAAAGCGACCGTGTTTTTGTCCTTCAGAAACAGCCTGAATCATCGGATCGAAGTGAGTGAGGCGAGTGGAAGTCGGTTTGACATCTCCGATCGCGATCGCGTCGCATACTGTTGTAATGCCAGCCGTAATCAGATCGCGATCGTGGTAACTCGCAGCCGCTTCCAAGGGCCATTTTATACCGGGACGGGGACTCATGCAGCGTTCGAGATTATCGGTGTGCAGTTCGATCAAACCCGGTAAGAGATAATCTCCCTCTCCGTTATGTCCGATAGAGACGGTGTCCGGTTGAATCTCCGCGATCGCGCCATCTCGCACTACTAAAGTGCCGAGCACTTCGCGGTCTCTAAGTTGTAAGCGATAATTCGTGTAAATTTGTTCGTTCATTATTTTGGGAAATGGGGAATGACTTCTCTACTCGTTACTCGTTACTCGTTGAAAGAGTAATTCGCGATCGCACAGTTGCTTTCTGACATCGCGATCGTGGAAAATGCCAATTAAAGCGACTCCATTTGCTTTCCGTTCTTCTAATAATTCGATAACCATTTGACGATTTTTCGTATCGAGGGCTGATGTGGGTTCGTCCAGTAGTAAAATCGGATAATCTACGGCGAGAGCGCGCACCAGATTAATTCGCTGTTTTTCTCCGCCCGAGAAGGTTGTTGGAGACAGTTGCCAAAGACGTTCGGGAAGATTAAGTCGGGTTAGCAGTGTCTTAACTTTGTCATAAGCAAATTCTAAATTCATGCCTAATTCTAGCAGAGGTTCGGCCGCAATATCGAGAGCGGGAATACGAGGAATCACGCGCAAAAATTGGCTGACATATCCGATTGTTTTTTGACGCACTGCGATGAGCTCGTGGGGTTCGAGTTGGGGCAAATTCAGCCAACTTTGTTCGTGCTTGACCCAAATATTGCCGCGATCGATGCTATAATTGCCATAAAGAGAGCGCATAAAGGTCGATTTTCCCGCACCGGATTCCCCGACTAAGGCAACACATTCTCCGGTATTAACTTTAAGAGAAGTTCCCGGCAATACGGGGAGTTCAATTCCGCCTTGACTGTGCAGTGTAAACTGTTTTTCAATACTTTGAGCATAAAGCACAGTGCGATCGGATAAATATTCGGATGTCTTTAAAGTCACGAGATCTGTCATTTTTCCGAATCATTAGGGAATTAAAGTGGCACTAACCAATTGTTGGGTGTAAGGATGTTGGGGATCGTCGAGGACGCGATCGCTGATTCCTTCTTCGACAACTTTACCGGCTTTCATCACCAGCAAGCGATCGGCTAACAGACGAACTACGCCAATATCGTGAGTCACTAAAATAACACTAAGACTAAAGTTTCTGACTAAAGAGCGCAATAAATCTAATAATCGCGCCTGTACGGAAACATCCAATCCTCCCGTGGGTTCGTCCATCAACACCAAACGCGGTTGCGTGACGAGAACTCGAGCCAGTTGCAAGCGTTGCTGCATTCCCCCAGAAAATGTCGCGGGAAGCGCATCCATTCGCTCGGGAGCAATTTCCACCTCTTGCAACCAACGGGACGCTTCTGCACGAATTTTACCGTAATGGCGCACCCCAATATCTAACAAGCGCTCGCCAATATTTGCCCCTGCGGTAACGTTCATTCTCAGTCCGTCGCGAGGATTTTGGCGCACGAACCCCCATTCTCCGCGCATGAGGCGACGGTGTTGGGGTTCGGAAAGCTCACATAAATTCAAAGAGTGACCCCGATCGCTGTGATAAATCACCTCTCCTTCATCCAGAGCCAATTGTCCCGCGATCGCCTTCAATAATGTTGATTTTCCCGATCCCGACTCGCCAACAATGCCGAGAACTTGACGGGGATAGAGATGAAAAGAAATGCGATCGCAGGCTTTAATGTTGCCGTAGGATTTACTTAAGTTTTTAACATCAAGTAGAGTTTTCATACACTTAAAAAGTAAAGAATTTAGGCGGGGATTTCCCGCCCAGTAGGCGCATTAACTGCGTTGCAAAATCTTTTTGATTCCTGCTTTGGCAGCTTCAATAGTTTCGGGAGATGGGGTGGTTTTTTGCCAACTTTCTCGTTGTTGTAAATTTTCGCACCATTTTGTGACTTTAGGATATTCCTCTAAGGAAATTCCGAAATAATATAAAGTGGGAACGGTGGTTCCCGCAACAATATCGGCAAAGGTTAAGCGATCGCCGAGAAAATAGGGTTGATTTTCGTCGAGTTGGTCTTCAAAAAATTGTAAAACCGTGGCAACTTGCTTTTGCGATTTTTCCAATTGTTCGGGAGGAACTTCAAACTCTAACGCTTTCTTCATTAAGGGGAACGTTGGGGGTATGAGTTCGTTTAACGTCACTAATTCTACCATACGAATTTTGGCAATACTTTCCGCATCTGTAGGCATTAATTGCGGTTCGGGATATTTGGCTTCAAGATAGTCAAGAATCGCTAAAGATTCAAAGACTTTGAAACCATCATCAATAATCACGGGAATGTGATGAAA
The DNA here is from genome assembly GCA_051439525.1 of Spirulina sp. GTDB lineage: Bacteria > Cyanobacteriota > Cyanobacteriia > Cyanobacteriales > Spirulinaceae > CCY15215. Next base: position 259 of record JBFRWJ010000190.1, on the reverse strand, counting down.
GGGATTGATTTCCAGAAATTCGGGTTTAAATTGTTCGCCTTGGTTGAGTTGGATAAAAATCTCCTCGAATTCTAGGTTTTTCTCGAGGAGAGCAACCCAGACGCGACGAGTATTGGAAGAAATATGGCTGTTGTAGAATTTTATCATGATGTTTGAGTTGGGTGGGGGTTTGTGCTTATTGTAGCTTGCGAATTGTTTGTTTGCGTTCTTGTTGTTTTTTACGACAATAATCGGTGTCGGAACATATCCACATCCGTCC
>JBFRWJ010000189.1:0-3603 GCA_051439525.1 Spirulina sp. | reverse complement strand
AATATCCCCTGCCTAAATTAGTGGTTGATGTGCGTAAAGCTGAAGCCGGCGATCGCTGCGTCCGCGATCCCGAACAAGTCTTAAAATCGGCACGGGGAATTGAAGTAGGACACATCTTCCAATTGGGAACAAAATATTCGTTAGCAATGGGGGCAACCTTTACCAGCGAAGATGGGAAAGAATTCCCGTTTTTTATGGGATGTTATGGGGTGGGAGTCTCCCGTTTGGCACAGTCTGCGGTGGAACAATCCCACGATAAAGATGGCATTATTTGGCCGCCGGCGATCGCTCCTTATCATGTTATTATTGTCGTTCCCAATATCAACGATAAAAAGGCCATGGAAGCCGCAGAAAACTTGTATGAGGCGTTAAATTCGGCAGGAATTGAAACCCTTTTGGACGATCGCAAAGAACGGGCAGGTGTTAAATTTAAAGATGCCGATCTCATTGGCATTCCCTATCGCATTGTTACCGGACGTTCTCTCAAAGAAGGTAAAGTCGAAGTCGTCCAACGCGCCACCAAAGAATCTCAAGATCTGCCTTTAGATGAAGTGGTCACAACAATAAAAACTTGGCTGTCTTTGTCAGTCACCAGTTAAGAAACAACTACCCATTACCCATTACCCATTACCCATTACCCATTACCCATTACCCATTACCCATTACCCATTACCCATTACCCATTACCTATTACCCATTACCCATTACCTATTACCCAGAATTAATGGCTTATGAATGGCTAGAAAAATCTTTGGAAACCATTCATCGCGCTCATTGGTATCGTTCTGTTAAGGCGATCGCGGGGCGCGGGGGGGCGATGGTAAACTTAGAAGGGCGAGAAGTCATTAATTTTGCCAGCAATGACTATTTGGGTCTTGCGGGGGACGATCGCCTTGTAGAAGCAGCGATAAAAGCCACCCGAGACTATGGGACGGGAAGCACCGGATCTCGCCTATTAAGCGGACATCGCCAACTGCATCGGGACTTGGAGGAGGCGATCGCGGCTCTCAAACAAACGGAAGATGCGCTGGTTTTTAGTTCGGGATATTTGGCAAACTTGGGGGCGATCGCGGCTTTAGTGGGACAGAGGGATTTAATTTTAGGCGATCGCTACAATCATTCTAGTTTAAAAAATGGGGCGATTCTAAGCGGTGCGACGACGATGGAATACGACCATTGCGATCGCGAAGATTTAGAAACAAAATTACAGCAATATCGCCAACAATATCGCCGTTGTTTGATAACTACCGATAGCGTTTTTAGTATGGATGGGGATCTATGTCAGTTGCCGGAACTGTTAGAATTGGCAGATAAGTATGATACCATGCTACTCGTAGATGAGGCGCATGCGACGGGAGTTTTAGGAAGTACGGGGGCGGGGTGCGTCGAACATTTTAATTGTACGAGAAAACCTATCGTTCAAATCGGTACTTTAAGTAAAGCTTTAGGAAGTTTGGGGGGCTATGTCGCAGGCTCTAAGTTATTAATTGATTTTCTCCGCAATCGCGCCCCAACTTGGATTTATACGACGGGATTATCTCCCGGGGATACGGCGGCTGCGATCGCGGCGATTGGCATTGTTCGACAAGAACCAGAACGCAGATCGAGATTATGGCATAATGTCAAGACAGTTAAACAAAACTTAACTCAACAATTCTCTCTATTTCCTTCTGAATCGCCCATTTTGTGTATTGGTTTAGAAAATCCGCAAGCTGCGATCGATGCAGCAAAACAGTTACAAGAAAAAGGCATTTTTGCCCCGGCAATTCGTCCGCCAACCGTCCCCACCAGTCGCATTCGTTTATCCATTATGGCAACTCACGAACCCGAACATATTAATATACTTTTGCAGAGTTTAGCCGATTGAAATATCTTAATTAAGAATTGTAAAACAAGTTCTCGATTAATATAATTGTTCTTAAAAAAAGATACCGACCCAGAGAGACGCAAAGCGTACAAGTGAATCCTGTGCTTTTTTGTAACACAGAGCGATCGCGATCGCTATTCTGACGAAGAGAGAGCGCCCTTAGCCCCATTTCCCCAGAACCGAGGAAAAGCGGAAAAGTCATCGTGATATTCTGGATAAGCGATCGAGGCTGGCAATCTACTCAGTAGATTTCAGTAGCAAGGGAGTCCTTAGACAGACCCCCTCGAGATCCTCTAGAAAATCCCTCAAAAGGTGCAGAATGTCAACTGCATAAGACCTATCAATGACCTTTAATCTAATGACTTGGGCGACATCCCCTCCCTTTATCGATCCTCAACTCCTCCCTTGGATTCCTACTCATTTCTTAGCCACCGCAGAAGAGGCAGACAGCAGCCTCGTTCTCGCCGGTGTATTGCTCAGTTTGGTGCTCATCTATGCAGCCAGTAAAATCGGTGGGGAAATTTGCGCGCGTATTAATCTTCCCCCCGTTTTAGGCGAACTGGTGGGCGGGGTGGTCATCGGCGTATCTGCCCTGCACATCCTCATTTTTCCCGAAGGCGGTTCCCAAGCGAGCGACTCCTTGATTATCCAATTCCTCGAACTGACCGCCAACCTTTCCCCCGAGGATGCCAATGCCGTCTTTGCCACCCAAAGCGAAGTCATTTCCGTTCTCTCGGAACTTGGTGTCATCCTCCTCCTGTTTGAAATTGGCTTGGAATCGGAACTGCAAGAACTGATTCGCGTCGGACCCCAAGCCGCGATCGTCGCCGTTGTGGGGGTCGTCGTCCCCTTTGTCGGGGGAACGGCCGGTTTAATGCTGATCTTCGGGATCGATGCCATTCCCGCTATCTTTGCCGGCGCCGCCCTCACCGCCACCAGTATCGGCATCACCGCGAAAGTCCTCGCCGAAATCGGACAATTGAGTTCCAAAGAAGGACAAATTATTATCGGCGCGGCAGTCTTGGATGATGTCCTCGGGATTATTGTTCTCGCTGTTGTTGCCAGTTTAGTGAAAAATGGGGAAATTGAAATTACCAATATTGTCTATCTCATCATCAGTGCCGGTGCATTCCTCATTGGCGCAATTTTGATCGGTCGCTTCCTCAAACCCTTCTACACGGCTTTGGTCGAAAAACTGAACACTCGCGGTCAATTGCTGCTGGTTTCCTTGATTTTTGCCTTTATTCTGTCCTACATTGCCGCCGCCATTCAACTCGAAGCCATTTTAGGGGCATTTGCTGCGGGATTGGTCTTAGCGGAAACGGAAAAACGCAAAGAACTTGAAGAACAAGTCATTCCCGTTGCCGATATTTTCGTTCCCATATTTTTTGTGGTCGTCGGCGCGCGAACCGATTTAAGCGTACTCAATCCTGCCGTTCCTGCCAACCGAGAAGGATTAATTATTGCTGCCTTCCTGATTGTCGTGGCAATTCTGGGTAAAGTAGTTACGGGATTTACCGTTTTCGGCCAGCCCGATTTGAAAAAATTGGCGATTGGCGTGGGCATGATCCCCCGAGGCGAAGTAGGATTAGTATTTGCTGGGGTCGGTGCGGCGAGTGGCGCGCTGTCATCAGCAACCGAGGCGGCTATCATTATGATGGTGATTACGACTACCTTTATCGCACCGCCTTTATTGCGGGTCGTTTTTCAAGAGCCGCAAGCCCTTTCAGAAGAAT
>JBFRWJ010000188.1:0-4964 GCA_051439525.1 Spirulina sp. | reverse complement strand
ATATCAAAATTTTTGCTTTTTCAGCCAACAAGTTTATCGGACTATCGGGCGGCTAAAGCCGCCGTGTCGATTTTCTACCCCGCTCTAAAGAGACGGGGCTATCAATCTCCCGTTCTTTTTTCGTATTCCCCCCGATCCCCCTTCTGCTTATACCGGCGATCCGGGAGCGATCGATCGCCCGCGAGATTTCAGCACGGTCAACTTGCATTTTCACGGCTTTCACGTTTCCCCCATCAGTCTCGACCAAAATGGCAATCCCGTTTGCGGCACCGATGACACCAAAGCGGTTCTTTCCTCCGACGATATGCTCTTTGAGTTGAAGCCCGGGGGCAAGCATCAATATTGCGTCCAGTTACCCACATTTCACGCCCCCGGCACTCACTGGTTCCACGCTCACACCCACGGTTCCACCGCCCTCCATATTGTAGACGGCATGGCAGGCGCTCTAATCGTCGAAGAAGAAGGGGAAGCCAAAATCCACGTCGACCAAGATTTGGTCTGGCTGATCCAAGAATTGCTCGGTTCGGCGCTAGAATCCGTTACAGTTCCCGATCCGGCATATCCTCCGGGACAGACAACCGTCCAGAAAAATAGTCCCAAAGATCAGAGTATTTATACTTGCGGTTTTGCCGGCGGTCGCGGCGGGACGGTGCAATTTACAGTTAATGGGGCGTACCAACCCACCTTAAAGATGAAAGTGGGAGAATTGCACCGTTGGCGCTTTGTCAATGGAACCGCAACACCATCGGGTTTTATCCGCGTCAAGTTATTGCAAGTCATCGATCCGAGCCAACCCATCGATCTTGCGCAAGGTACTAATGTCCGGATTCCCGAGAGTAAAGCCGATTGGCTGCATTTGATGGCGATCGACGGCATTAGTTTCTTTGGGGATGCCCCGGAACCTTGGGCGCAGTGGGATATGTCCGCCGCCAATCGAGCCGACTTTTTAATTCAGCTCGGGACTGCTGCAACCTACGTCATTGCGAAAGAACAGCTTCCATCGCGAGGAAATATCAGGGGTCGCGGTGGCCCGGCTGGCTCTCAACCCGCCCCTCAAGTTCTCGCTTGGATACAGGTGGAAGGGCAAATTTCCCAGCCCAAATTAATGCCCACAACGATTAAGGGAGAATTTCCCAACTACATCAAACCCATTACGGAAGAACAACTCCTCAAAAATCCCGATGGGACAAAATATTGCCGCCCGGTTGTCTTCAATATTACAACGGTGGCTGGCAAAGGACCGGGCGGCTGCGGCAGCATATTTGGTGGAGGGGGAAACGGTGCCTATCCCGTCCCGAGGGAGTTTCGGATCAATGATACGGGATACGTCGGGATGGATGGATTGGAAACCATCTATACCGAACCGACAAATCTTCTCGTTCAACCCACGGTGGGCGAATACGATCCCGCTCATCCCGACCAGTATACTTATACGAAACACGTCCCGTCCGAAGAAACCGTACAGGTGGTCAAGCTCTATACCTGTGAAGAATGGATTATCTTCAACTACAGCAATTTGATCCATCCCTTCCACATCCACGTTAATCCCTTCCTGCTCTTAGAACGCTACGACCCCAACTTTGATACCAAAGTCAATCCCAATCCCTCTAAATCCCCCTCGAAACCCTCGGACATGGGCGATGATGGCTTCAATAAAGCGGGAGTCGGTCGTTGGTGGGATACGATCGGCCTGCCGCCGGCTTATAAGGATAAAAAGTCGGGTAAGGTTACGCCCGGGTATGTCAAAATCCAAAATCGCTTCTGGGATTATTGGGGAGAATACGTCTTCCACTGTCACATTCTCATCCATGAAGATCTCGGCATGATGCAGAATGTCTACGTGCGGAAAAATCTCGCTCCCCAGTATGAGGGTTACAACTACAATCCCTGTCAAACCGTCACCCAATCCCTGTCTCCCGATCGGGCAACGACCACGATCGCGGCGGACGAAACCCAATACTATCCGCCTTCCTATCCCCAAGCGTTCGATCCTTTAAATTCTGATGGGTCTTTGAAGGTTGATGGCAATAATATCCCCATGTATCCTCCCCAATCAGAAATCCCGCCGAAGTCTTGCGAAACCGGAACTTAATCCCGATCGCTGGCAAGTTTAAAGGGTAAGGCGATCGCTGCTTCAGACCCGAAAATCTCTGCGGTTTGGCTGGGGCGATCGCATTCTTCCCCATCCCGAGTTAATTAAAAATTTGAGGTCGAGACGATGAGTAAATCCCCTCTCAAAACAATGATTGCAGCCGTCTTGCGATCGGCATTTTCTTGCCTGTTTGTTATTGTGGCTGCATGCGCGTTTGCGGCGAATGCCTTCGCAACAGACATCCAAGCCGGTCCGATTTGGGATAATAGCGATGCCCAATTAAAATGTCCCGTGACTTGCGAAACCGTCGGGGGCAATTGGAATGGCAATTGGACGACCACGGTCTGGAACGAAATGTCGGTGTGTGGGTGTGAAGATGTCTGCGGACTTCCCCCCTTACCGGGTTTTGTTTCCATCGGTTTCAATCGCGATATCCAAGTTCAATGTCCCGTTGCCTGCGAGGTGGCCAACGGAACTTGGACGGGAGTGACTCAACGGGTCAATGTCTCCCCCGGTCCCAACTTTATCACGTCCTGTTTTTGTGAAATCTGAGCAAGTTGGGTGAATTTCCCCGACAACTGCAAAGCGATGCCAAAGAAATCCACGCTTTCCCAGCCGATGCGGTATAAATTAGAGAGCAAAGCCTCTCGATCGCATCGACCCTATGAACGGCAACGGATTCAAACCCAAAAGACGACGCATTAACTTTGCGGACAAAAAGCCCGATTATCAAAAACCCGGACAAGCCCCCCAACGGGAATCCCCCCGAGAATCGGCCCTGGTTCCCCAAGGGGACGCACCCTTGGCGAAGGCGGAATCGACGCAAATGACTTCTTATGTGCCCTTCGAGCAACCCGTGGTGTTGCGCCAGTCCCCCTTATGGTCTCGCTTTATCGTGTGGACGATTTTGGGGGTCGTGACCTTTGGGGTCGCTTGGGCATATATGGCGGAGATCGAACAGGTGGTACCCGCAACGGGTCAACTCAAGCCCCAAGCAACGGTTAAAGAAGTGCAGGCTCCCCTCGAAGGGGTGGTGGAGGCGGTTTTTGTCAAGGAAGGAGATGTGGTGAAGCCGGGGCAAACCTTGATGGCCTTTGACTCGACGGCGGCTTTGGCAGAATTGGAAACCTCGCGATCGCTGAAAAAATCCCTCGAGGAAGAAAATAAGCTCTATCGGGGTCTGATCGAATCCAAAAATTCTACCCAGATTCGCAAAGCGATTATTGAGTTAAAACTCCCTTCAACGATCCTGTTACTCACCCGCAACCGCGAAGAACTAATTGCCGAAAATCGCTTCTATCAGGCACAATTGAGTGGCGATGACGGGAATTTAAATACCGCTCAAAAAGCACGGTTGCAAGCCACCCAGGCCGAAGCGCGATCGCGCGAAACGGCAGCTCAATTAGAAATTGCCCAATTGAGACGAGAATTACAACAAAATCGGGTACAACTCGCCGACGGACGGGCTAATTTAGCCACCGATCGCCAAATGCTGGTACAGATGCAGCAACGCAGCCAACACGCGATTCAAGAAGCCTCGGAAGCTCTCGCCATTGAGGAGGGAATCCTCAAGGATATGGCTCCTATTGTCAAACAGGGGGCCATGGCCCGCTATCAGTATGACAAACAGCGTCAAAGCGTCAGCGATCGCCGGGCGCAACTCCAAGAAATTCAGGATAATGCTCGCTTGGAAATGGAGGAACAGCGTCAAAAAATCGACACCCGGGGAGCCGATATCGCCCAACTTATAGAAGAACAACGCCGCTTGCAATTGGATGTCGCCCAAGCGCAACAGGAATCCATCAATACCGCGACCGTGACCGTGAAAGATGCGCGGGATGCGATGGCCCAAAATAACAAGCGCATTGCCGAAATTGACAGCCAACTCATTCAAGCGGTTCTCAATATTATCGTCGGGAACGACAAGCAAATCAAAGAACTCGAGGGCAAGATCCGCCAGCTCGAGCAAACTTTGGAATATCAAGAAGTGACGGCGACGGTAGGGGGGAAGGTCTTCGACTTGCAGGCTTATCAAGGATTCGTGGCCAACCCCAGCGAAACTCTCCTCTCGATCGTTCCCGAAGATAATTTAATTGCCGAAGTGTTCATTACCACGGAAGATATCGGCTTCGTGCGTTCGGGGATGAAAACCGATGTCCGTTTCGACACGTTTCCCTTTAGTGAATTTGGCGATGTGAAAGGTGAGGTGCTTTCCATTGGTTCCGATGCCCTCGCCCCGGATGAAGTCTATCAATATTTCCGCTTCCCGGCGAAAGTTAGTTTGGACAAACAGTTTTTACCCGCCGGCGATCGCCAAATCTCCCTACAATCGGGAATGTCCGTCAGCGTTAACATCAAAGTGCGGGAAAATCGCAAGGTGATTAGCTTATTTACCGAACTGTTTACCAATAGTGTCGAAAGTCTCAAAGAAGTGAGATGAGTTGACAGTTGATAGTTGATAGTTAATAGCGGGGAATTGGGAAGAATTAAATTATGTTTTTTTCCCGATGCGATCGCGCGATCGGCAAGCTATCCTGATATCGGCTTCCCAATTAAATGCCGGATTATTGACAAACGCTAAATTTGAATTGGATTCGGAGGAAGGTGAGAGCAAAAATGAATTATTCCATTCAGGCAGACAGCATCAACCACAAAAAGAGTCTCGCGCCCCGAGGACGGGGAATGCTGGTGGTTATCGACCCCAGCGTGGCGGATTCTCATCGTTTGGTCACGGGAGTGATTGCGGGTGCGACGGTCTTGGTACTCGATCCCGCCCGAGATGGCATCCTTGAGATCGGCGATTATTTGCGGCAACAGCGAGGTTTTACCAGCCTGCACCTCGTCTGTCACGGCGCGCCAGGGAGTCTCTATC